>URGO01000127.1 GCA_900547435.1 uncultured Parabacteroides sp.
AACTACAATTTGATACTCCTAAATTGTGTTTTTTCAAAAATATTTCGTAATGTTGCATTTGCTGTTGGACTCTGCATGTTTCTGCATCCATTGCTTTGTATAGATTTCATCCCACCAGTCTGTATTTGGATAGGCTACATAATTAGGATACCCGGAAGCGGCTATTCCATTAGGATTAGCATTGGCAGCTTCCCATGTATCAATTGAGCTTTGAGAAAAAATATCAGAATTTCCTACGTTATTAGCTGATTCATTCATCAGTTTCATGTATTGAACGTAATCGGATATAGTATGAATGATCTTAAATGGTTCGTTATAGGAGAATGTCCCATCGTAATTTATATTGACTTTTCCATCTTCTCCATTCCGTGTAGTAATAAGAATAACTCCGTTTGCACCTCTATTCCCATAGATAGCACATGATGCCGCATCCTTCAGGATAGATACACTTGCAATATCTGAAGGATTGACCATACTGATGCTCTGTTCCATACCATCAACAAGGATAAGCGGATCTGAATTATTCAAAGTTCCAGTTCCTCGAATATTATACGAAAAACTTTCGGCATTAGGCTCTCCTGAACTTTGCATGATTTGAAGGCCTGGAGAGGCTCCATTCAATATTTGAGAAGCATCCGTTATCGGCCTGGAAGATAATTTCTCAAAATTAACAGTAGCTACAGAACCTGTCAAATTTACTTTCTTTTGTGTACTATACCCCACCACAACGACCTCATCGAGTGTTTCCGAATCCTCTTTCAAAACAATAGACAAGGTATTGCTATCTCCTATCGTGATCTCCTGCGTAAGAAATCCTATATATGAAATCTGCAGGATCGAACCTTTATTAGCCGTCAATGAGAAATATCCATCCATATTGGTGATTGTTCCATTCGTTGTACCTTTTACAACGACATTGGCCCCAATGATTGGATTTCCAAGTTTATCCGTAATCGTGCCAGTTATTGTTTTAGCCTGTTGAGTAGAATTAGTCCTATCTGAATCCGATGTTTTTCTCATCAGCATTATATTTTCACCCTCTATGGCATACACGATGTCCGTTCCCGCAAAAACAGCAGAAAGCACCTCTGCCGTTGTTTCATTGACAGCATTCACAGACGTTATACGATCTAAATCCACCTCGTTTTCATTATATACAAACAGATAATCTGTCTGTCTTTCAATTTCAGACAAGATCTTTGAGGTAGACACGTTATTCGCTTGAATATTTACCCGCATGGTTTGGGCGTTACCGGCAGCGAACACCCCCATTGTTGCCGAAAATAGCAAGGCACAAGTTAGTTTCATGGCTCGCGTTGTTTTTAATTGGAGTTTTCTTTCAGGCAATAAAAGCCTTTTACCAATATTATTCATACATTTGCATTTGAAAAAGTTAGTAATTCATTTGATTTAAAGTGAAGCCAATCTATTTTTACTGACTTATGAATCGGGAGATGCGCCAACATCTTCCGATTTGTCTTTTTATGTTTTTCTTTCATTCTCCCATAGGCATTTCGATTTAACAATTTATACTACTTTATAGTTATCTCATTTTTCCCCTCATCAAAAGTATAATCAAACCGATGATTAAGTTGCAATACTTTCAGCACATGTTCTATTCCGTCTTTTATCCGAAACTTGCCGGAATAAGTACAATTTGTCAAGTCAGTACTTTCTATCCGGATCTTCACATCATAATATAGTTCCAATTTTAGAATCAAGCTGCTTATTGTTTCATTCGTGAAACAAAACAATCCTTCCCGCCAACGGAAATCATCCCAATCGTCCATAGAATGTATTTGCAATGAGCCATTCGCATAAACCACACGCTCATTCGGTTTCATTTCCACCAGCTCTTTTTTATCTGCATCTTCTATCACGACACATCCTTTGACCAATGCAGTCTCAAAAAATTGGTTTTCTTTATAGGCTTTCAGATTAAACTCCGTCCCGAGCACCTTGACATCATACTTATAAGTCTTTATCACAAACGGAGCTTTTCCATTATGGGTTACCTCAAAATAACCCTCTCCATCCAACTCCACATTCCGCATACTTTCCGAAAAACGATTGGGGAAACGGAACGTAGAAAGCGAATTGAGCCATACCTTTGTCCCGTCAGCCAGCATCACTTCTGCTCGTTGCCCGCATGGGACGAATACGGTTTGCATCTCTATCGTATTATCCTTTTGTATCAGATAAAACACAGCTCCAGAAAAAGCCACAATCAATACCGCCACATATTTCAATAACACTATAGCCATATGCCGCAAATGAAATTGCTGCTTTTCACCATTCTTTTCACCCTCACTCCATAAAGTAATGTCGTACAATTTGCGCATAGAAAGATAGCGGCGCATATTTTGCGGATTCTCATCTATCCAACGCACCACCTGCTTCTTTTCTTCCGCAGAAGCTTCCCCTTTAATATATTTCAGCAATAAATCATCCATTTTTTATGCTTTATATATATATAACGTACCGCAGAAGAATATCCCTAAATCAAAAAAGATGTTTTTTCGTACTTTCTATCTTATAAATCTAAAAAAGCCCATTCCTTCACGGAATAGGCTTTCTCAATCATCTGTGTTTTAGTTCAGCATTTATTTATAGGGAGTGTGTGTTATCTTTTTTATGCATATCCTTTTAACATTCCATAGAAATACATCGGTTTCAGTATATAGACTTTCAATAGCCAAGCAGCCCATTGTTCTTTCGACATATCCAACAAGGAAAATGGGAAAGAAATCTGCGGTTCTTTCTTATAATCGAACTCGCATAGCAGTACATGGCCATAATCAGTTACAATCGGACAAGCCGCATATCCATTATATTTCTCGGTCGGTTCTTTGCCTTCCATCAACGCAATCAAGTTCTTTGCTGCAATAGGCACCTGAACACGTGTTGCCGCCGAAGTTTTACTGGTTGGAGTTCCAGCTACATCCCCCAACGCGATGATATTCGGATATTTTTGATGTACCAAAGTCTCTTTGTCTACCATAACCCAGCCGCCATCAGCCAAGTTTCCGTCCGGAAATCCTAATCCGGCCTCCTTTACAAAGTCCGGTGCCGACATAGGTGGAGTAAAATGCAAGAAATCATAATCTTCGATGAAAGATGTAACCAGTTTTTCGTCACCAACTTTCTCTATTTTCTCAAAATGAACCTGCTTCCTATCCAAGTCAATACCCTTTACCCGTGTATTCAAGGTAATAGGCACATTCCGTTCTTTATAAATTTCTTTCAGACGCTTCGTGAAATATTTTACGTCATACAAGTCCTTCTCAGCCGTAAAATAATTCAGCTGGATGTGCTCACGATGCTCATGCTTACGGGCATAATCATCCGTCAGTAAACAGATTTTTTTCGGAGCCCCTCCGCATTTATGCTTTGTATAAGTATCCGTATAAACACCTTTTCCGCCCTTTTCAGTAAATTCCTTCATGGCTTTCCAGGTCATTTGCGCCCCATTGAAGTCATAAATACAATGTGCATTCCCAGTTCCCAATTTGCTATAATCAAATCCTTCAATCTGATTCCAATTCATCTGGATTCCGGGAACAAGCACCAAATAATCATAAGTAATTTTCCCGTTCTCCGCAGTCGTAACCTGATTCCAAACCGGGTCAACAGCTATAACCGAATCTTTTACCCATTTAATGCCAGAAGGTATACAATCTTCCTGCTTTTTCCAAACCTCGTCCGGTTTGTAAACGCCAGAAGCAATCAAGGTAAAACCTGGTTGATAATATTGACGGTCATTCGGATCAATCAATGTTATGTTCGGCTCATCCAACCATCGCTTTAATCGGGCTGCCATACTGATTCCGGCCGCACCTCCTCCTACAATCACGATTTTCCCTTTCGCTTTGCTGGAAAAGGCATGTGCTTTCGGATCACTTACCGCAGTCAATACTCCCACGGCAGCTAATATTTTAAAGAATCGCCTTCTATCGATTCCTTTCTTTTCAAATTGTTCTAACTGTTTATTCAGTTCTTGTAGCTCGTTTATCATGCTCTTTGATTTTGTCGCTTTGAAGATTTGTTGCAAAGAAAAACATCTTTATCCCGGAAGTCAAAATTTTACACACAACATCGTTTGCGCATTTATAAAAAGTCTTAATGTAGTACTCAACATGAGTTTCACATTAATTCATTCTATAAATATAAAAATCTATATATCAGATTTTTATAAAACAGCAAAATATAGATTTATATCTACGGTGAGAAAGTCATAAAATCCAAGCATACATCGGAAATTCATGCCTACCTTTTATAAAAAAGGTAGTATCCTTCGCCGAAAAACATAACTATCTCTCCAAACAAAGAATACTACCTTTTATACGTTTTTCTGTTTTGTAAGGTAAAGTTATAACCTCAATAGGAAATCCACCAAATTCATTTCAGCACTTAGTTCCAACTTCTTGCGCAACCGGTAACGGCGTATTTCTACCGCCCGAACGGATATATTCAACAAAGATGCGATTTCTTTGGTAGACAAATTCATCCGAAGCAAGCAACAGATACGCAAATCACCGGACGTCAAATCCGGGAATTTACCCTGAAGTCGCTCCCAAAAGGCCTGATGCGCATTCTTGAAATACGCTTCAAAGAGCTGCCAATCCTCTTTATCCTCCAGCGCCTCTTCCATCAGACCATGCAATCTCTTGTACAATTTACTTGGATAACGGTCTCCTAACTGTTCTTTTTGAGA
Organism: uncultured Parabacteroides sp.; assembly: GCA_900547435.1. GTDB lineage: Bacteria > Bacteroidota > Bacteroidia > Bacteroidales > Tannerellaceae > Parabacteroides. The sequence continues at coordinate 4,715 of URGO01000127.1, forward strand.
TTCCAATTCGGTCAGAAAAGATTGGATTGCCTGATTACGGCGCACAACCGCCGACATCTGAATCATAAGCTCGTTATTTTTACTTTGCAATTCATCTTCCAAAGTCTTGTTTCGCAAAATATCTTGCTTATGTTGCTCCAATTGATCGGCTTGTTCCTTCTCCGCCTGTTCTTCCTGTTTTAGCCTCCGCTGGTTATATTTCAGGTAACTCCATACCCCGGCAAAGAGCAAGAATATATAAGCCAGATACGCCCAGATGCTATTATACCATGCCGGCAAGACCTTAATAGTCATCGTTATTTCCGGGAATGCACCGCGCGTCACATACTTCCGGACACGCAAAGTATAGGTTCCTTCCGGCAATTGGGAGAACAAAATCTTTCCCGTATTTTGCCATTCCGACCATTGTGTGGAGACTCCTTCCAAAAGATAAGAAATTTGATGGTTGGGAGTAAACACAGTTGTCCCAACATAAAAATCCACTTCTTGAAAACGGTTCGGAAGTTCAATATAAGAAGTATCCGGACGCAAATAATGCAATCCTTCACGATCCTGATAAGTGACCCGTCGGAAGCGAGGCATGGTCAGTTGTAATGTTCCGGTAATCAATTTCCGAAGATTCACCAGCACAACGCCCTGCATGGTCGATACGGCATACAAAGAATCGTTCAAGGTAAAGAAATGCGGTCCGCGTGTAGTAAGATGCATGTGGTAATTATCGAACAAAAGCCGGCATTTGAGGGATGTACCCTGCCCCTCATCCTTAAAAAGTCCCGCTTCATTCCCTAAAAGTAACCAATACATATTATCATAAGTCGGATAAATATATTCGGCCTGACGAAAATAGGTCAATGGTTTCAAATCGGCAAATATCTCATCCGGAGTAAAAGGCGAAGGGACAACTTTATCATTCATGAACTTCTCGGCTTCCTGAGGAAGAATCGGGACAAACGGTTCTCCGGTCCACAACGCCCGTTTAAAATAACCGAAGTTTGTGTGTATATATACGGTTGTACCTTGCAAGGCGACATGAATCGGTTTTCCCACTTTGCTCCGTGTCCCCAAGAGGCTAATCTCCGGATTAATGTCAACCTGCGTAATACCATTATCCAAGGCTAACCAAATCCGTGTCTCGTCTTGTACGCAAATCGCATGGACAAAGTTATCTTGCAGCTGATTGTCCATAGACAGATGTCGCAAAATATTCCCCTTCTTATCCAAGAAAAAGACCCCATACTCGGTTCCGACGATATTTAAAGAAGAAGTCTGGACATAGACGGTCGGACGCGCCTCCTCTACCTGCTCAGGAACAGGGAAAGCCACGCAATGATGCTCTTGCCGGAAAAGAGAGGCCGGCAAAGTATCTTTCATCGGATAATACTCCAGATTCTTTTCCGCATTATAAAGCCAATAACCATCTTGCTTCTCTCCTTTTATAAATACTGTATCGTTCTGTTCGCGGACTTTGTAAATGATTTCTTCACCGGGTGTCGCAAACAGATGCCACGTATTCCCGTCAAACTCCAGCAATCCGGAATTATTGGCGGCATACAATGCGCCCTCTTCCGACACATGAATATCCCAATTCTGGCAACTTGCCTTATAATCATCAATGGTATAATTCTGGACAGATAAATAAAGAGACATATCCCCGGTTTGTCCCAACACGCACACCGGGAAACTGGCCTTAAGAATAAATGTCAATAGTATCAGAATGTATTTTTGTGTATTCATGGAACAAAGATAAGAAATAAATCAAAAAATTGAGAATGAACAACTAAGAATGAAGAATCAGGAATGGCATATATGCCTTCTTTTTCCTCAATTCTTCATTCTTTATCCTTACTTCTTCATTTTATTTATATTCCTGCCAACTCTTGATTTGAATATCCTCTTCCCGCATTGAGCAGAAGGCTTCGATGAAAGCACTTGCCAAACGGGCATTGGTAATCAACGGTATGTTATGGTCGATTGCAGCACGACGAATCTTATACCCGTTGGTGAGTTCGCGTTTGCTATGATCTTTTGGAATATTCACAACCAATTCAAATACGTGCTGGCTGAACATCTCCATAATATCCAAATCGCCTTGTTCGTCCGGCCAGCATACAGCCGTAGCCTTAATACCGTTTTCATTCAAGAACTTAGCCGTTCCTTGTGTCGCATAGATTGTATAGCCTTTCGCATCCAGTACCCGACAAGGTTCCAGCAAATCCACTTTGCTCTTTACAGCTCCGGACGAAACCAGAATATTCTTCTTCGGAATTGTATTGCCTACGGCTATCATTGCGGACAACAGAGCTTCGTTGAAATCATCCCCGATACATCCTACTTCACCGGTCGAGCTCATGTCTACGCCCAATACCGGATCGGCATTATGCAGACGGGCAAACGAGAATTGCGAAGCCTTGACGCCAATCCAATCAATATCAAACGCACTCTTATCCGGTTTCGTATAATTAGCATCCAGCATGATACGCGTTGCCGTCTCGATAAAGTTCCGCTTCAACACTTTCGATACGAACGGGAAGCTGCGCGAAGCACGGAGGTTACACTCGATAACCTTCACGAAATTGTTCTTTGCCAAGAACTGGATGTTGAACGGACCGCTGATATTTAATTCTTTTGCGATAGTTTTAGCCACTTTCTTAATCCGACGTGCGGTCTCGAAGTAAATCTTCTGAGCCGGGAATACCAATGTCGCATCACCTGAATGGACTCCGGCAAACTCGATATGCTCAGAAATAGCATACTCAACCACTTCACCATTCTTAGCCACGGCATCAAACTCGACTTCCTTCGCGCCTTGCAAGAACTCAGATACCACAACCGGATATTCCTTCGATACCTTAGCCGCCAGGCCCAAGAACTCAATCATCTGCTCTTTCGAATGGCAGACATTCATGGCTGCACCCGACAATACATAAGAAGGACGAATCAGAATCGGGAAACCGACTTCGGCGATGAACTCGTCAATCTCCTCCATACTCGTCACCTCAGCCCACCGCGGCTGGTCAATCTTCAACGAATCCAACATAGCCGAGAACTTATGGCGGTTCTCCGCACGGTCAATCGATAACGGTGAGGTTCCCAAGATAGGCACATGCTGGCGATAAAGCTTCATGGCCAAGTTATTCGGGATTTGTCCGCCTACCGACACCACTACGCCCTTCGGCATTTCCAAATCAATGATATCCAACACACGTTCGTAAGACAATTCATCGAAATACAAACGGTCGCACATATCATAATCGGTCGACACCGTTTCCGGATTATAGTTGATCATGATAGCCTTATATCCCAACTTACGAACCGTCTGGGCGGTATTTACCGAACACCAGTCAAATTCCACCGAAGAACCGATGCGATAAGCACCCGAACCCAAGATAATCACGCTCTTGTCGGTCGGATAATAAGGTATATCATGCGCACTTCCATCATAAGTCAAATAAAGATAATTGGTCAGTTCCGGATTTTCGGAAGCCACCGTATTGATGCGTTTCACACTGGGCAGGATACCCAATTTCTTACGCAAATTACGGACGCGGATATTTTCCTTCTCCATATTCCCTTCCGGATGCTCTACGTATCGGGCAATCTGGAAATCGGAGAAACCAAGCCGTTTAGCCTCTTTCAGCACATCCGCCGGAACCTCTTCTATCTTATTATAAAGCTCTAATACCTTAGTATAATCTACAATATTCTTCAGCTTCTTCAAGAACCACGGGTTAATCTTGGTCAGCTCATAGATGCGCTCTACCGTATAGCCTTTCTCCAACGCCTGAGCCACGGCAAAGATACGCAGGTCGGTCGGATTGGCCAACTCCTTGTCCAAATCCTCAAATTCCAATCCGTTATTTCCCACGAAACCATGCATTCCCTGTCCGATCATACGCAGACCCTTCTGCATGATTTCCTCGAAACTCTTACCGATAGACATGATTTCGCCCACCGACTTCATGCTTGAGCCGATTTGCCGGTCAACGCCTACGAACTTCGACAGGTCCCAACGCGGAATCTTCACAATCATATAGTCTACCTCCGGAGCCTTGTAGGCCGAGTTCGGCGTACCCATCTCGCCTATCTCATCCAATCCGTAGCCCAAAGCCAACTTAGCGGCCACGAAAGCCAACGGATAACCGGTCGCCTTGGATGCCAATGCCGATGAACGGCTCAGACGGGCGTTCACT
>URGO01000128.1 GCA_900547435.1 uncultured Parabacteroides sp.
TTGTCGGGGTACCAGGATTCGAACCTGGGACCCCCTGCTCCCAAAGCAGGTGCGCTAACCGGACTGCGCTACACCCCGTTTTCCTTAAATGCGGTGCAAAGGTACGACTTATTTTTGAATATCCAAATATTTGTGGGAAAAACTTTCAAAAAGAATGTGTTGCATTCATTGCAAAAAACTTTTTTGTATGTACCTTTGCGGGCGTTTTAAGCAAAAGATACATTAAGTTTATAAGTTTTTTAGTTTATGTTTTTTGTTGAAGTCTAACAAGAACTTATAGATTAATAAACTCAGGAACTAAATAACTAAAGGTTTATCAGTATGAATTTCAAACACATTTTGCCGGCGGCTCTTGTTTCATTGGCTATGTTGACGAGCTGCGGTAATCAGAAAAAGGCAGAAACGCCGGTCGGGATTGACTTGGCGAATTTAGACACTACAGCTGTAGTGGGTGAAGATTTTTATCAGTATGCATGTGGAGGTTGGATTAAGAATCATCCGCTTACGGCTGAATATTCCAGCTTTGGCGTATTTAATGTGCTGGATGAGAAAAACCGGGAACGATTGAATGAGTTGTTCGAGTCTTTGGCATCTCAGCAAAATGCGCCGGGTAGCGTGGCGCAGAAGATTGGCGACCTTTATACATTGGCGTTGGATAGCGTGAAGCTGAATGCCGATGGTACGAATCCTATAAAAGAGCGTATGGCTCAGATCGCCGGTTTGAAAGACAAGGCGGAAATTCTTCCTTTGACGGCTGAGTTGTACCGGGACGGTATCAGTTGCTATTTTTTTAGCTATGTAGGCGCGGATATCAAGAATAGTAAGATGAACCTGTTCCAACTCTATCAAGGAGGAATTAATTTGGGCGAGAAGGAATATTATCTGGATAATGATTCGGTAACACTCAATATTCGTGATAAATACAAACAGCATATTGTAAATGTGTTTAAGTTGGCCGGCTTTGATGAAGCTATAGCTCAACAAAAGATGGATGCGGTTATGGAAATCGAGACAGCTATTGCGAAGGTTTCTTTGAGTGCGACCGAGCAACGTGACCCTGCGGCTAATTACCACAAGATGACTTACGAGGAATTTAAGAAGGAGTTTGCCGGTGTGGACTGGGATCTTTATTTGAAGACATTAGGTGCTAATGGTGTGACAGAGTTGAGTGTAGGACAAATTGAACCGCTCAAGGAGGTGATTCGCCTGATTAATGCTTTGCCGTTGGAAAAACATATTGCTTATTTGGAATGGAACCTGATTGATGCAGCTTCCAATTATCTGAGCGATGATTTTGTGGCCGAGAGCTTTGACTTCTATGGTAAAACTCTTTCCGGTCGTCAGGTGAACCAGCCGCGCTGGAAACGTGCTGTGTCAAATACCAATAGTATGCTGGGCGAGGCCGTAGGTCAGATGTATGTGGAAAAATATTTCCCGGCTGAAGCCAAGACCCGTATGCTGGATTTGGTCAAGAATTTGCAGGTCGCTTTGGGTGAGCGTATCCAGGCTCAGGATTGGATGAGTGATACGACAAAAGTGAAGGCCATGGATAAACTGAATGCGTTCCATGTGAAGATTGGTTATCCGGACAAGTGGAAGGACTATTCTTCGTTGGACATCCAGAAAGATTCTTATTGGGCAAATATTTGTCGGGCGAACCAATGGCAGATGGCAGATATGATCGGACGAATCGGTAAGCCGGTCGATACGGAAGAGTGGCATATGACACCGCAAACTATCAATGCTTATTATAATCCGACCACGAATGAGATTTGTTTCCCTGCTGCTATCCTTCAATATCCGTTCTTTGACCTGAATGCAGATGATGCTTATAATTATGGTGCGATAGGTGTGGTTATCGGACATGAGATGACGCACGGGTTCGATGACCAGGGACGTCAGTTTGATAAGGATGGAAATCTGACCGATTGGTGGACCGCCGGAGATGCGGAACGTTTTAAAGAACGTGCTCAGGTGATGGTTGATTTCTTCAACAATATTAATGTATTGCCGGATTTGAAGGCGAATGGTGAGTTGACTTTGGGTGAAAACTTGGCAGACCACGGAGGTTTGATGGTTTCATTCCAGGCTTTCCAGAATGCAACGAAGGACAAACCGCTGGGTGTAGTCGATGGATTCACTCCTGAACAACGCTTCTTCCTTTCGTACGCAGGTGTATGGGCAGAGAATATCCGGGATGAGCAGGTGCGTGTTTATACGAAGTCTGACCCTCACTCGATGGGCAAGTGGCGTGTGAATGGTGCGCTTCCTCATGTCCAGGCATGGTATGATGCCTTTGGAATCACAGATAAGGATGCCATGTATATTGCTCCGGAGAAACGGGTAACGATTTGGTAATTCTGTAGACAAGGGGACAAGATAACAAGGTCGGAAGACCTGTTTCTTTGTCTCCTTGTTTCTTTTCAATAAAAAATCAGGCGTTATGTATTATTGGTTCTTATTCTATAAAGATAGATTGTTGTTGGAAAGGCATGGCGATACCTATACTTTGCCTTTTCAAGAAGAGTCTCCGGTACCGACAGACCGGTCTTTCGAAGTAGCTTTCCAAGAAGAGATTCCGGCTCGTGCCGCTTCTGTGTCGGATGAGGTACGGATAGGTGATGCCTATCTTTGGGTTGGTTTGCGGGATAGCTGGGATTATTTGTCCCGCGAGTGGTACAAACGTGCCGGGAAGGCTTTTCAGCTGGTGCACTGGGATAGGAATTTTCAATTTTGTCCGGCTTGCGGACGTCCATTAGCGTTCCATACTTTAATCTCCAAATATTGCGATGCATGCAGGCAGGAGTATTATCCGGTGATTCATCCCGCCATTATTGTGCTGATTCGGAAAGGAGATGAGCTTTTGTTGGTACATGCGCGCAATTTCAAAGGACGTTTTCATGGACTGGTGGCCGGTTTTTTAGAAGTTGGAGAGAGCTTGGAGCAATGTGTCCGAAGAGAAGTCATGGAGGAAACCGGATTGACCATTAAGAATATAACATACTTCGGGAGCCAGCCATGGCCTTATCCCAGCGGATTGATGGTGGGCTTTTTTGCCGATTATGAGAGTGGTACGATTAAGCTTCAGGATGATGAATTGAGCGCGGGTGCATTCTTTTCGAAAGACCATCTTCCCGAATTGCCTCAAAAATTGAGTATCGCGCGCCGGATGATTGACTGGTGGCTTGCGGGAGAGAAAGGCGAAAAGCCGGGATTCTAAGTAGCTATTCCTATCTATTTGAAATTATTATTAACGTATTAACTGAAAATATTTGCATAATAAGTGCAAAAACATTACGTTTGTAACGTTGATAATACGTAAAACAGATGCCTTATGGAGAACCGCTTTTTAGGACTGCTTGAAAAGAGCGTGAAAACACATTGGAATCTGCCGGCATTCTCGGATATAGGAGGAGAGATTTATACCTATAAAGAGGTTGCTAAGCGGATGTCCGAATTGCATATCCTTCTGAAGAAGGCTGGAATACGGCCGGAAGATAAGGTCGCACTTGTGGGAGCCAATTCTACGCATTGGGCTATCTGCTTTTTCGGAATACTTACCTATGGGGCAGTAGCGGTTCCTATCCTTCATGAATTTAATACAGATAATATCCATCATATCTTGAATCATTCGGAAACAAAGGCTTTGTTTGTGGCTAAATCAAGTTGGAAAAAGTTGGATGAAGAGGCGATTCCTCAAGTTCAGTTGATAGTCTGTTTGGATGATTTCTCGTTGATAAAGACGACAAGCAAGAAGGTTCTGGATGTTATAGGTGGGTTGGATGAGCTTTTCAATCAGGCTTACCCTGATTTTACTCCCGAATCGATACATTATTATAAAGAAGACCCGGAAAAGCTGGCGGTGCTGAATTATACATCGGGTACGACCAGTTCGTCGAAAGGGGTGATGCTTCCTTATCGGAGCTTATGGAGCAATACGCAATTCGCGGCAGACAAGCTTCCGTTTATACATGCCGGGGATAACATTGTGTGCCTTTTGCCGATGGCGCACATGTATGGATTGGCTTTTGAAGTGCTCAATTCATTCAATAAAGGATGCCATGTACATTTTATCGTAGGCAGGCCCGCTCCACAAGTGATTGCCCATGCTTACCAGACCTTTCGTCCCCGTTTGATTCTGGCGGTTCCGCTTATTATAGAGCGGGCGGTAAAGAATAATATTTTTCCGGTGGTGGGCAAACCGCTGGTGCGTTTCCTGCTGAGAGTGCCCGGTGTAAATAGCCTTATCCGGAGGAGGATAGCGGACGGACTGAATAAAGCCTTTGGAGATAATTTTGAAGAACTGGTCATTGGCGGAGCCGCTTTGAATAAAGATGTGGAGCGTTTGTTGCATACCATCCGTTTCCGGTACACGGTGGGATATGGGATGACCGAATGTGGCCCGTTAATCGCTTATGCGCAATGGGATGAGTTCAAGCCAGGGTCGGTCGGGAAGATTATAGACCGTATGGAGGTACGTATAGATTCGGATGACCCGCGTCATAAAGTAGGCGAGATATGGGTAAGGGGCATGAATAATATGTTGGGATATTATAAGAATCCGGAAGCGACCTCGGAGGTGATGACTCCGGATGGCTGGATGCGGACGGGTGATCTGGGTACGCTGGATGCGGATGGATTTCTCTTTATCCGAGGTCGGTGCAAGACGATGATTTTAGGGCCTAACGGGCAAAATATCTATCCGGAAGAGATTGAGAACAAACTGAACAATATGCCGTTGGTGATTGAGTCGCTTGTCGTATCGGATGGCAAGAAGTTGACGGCTCTTATTTATCCGGATTGGAAACGGATTGAGTCGCAGGAAATGACTTCCCAGGATGTGGATGGTGAGATGGAGCAATATATCAAGATGGTAAATCGGGTTGTCCCCCGGTATTGCAAGATTTCCCGGTTTGAATTGCGGAAAAATGATTTCGAGAAGACGCCCAAAAAGAGCATCAAGCGTTATTTGTATCAGAAGCCGTTGAGTTAGCACGGATTCATGCCTATGTTCGCGGGGATTCATGCCTATGTTTTCTTTCGTTTATGCCTAATTTTCTTTCCATTTATGCCTATATTTTGTATAACTTATTTGTAAGTGTCGGATTATTATATACCTTTGTGAAAAACTTAAATTATATAACATGAAACGAAATGTACTGATTTGTGCCCTTGCTTTAACGGGCGTTACTGCTTTTGCCCAACAAGGCGAATGGCAGGATCCGAATGTGAACGCAATTAACCGGGCTCCGATGCACACGAATTATTTTGCGTTCGAATCTGAAAAGGCAGCGTTAGAGGGATGCCGGTTGGCTTCCGATAATTATATGACGCTGAATGGAACATGGAAATTCAATTGGGTGGAAAGTGCTGACCAACGCCCGACTGATTATTACAAGACTGACTTCAACGATAAAGGTTGGGATGACATACAGGTGCCTGGCGTTTGGGAGTTGAATGGCTATGGTGACCCGATTTATGTGAATGTAGGCTATGCGTGGAGAAGTCAGTATAAGAACAATCCTCCTTACGTGCCGGTGGCCAATAATCATGTAGGAACTTATCGGAAAGAAATCGTGATTCCATCAGATTGGAAAGGAAAGCAGATTATCGCTCATTTTGGGTCGGTAACTTCCAATATGTATCTGTATGTGAACGGAAAGTTTGTGGGATATAGCGAGGATAGCAAGCTGGAGGCCGAGTTTGACCTGACCAAGTATGTGAAGCCGGGCAAGAACCTGATTGCTTTCCAGGTGTTCCGCTGGTGTGACGGTTCCTATTTGGAGGACCAGGATTTCTATCGTTATTCGGGGGTAGGACGTGATTGTTATTTATATGCTCGTCAAAGTACGCATATTCAGGATATCCGCATTACTCCGGATTTGGACGCGCAATACAAAGACGGTTCTCTGCAGATTGACCTTCAGATAAAGGGTAAGGCTGTAGTAGACCTGAAGTTGCTGGACAAAAACGGAAAGGAGATAGCTTCTTCGCAAGTGAATGGTTCCGGTAAGCAATCGGTAATGATGAATGTCAGCAATCCGTTGAAGTGGACGGCCGAGACCCCGAATCTCTATACGTTGGTGGCTAATCTGCAACAAAACGGAAAGGTTTCTGAATCTATTGTCCAGAAGGTGGGATTCCGCAAGATTGAGATGAAGAATTCGCAGATTTGGGTAAATGGCCAGCCGGTGTTGTTTAAAGGGGCGAACCGTCATGAAATGGATCCGGATGATGGTTATTATATTTCCAAAGAACGGATGTTGCAGGATATCAAGCGCATGAAAGAGCTGAACATCAACGCGGTTCGTACCTGTCATTATCCGGATAATAATTTATGGTATGATTTGTGTGACGAATATGGTCTGTATGTAGTGGCCGAGGCGAACATCGAATCGCATGGTATGGGCTATGGCGAGGAGACGTTGGCGAAGAATCCGCTTTATGCGAAAGCGCATTTGGAACGTAATCAACGCAATGTACAGCGCGGATATAATCATCCTTCCATCATATTCTGGTCGTTGGGTAATGAGGCCGGATTCGGTCCGAACTTCGAGGCTTGCTATAAATGGATTAAGGCTGAAGATAAAACCCGCCCTGTCCAATATGAGCAGGCCGGCACGAATGAATATACGGATGTGTTCTGTCCGATGTATTACGATTACAAATCGTGCGAAGAGTATTCAAAAGGAGATATTGATAAACCTTTGATTCAATGTGAATATGCCCATGCGATGGGTAATTCGCAAGGCGGATTCAAAGAGTATTGGGATTTGGTCCGCAAGTATCCGAAGTACCAGGGTGGATTTATTTGGGATTTTGTAGACCAGGCTGCTCGTTGGTACACGAAAGACGGAAAAGAGTTCTATGCGTATGGAGGTGATTACAATCCATATGATGCTTCAGATAATAATTTCAACAATAATGGCTTGATAGGCCCGGATCGCATTCCGAATCCGCATGCATACGAGGTGGGGTATATTTACCAGAATATTTGGGTAAATCCGGTGGATTTACAGAAAGGTGAGATTTCTATATATAACGAAAACTTTTTCAGAGATTTAAGTAATTATTATGCGGAATGGAATCTGCTTGTAGAGGGTGAACCTGTACAATCGGGTATTATCACGGATTTGAATGTGGCTCCTCAGAAAACTGTCAACCGGAAATTGGGTTATTCTTTAGAAGGAATCTGTCCGGATAAGGAGATTCTGCTTAATATTTCGTTTAAGTTGAAAGATGGCGAGACTTTGCTTCCGGCGGGATATCCTGTTGCCAAGCAGCAATTGGTGGTACGTGGCTATGAAGCTCCGGAGAGCTTGTTGGTTGAGCCGGTGATTGCCCATGATGAAACTCCGGATCCGGTGGTTGAGGATAATGACCAGTTCTATCTGATTGTAAAGGGTGAGAGATTCCATATCGACTTCGAACGCCGGAGTGGCTTCTTGAGCTTATATGATGTGAATGGTCTTTCTGTTCTACAGGAGGGTTCTCAATTGAGACCTAATTTCTGGCGTGCTCCGACGGATAATGATATGGGTGCCGGATTACAGCAGAAGTATGTGGTCTGGAAGAATCCGAAGTTGGAGTTGAAGGGGCTGGAGCATAAAACCGAGGATGGCAAGGTGATTGTAACGGCTCAATATGATATGCCTGAGGTATCGGCCAAGCTGACGTTGAACTATCGTATAGACAAAGAAGGCGCTATAGAGGTTACGCAAAGCATGACAACGGATAAAGGCGCGAAGATGCCGAATATGTTCCGTTTCGGTATGCGTGTGGAATTGAACAAAGAGATGACGCAGATCCAATATTACGGACGCGGGCCGATAGAAAATTATAGCGATAGGAATAATGTATCCTTTATCGGTAAATATAACCAGACGGTCGATGAGCAATTCTATTCTTATATCCGTCCGCAGGAAACCGGCAATAAGACCGATATCCGCTGGTGGAATCAGACAAACAGAGGCGGAAATGGTATTCAATTGGTTGGCTCGGAGCCATTCTCGGCAAGTGCGTTGCATTATACGCTGGAGTCCTTGGATGACGGTTGGGAGAAAGACCAGCGTCATTCGGAGCTGGTTCCGCAAACCGATTATGTGAATATGTGCATCGACAAAGTTCAATCCGGATTGGGATGTGTGAACAGCTGGGGTACATTGCCTTTAGAGAAGTATCAGTTGCCTTATCAGGATTATACGTTTACTTTTGTCATCAAGCCGATTCAGCATCAGTTATAAGTCGAAGACGTATTTGAGATGAAATAAGAAGGCACCGGAATGACCGCTTGGTCTGTATTCCGGTGCCTTCTTTTCTTTATTATTTCTTGACTACAGGAAGCAATAGATAAGAGTGCGCATCTTGCTGATGATAGATACGGATGCTTTGGCGCATCATGAAGTCCTCTTCCGTGCAGGTATAGGTGTTGATGAACCTCTGCGGATTGCGGTCGATGATGGGGAACCAGGAGCTTTGGATTTGAATCATCAGCCGATGGCCGGGCAGGAAGGTATGCGCCACATCGGGTAAGACATAGTTTACCGGTGTTATTTGGCCCGGTTCGAAGGATTTTGGCTGTTCAAAGCTTTCCCGATAACGCCCGCGGAACAGCTCTCCACGAACCATCAGTTGATATCCGCTCATCGGATATTTTTTGTTCTGAAGATAATCGGTTGCCTCTTCGGGATACTTGAAGTTTTCAGGAAAGACATCAATCACTTTTACCATGAAGTCGGCATCGGTACCGGATATTGCTGTTTGGAGTCTTACTTCAATTGGGCCGGCCAAGGTGAGCGTGTCTTCCAATACCGGGGTCATAAACGTGATGACATCCGGACGTGAAGCGGCAAAACGCTGGTCGTCTACCATATATTCC
>URGO01000129.1 GCA_900547435.1 uncultured Parabacteroides sp.
GGGTTTCTGGTTGCGTGGGAATCCGTTACGCTTACGTCTTTATCTATGTAGCTGATATGGGGCTGTCCAATGAATCCTTTTGATTTATCCGGATTGGGGATGCGCCCTTGAAATTTCCTTCCAAATCATATACAACGTATTTAGCATCCCCGGCTGAAAAGTAGATTCGTCCGGAGGCATCGTTAATCCATCCGTCCAAATTGAGAGCCCCTTGTGGGTCATTGCCGATATGGCCCAACGGGGCTATAAACCGTCCCGTATTTTTATCAAACGCATAGCATTGGTCTCTTATTCCGGCATTAACGGCATTGATTATCAGTTTATCTCCGGAAATGCGTACCGTAGGTTTGCCCCCGATCAGGCAACTATCCGATGTTTCTAGGCGTACATAACGCACTTTTCGGAAATAATCTGAGGCTTTCAGCTCTTGCTGATTCGCAAATGCAGCTTCAATGGGGATAACTTCCAAATTGTTGTCTTCTTGTTTCGGTGCTGAGCAGGCGAATAAGCCTATACATAAAGCCCCTATCATGCTGTATCGGATTACTTGTTTCATATTGAGTTGAATTTTTAGTTTGTACAATTTCCTGTTTTTGTTTTCAGACTCCGGCTAATTGGTTATCCTTTAGCCGAAAATGCTCGTCGTGGTCGGCCAGGAAGCGGATAACGGTCAGCACCTTATCTTGCGGGAAAGGAAGGGATTCGCTGAGTTGAATCACGGGCATGGCCTTATCTTTTACCAATTCTTCGATAGCCTTCCGGATAGCTTTGTATTCGGCATTGTGGATTCCGCTTTCATGTTTTGTCACACAGATGTCGCACGTTCCGCAATCCTTGTCGGTCTTTTCCCCGAAATAATTCAGGAGAATACGTGTCCGGCAGGTATGTTCGGCATGGATATACTCCAGCACCTTGTTGATACGGGCTTCGTTACGGGCTTTTCTCTCTTCGTAAGCCGAGCGTGGGATTTGCAGATAGCGTTGTTCTTCCCGGGTTTGCCTATATATAATTAAAGGAGTCTTTTTCTCCGGTATGTATTTTACGATTTTATATTTGGAGAGTCCGACCAATAATCGGTAGACCTCTTCCCGGGTGCATCCCGCACGGGTGGCTATCTGGCTTTCGTTGATATAAGCATAGTCGGAGAAGAGTCCGGTGTAAGAGCGCAAGATTACCTGGATAATCGTATCGGTCAGTGCATCCTGATGCAGGTATTTGTAAAGCTCTTCGCGGGTAGCCGTAAAGAGCAGGCGGGAAGCGTTGTCGGCCTCTTCGACATATTCTATATATCCCGCCAGTTCCAATAACTTTAAGGCGTGATGCGTCTGGAGAAGCGGGAACTTATAGGCCGAGCAGAACTCGGAGAGAATGAAATCATGGACGGTATCTAATCCGAACCCTACGGCTATCTGGTAATAATTGCCCAATGCCTCATAAACCCGGTAAACAAAAGCCTTGTCCGGGAGCTCATCGCTCAGCCGTTTCTTGAGTTGGGCGGAATCGATGGACGAGCAGAGCGCTACCGCATAGGCTTTTTTCTCATCCCGTCCGGCCCGTCCGGCTTCCTGATAGTACTCTTCCAACGAACTGGGCATATCCAGGTGGACTACCAACCGGACATCCGGCTTGTCTATTCCCATGCCGAACGCATTGGTCGAGACGATGACTCGTGTCTCATCGTTTTTCCATTTGTTTTGCCGGACAATCTTTTCATCGTGGCTTAGTCAGGCATGGAAATAGTTTGCGGAAATGCCCTCTTTCTGTAAATATTCCGCAATCTCTTTGGTCTTTTTTCGGTTGCGTACATATACGATGGCCGTTCCCGGTACCCGGTTCAATATATATACTAAGGTATGTAGTTTATTATCGGTATTACGTACGATATAAGCCAGGTTCTTTCGCGCGAAACTTTTGCAAAAGACATTCTTTTCCGGAAAGAGAAGACGTTCTTGGATATCATTGACTACCTCCGGTGTGGCGGTGGCCGTCAGCGCCAATACCGGCACTCCGGGAAGTAATTGGCGAATATCCGCTATTTTCAGGTAAGAGGGACGGAAGTCATATCCCCATTGGGAGATGCAATGGCTTTCGTCGACCACTAGTAGACACACCTTCATGGCCTGCAATTTGCTTTGAAATAATTCCGTTTCCAAGCGTTCCGGCGAGACATAGAGAAATTTGTAATCACCGAAGATGCAATTCTCCAGTTGGGTGATGATTTCGTCCCGGCTCATGCCCGAATGCACGGAAGTGGCTTTGATGCCTATTCGCTTCAGATTGTCGACTTGGTCTTTCATCAACGCAATCAAAGGCGTAATCACGATGCAAATCCCCTCCATGACTAAGGCCGGAACCTGGAAAGTTATTGATTTTCCTCCTCCCGTAGGCATCAGTCCCAAGGTATCTTTGCCTTGACACACCGATCGGATGATATCTTCCTGCAACGGGCGGAACGAGTCATAGCCCCAGTATTGCCGGAGGATTTGCACGTAATTCATTTCGTTTTCCATAGATAGAGTCATTCAATCCGGATATCCTTTATTTGCAATTGGAGTGTCGTATTCCCGTTATAGGTATTCTCTTCTATGGTATAGCAGATATCAAACGGCTTCATCTGTTTGATATGTGCGTTGTATTGGCTCATGCCAAAGGCAATTCCGTGGATAGGAGAGGAGGCCGACTTGCTATCGATGATTTCCAGTTTGATATGCTCCTGGTCGCGCCCTACCAATTTGCTTGTCCCATAGTCCTGCACCCCGCGGGTACAGAATATCGGTTTCTGATTTTCCGGCCCGAACGGACTCATCTTCTTCAGGTCGCTCATGAACTTGGGAGAAATCTCCTTCAAATCCAGAAAAGCATCGATGTCGATTTGCGGAACCATCTGTTCGGGGATGATTTCCTCAGCGGCAATTTGCTGGAACCGCTCTTTGAACGCTTCCAGATTCTCCTCTTTCAGGGAAAGGCCTGCGGCGTAGGTATGCCCGCCGAAGTTCTCCAGCAAATCCCGGCAATTCTCTACGGCCTTATAAATGTCGAATCCCGTTACGGAACGGGCCGAACCCGTTATCAGTTCGGACGATTTGGTCAGGACCACCGCCGGACGGTAATATTTCTCGGTGAGGCGTGAGGCCACGATGCCGATTACCCCCTTATGCCATTCCGGATTATAGACGATAATCGCCTTTTTATCCTCCTGTTTCTCAAACCCTTCGATGACAGCATTGGCCTCGTCGGTTATCTTCTTGTCCAATTCGCGCCGTTCCTCGTTATAATGGTTGATGCTTTCGCTCTTCTTCCGGGCGGTTACGCTATCCTTGGCCAGCAGAAGGTCTACGGCCTCTTTCCCGTTCATCATTCTTCCCGAAGCGTTCAGGCGCGGACCAATCTTAAACACGATATCGCTGATGGTAATCTCTTTTCCCGCCAATCCGCAGATATCAATGATTCCTTTTATGCCGAAACTCGGATTATTGTTGATTTGCCTTAATCCATAATAGGCAAGGATGCGGTTTTCGCCCGTAATCGGGACAATGTCCGAAGCGATACTTACGGCGGTCAGTTCGAGCAATTTCTCCAGATCCGAGAAAGGAAATCCGTTGTCCAGCGCAAAAGCCTGCATGAATTTGAAACCTACGCCGCATCCGCTAAGGTGTTCGTAGGGATATGCCGAATCTTCGCGCTTCGCGTCCAGCACCGCGACCGCATCGGGCAGCACTTCGTCGGGCATGTGATGGTCGCAAATGATGAAATCAATGCCTTTTTGCTTGGCATATTCTATTTTATCAATGGCCTTGATGCCACAATCCAGCGAGATAATCAGACTGACCCCCCGTTCATAGGCATAATCAATGCCCTTACGGGAAATGCCATATCCTTCGTCATACCGATCCGGGATATAATAATCCAGATTGGACGTGAAAGGTCTGAGATACTTGTAGACCAATGCTACGGCTGTAGTCCCGTCTACGTCATAATCACCATAAATTAAAATCTTCTCCTTATGTCCTAATGCGTGATTCAGGCGCTGAACCGCTTTGTCCATGTCCGGCATCAGAAACGGGTCTTCCAAGTCCTCCAGGTTCGGCTTGAAATATTTCCGAATCGCTTCGGCCGAAATGAGCCCCCGACGTACGAGCAGCAAACTTATAACCGGACTGAGTTCTAACTCTTCCGCCAGCTTATCGCGCAACAGAATCTCTTCGTTTGTAGGAGGTTGATAATTCCATTTGTTAGTCATTTATATGTTTTTTTCTTTTTTATCAGCTTAAAAAACTCTTTCTTTTCGTCGGTTTTAGTCTGCTGTTTCCCGACCTGAAAGAATTCAATCCGTAAAGTTAGGAAGAAAATTAGGATTTTAATCAATTTCCAGTCGATTTTTTATGATTTTCATTTTAAATACTTGCAAATCGGGAGTGCTTTTCTTTTCTCAAGAAAGGATAAATTGTGTTTTTCAGGCAGGTGAGAAATGCTTATCTTATTTATGAAAAACACTTATCACGTATGTGAAAAACATTTATCATATAGGTGAAAAATATAATTTGTAGGAGGATGGCGGAAATAGGCACCTCCGTTTATCTTCATTTGTCGGAAGGAATTGGAGAAAAATAGGCAGGATACTTGTTTTATAAGAAAAAAAGACGTACCTTTGCGCCGTTTTCCTCTCCGTGTGATGGGAAAATTAGTAATAATTTTGAGTAACACAATTAATTAATCAAGATGAAAACATTTCAATTAGAAGGAAAGTCAAGAGAAATTGCTGCACGTCCGGCAGATCAAAAGAGAGCCTTGAAGGCAATGCGTAAGAACAGCGAAGTTCCGGCTGTATTGTATGGCGGAGAAAATGTAATCCACTTTACAGTAACAAATAGCGCCGTTCGTAACTTGGTTTATACACCGGATATCTATGCTGTTGAGCTGACTATCGATGGCGTTAAGAGAATGGCTGTAATGAAAGAACTTCAGTTCCATCCGGTAAGCGACGCGCTTTTGCACATGGACTTCTTGGAAGTATTCCCGGAAAAACCTATCGTAATGGAAGTTCCGGTAGTATTGGAAGGTCACGCTGAAGGTGTTAAAGCCGGTGGTAAGTTGCAATTGCAAATGAGAAAGCTGAAAGTGAAAGCCGTTTATTCGGAAATTCCGGAAAGATTGGTTATCAACGTGGATCACTTAGGATTGGGCAAGACTATGCAGGTTGGCGATATCCACTTCGAAGGTCTGGAAATCATGAATGCTAAGAATGCAGTGGTTTGCGCAGTTCAATTGACTCGTGCCGCTCGTGGTGCACAAGCTAAAGCATGATAAAGATATTTTTTTAACATCATGATAAAATTTAAAAATTAGTACTACTCAGGGGAGGGTTTGTTCGTGAGAATGAACCCTTCTTTTTTATGGAATAAAGGAATAATAAGATGAAATACTTGATTGTAGGATTAGGAAATATCGGTTCGGAATATTGGGGAACCCGTCACAACATCGGGTTTCGGGTGGTGAACCGTTTAGTAGAAGAGGCCGGGGCTTCTTTTACCGAAGAGCGTTATGGCGCCATAGCCCGGATGCGAGTGAAGAATTGCGAGTTGGTTGTACTTAAACCCAATACCTTTATGAATCTGAGCGGAAATGCTGTGCGTTACTGGTTGCAGAAAGAGAACATTCCGGTCGAGAATCTGCTGATTGTGGTGGATGATTTGGCATTGCCTTTCGGGACATTGCGCTTGAAGCCGAAAGGGAGTGATGCCGGGCATAACGGATTGAAGAATATTGCTGCCTTATTGAATACGCAAAATTATGCCCGTTTGCGTTTTGGTATCGGCAATGATTTTCCTAAAGGCGGGCAGATCGATTTTGTGTTGGGCAAATTCCCTCCGGAGGAACTGGAACAGATGCCCGAAAAGCTGGACCGGGCGGTAGAAATCATTAAGAGCTTTTGCCTGGCGGGAATACAGATAACGATGAATCAATATAATAATAAATGAGTTTATAGGTTTATAAGTTTACAGGGTTATTAGGTTAATAGGGGTATGAGTTTATAAGTTGAAGTGAAAACGGATTAACCCATAACCTTGTAACCTTATAACCCTATAAACTCATAAACTCAAATAACTCAAAAACTCAAATGGATATGAATGAGGTTCGCATAGATAAATGGATGTGGGCGACACGGATATTTAAGACGCGAAGTATTGCGGCTGACGCTTGCAAGAAAGGACGTGTGATGATTAATGGCGTATCTGTAAAGCCTTCCCGGATGATAAAGGTGGGGGATGTCATTCAGGTACGGAAACCTCCGGTTACTTTCTCGTTCAAGGTACTGGACTTGACCGAGAATCGTATGGGAGCCAAGCTGGTTCCTCAGTTCATGGAGAATGTAACGACACCGGATCAATATGAAATCTTGGAAATGAACCGTATCTCCGGGTTTGTCAATCGTGCCAAAGGGCTGGGACGTCCTACTAAAAAGGACCGTCGTGATTTGGAACAATTCACCGGTTCCGATTTCTATGAGGCGGAGGATGATTTCAACTTCGATTTTGATTTTGATTCGGAGGATGAGGACGAATAAAAAGAAAATCCGTCCTATCCTCACGGACGGGACGGATTGCAAACCTAACTTAATTCTAATACCATGAAAAACACTATATACTTAGAACAAACATCATGAAAAAAATGTTCACGGTTTTTGCCTTATTTTTGCAGAAAAACAGTACCTTTATTCGCGATTATAAACGCATAAAACTTCTTGAACACATGAAAAAACATTTATTGCTCTTCGGAATGCTGGCTTTGAGCGCTAACTTGGGAGCGACAGATACGTTGTCGGTTCATGCTCCTCAAATTCCTCTGTTGACGAACCAGCGCGACAACGTCTTGTTTGAGATTCGCCTGGATGCCGATAAAGGCGATGTGCTGAATGAACTCGCTTTGGAGTTTGACGAATCGGCGGACTTGTCGAATATTGAGGCCGTACGCCTTTTTTATAGCGGAACGGAAGCCGTGGCGCGTGAAGGCGAACATTTCAGCCCTGTAGGTTACATTTCGCATAAAGCGGGCGAGGTAAGCGAGGCGAATCGTGATTATTCGGTGAAGCAGGACGAGAGGAGGACGGATGTGGAACGAACGGTAATCCTGAAAAGCCGCCAGCCTATGTTGCAGGGTACGAATTATTTCTGGGTGAGCCTGCAAATGAAGCGCACGACCCCTCTTCAGGAAACGATAGCTGCGGATATGCAATATGCGAAAATCAATCGGGAAAATGCCGTTATTGAAGGCGATAAGCAGACGCCAAGGCGTAAGATGGCGTGGGCGGTTCGCCAGGCTTGGGACGATGGTTTTGCCGCTTTTCGCATTCCGGGAATCGTAACAACCAACAAGGGAACCTTGATCAGTTGCTATGATGTGCGGTATAATAGTTCGGTAGACCTTCAGGAAATGATTGATATTGGCATCAGCCGGAGCACGGATAAGGGGAAAAGCTGGGAACCGATGCAGATTGCGATGTCGATGGGGGCTCATGGCGGAATGCCTCATGCTCAGAATGGAGTGGGAGATCCTTGTATTTTGGTAGATGAGCAGACGAATACGATATGGATAGCTGCGGCTTGGTGTCATGGAATGGGCAACCAGCGGGCTTGGTTTAATTCGCAACAGGGAATGTCGCCGGATGAAACCGGGCAATTGTTGTTGGTTAAGAGTGAGGATGACGGGAAGACCTGGAGCAAACCTATCAATATCACCGAACAAGTGAAGGATCCTTCCTGGCATTTCTTGTTGCAAGGACCGGGGCGAGGCATTACCATGAAAGATGGAACATTGGTCTTTCCGATTCAGTTCATCGACTCGACGCGTGTGCCGAATGCCGGAATCATGTATAGCAAAGATAAGGGAAAGAGCTGGAAGCTGCACAATGCGGCACGCTCCAATACGACAGAATCGCAGGTGGCAGAGATTGAACCCGGTGTTTTGATGCTGAATATGCGGGATAATCGCGGAGGAAGCCGCGCCGTTTCCATTACAAAAGATTTGGGAATGACTTGGGAAGAGCATCCGTCCAATCGTTCAGCTTTGCCGGAGCCGGTTTGCATGGCAAGTCTCATTCATGTGGATGCAGATAAGAACTGCTTGGGAAAGGAACTTCTTCTTTTCTCGAATCCGAACTCGACAAAGCATCGGGATTATATTACCGTCAAGGCAAGTCTGGATGGAGGTATTACTTGGCCAGACGAATATCAGCTATTGTTGGATGAGGGCACTGGCTGGGGCTATTCCTGTCTGACTATGATTGATGAGGAGACAATCGGAATCCTTTATGAATCCAGTGTAGCGCACATGACGTTTCAGGTGATTCCTTTGAGGGAACTGGTGAAATAAGTATGGAGTTGTCGGATGGTTAGGGGTTAAATGATTTAGAGGAGTTAAGGGAGTTAGAGCCAAATGCTTTTGTTCATACATACAAAAAGTATCAGCTCTAACTTCTTTAACTCCTCTAACTTCTTATTAACTCCTATCTTTTTTATTTGAAATAGCGGTTAAACAAACCTTCAAATCCTTTACCATGACGCGCTTCGTCTTTTGCCATTTCGTGAACCGTGTCGTGGATAGCATCCAGATTCAATTGTTTAGCACGAGTAGCAATGCGCTTCTTGTCTTCGCAAGCACCAGCTTCAGCGTTCATGCGCTTTTCCAAGTTTGTCTTTGTATCCCAAACTACATCGCCTAATAATTCAGCGAATTTAGCGGCGTGTTCAGCCTCTTCCCAAGCGTAACGCTTGAAAGCTTCAGCAACTTCAGGATAACCTTCGCGGTCTGCCTGACGGCTCATTGCCAAATACATTCCCACTTCGGTACATTC
>URGO01000130.1 GCA_900547435.1 uncultured Parabacteroides sp.
TTAGGCACGTTCGTCTGTGTGACGTTATATATATATTACTACTAGTATCATTGCATTAAGAACGTTCTCTACGACGATGACTTCTAGGTGGATTACCGGGGGAAGGTGGAAGCGTATGAAAAGGCACGCAGGGAATAGATAGTATTTATGGCACGCAGATGACGCAGATTAAACAGATGACCACAGATTATTTATTTAAAGAAGAAACGGACGAGATTATTGCTGCGTTTTATGAAGTATATAATTCGTTAGGCTATGGTTTCTTAGAAAGAGTCTATCAAAATGCGCTTTACCAAGAACTTATGCGGCGTGGCTTTAAATGTGAAGCCCAGCATAAGATAAAAGTATATTTCAAAGGGCATGAGGTAGGTGAATACTTCGCCGACTTATTGGTAAATGGTCATATTATCTTGGAATTGAAAGCAGTTGATTCTATTTGCAATGAACATGAATTGCAGTTGATCAATTATCTCAAGGCAACCGAGATAGAAGTCGGATTACTACTCAACTTCGGAGAGAAACCGCAAGTCCGTCGCAAACTGTTTACGAACGATAGAAAAAATAATCTGTGGTCATCTGTCTAATCTGCGTCATCTGCGTGCCAAAAAGAATCAAGCGATTATGAATGAACATCCTCGTATAGAAATCATGGATACGACGCTCCGGGATGGGGAACAGACCAGCGGAGTGTCGTTCGTCCCGCACGAGAAGCTGATGATTGCGCGTCTGCTTCTCGAGGACTTGAAGGTCGACCGCATCGAGGTCGCTTCGGCACGGGTGTCGGAGGGCGAGTTCGACGCGGTGCGGATGATATGCGACTGGGCAGCCCGCCGTGGTTTGCTCTCGCATGTGGAAGTGCTGGGGTTTGTCGATGGGCATACGTCGGTCGATTGGATATACAATGCCGGATGCCGCGTCATTAACCTCTTGGCGAAGGGTTCGGAGAAGCATTGCTCCGGGCAGTTGAAGAAGACGATGCAGGAGCATCAGGAGGATATCCGCTATGTGGTTCAATATGCGCATGAAAGGGATATGGATGTCAACATCTACCTGGAGGATTGGAGCAACGGCATTAAGGACTCGCCGAATTACGTATTCGGGTTGATGGACGGATTACAGGACATAGGTATCAAACGTTTTATGCTTCCAGACACATTAGGTATATTGAATCCGCTTCAAGTAATCGAGTTCATGCGGAAGATGAAGAAGCGATACCCCCATGTACACTTCGATTTTCATGCGCACAACGATTATGATCTGGCGGTAAGTAATGTTCTGGCGGCCGTGTTGAGCGGCGGCAAAGGATTGCATACTACTATCAACGGACTGGGTGAACGTGCGGGTAATGCGCCATTGGCCAGTGTCCAGGCCATTCTGAAAGACCATTTCCATGCCATAACCCATATCGATGAAAGCCGGCTGAATGATGTAAGCCGTGTTGTCGAGTCCTATTCCGGTGTATCTATTCCGGCCAATAAACCCATTGTAGGCGAAAGTGTGTTTACTCAAGTGGCGGGAGTCCATGCAGATGGCGATAACAAAAACAATTTGTATTGCAACGACCTGTTGCCCGAACGTTTCGGACGAATCCGCGAATATGCTCTGGGTAAAACATCCGGAAAAGCCAATATCCGCAAAAATCTGGAGAGTTTAGGATTGGAGTTGGACGAAGATTCGATGCGCAAGGTAACAGAACGGATTATCGAACTGGGCGATCGCAAAGAGTTGGTTACACAAGAAGATCTTCCTTACATTATCTCGGATGTATTGAAACACGATAGCGTAAGCAACAAGGTAAAACTATTGAGCTATTTTGTGACTTTGGCTCAAGGATTGAAGCCTATGGCTACACTTAGTATCGAGATAAACGGGCAAACTTATCAGGAAAGTTCTTCGGGTGACGGACAATATGATGCCTTTGTACGTGCGTTACGGAAAATTTACAAAGGAACGCTCAACCGGAAATTCCCGATGCTGATCAACTATGCTGTAACCATCCCTCCCGGAGGACGAACGGATGCTTTTGTCCAAACGGTAATCACCTGGAATTTTGAAGGAAAAGAGTTCCGTACACGTGGGTTGGATGCCGACCAGACGGAAGCAGCGATAAAGGCAACCATCAAAATGTTGAATATAATTGAAGAATAACCCATGGCAAGGGAACAAGGCGACAAGTTAACAAGGGAACAAGGACTCTACTATAGCCTCGTCAACTTGTCAACTCGTTCACTCGTCAACTAAACGACTTATAATATATGGATTTCAAAATAGCAGTTTTAGCCGGAGACGGCATAGGACCGGAGATATCGGTTCAAGGAGTAAATGTAATGACCGCGGTATGCAACAAATTCGGTCATCAGGTAAGTTATGAATATGCGCTTTGCGGAGCCGATGCCATCGATAAGGTTGGAGATCCGTTTCCGGAAGAGACATTCGAGATTTGCAAACGGGCGGATGCGGTATTATTCTCGGCCGTAGGAGACCCGAAATACGACAATGACCCAACGGCTAAAGTGCGCCCCGAACAGGGCTTGCTGGCTATGCGTAAAAAATTGGGATTGTTTGCCAATATTCGTCCGGTGCAGACCTTCAAATGCCTGCTCCATAAATCACCGCTCCGTGCCGAATTAGTAGAAGGAGCCGACTTCCTTTGTATTCGGGAACTGACCGGAGGTATGTATTTCGGGGAAAAATATCAAGATGATGAAAAGGCGTACGATACGAACCTTTATACACGGCCGGAGATTGAACGTATCCTGAAAGTGGGTTTTGAGTATGCGATGAAACGTCGCAAACACCTGACGGTTGTGGATAAAGCGAATGTGCTCGCTTCGTCTCGTCTCTGGCGTCAGATAGCTCAAGAGATGGCTCCGCATTATCCGGAAGTTACAACCGATTATATGTTTGTAGACAATGCCGCCATGCGGATGATTCAAGAGCCGACATTCTTTGATGTCATGGTAACCGAGAATACGTTTGGCGATATCCTGACCGATGAAGGTTCTTGCATCAGCGGTTCGATGGGATTGCTTCCTTCTGCTTCAACCGGGGCCAGCACTCCGGTATTCGAACCGATTCACGGTTCATGGCCACAAGCTAAAGGAAAGAACATAGCCAATCCTTTGGCCCAAATCCTTTCCGTAGCAATGCTTTTCGAATATTTCAATTGCCAGGCGGAAGGCGCATTGATTCGCGAAGCGGTCAACGCCTCATTGGATGCCCATGTCCGTACACCGGAAATCCAAGTGGAAGGTGGGGCGAAATATGGCACCATAGAGGTCGGCGCATGGATTGTAGATTACATTTCCAAATCTTAAGGCCGAATCAGATGATGAATTGAATTATTTTTTAGGAGATTTTCTGACTTCGCAAGACAACATTGGAACGGAGTCAGAGAATCTCCTGTTTTTTTAGCTTTCCTTTATTCACGGATTCCTTCCAGCAATTTGCGGATAGCCATTCGGGGACTTTCTTCCGTTTTCAATAATTGGACGAATTTACTTCCGATGATTCCTCCGGAAGCATTTTCAAGGGCGGATTGGTATGTCGATTTATTACTGAATCCGAAGCCTACCAATCGCGGATTCCTGAGGTTCATTCCGTTTATCTTCCGGAAATAGGCCTGCTTTTGTTCATCGAAACTCTTTTGTGCACCGGTGGTCGCCGCACTCGATACCATATAAATAAACCCGTCGGTATGCGCATCGATTAGCCGGATGCGTTCTTCTGAGGTCTCCGGAGTTATCAGCATAATCATCTTCAGGTCATATCGATTGGCTATGGGGCGGTATTCCTTTACATAATCCGCGAACGGGAGGTCCGGAATGATTACGCCATCCACACCTACCTTTGTACAAGATTGGCAAAACCGTTCAAATCCATATTGCATAATCGGATTCAGATAACCCATCAACAAGATAGGCATCCGGATTCCTTCGTGCCGCACCTCCTCCAATTGTTCAAAGATAAGACGCAGGCTTATCCCGTTCCTCAACGCACGTGTCGAGGCATCTTGGATAACCGGTCCGTCCGCCATCGGATCGGAAAAGGGAATGCCGATTTCTACCATATCTACTCCTGCCTGCTCCAGTTCGCGAAGGATAGGCACCGTATCTTGCAGGTTAGGATAACCCGCCGGATAATAAATGGAAAGAATGTTCTGTTGTTTGGTCTGAAATAAATTTTCTATTCTATTCATAAGATATTCGTTTTTGTTTTTAATCGGTTGATAAATTCATTTAACATGACATAATCCTTGATGCCGGGACGTATCTCGAATCCGCTATTCAAGTCTACGCCCATACATTTCGGGTGATGAAAATCTTTTAACGCTTCCAAGCAATCCGGAGCCAGTCCGCCACTCAACAAGAAAGGAATCTCCCCTTGATAGCTTTCGAGTAAAGACCAGTCGAAGCGTTTTCCGGAGCCTCCGAATCCTGGACATTTCGTATCGAACAGGAAATAATCCACGCAATCCGTATACCGTTCCGTCCGGAGCAAATCTTCTTTCTTCGCAATAGGAATCGCTTTGATAATCTCCGCACCCGAAGCTTGTGCTTCCCGGCATAGTTCCGGCGATTCCTCCCCGTGCAATTGTAGGTAATCCAATCGGAAGTGCTCCTTTTTTCGGAGCATCTCCTCCAACGAGGCGTTGACAAATACTCCTATTCGCTTAATCCGTTCGGGCAAGTCTATACTCGGAGCCGTATAGTACCGAGCCGACTTCGGATAAAAGATGAATCCCATCCATTGAATATCGGCTTGGGAAACCGCACGGATATTTTCCGCCTCTTTCATGCCACACACTTTAATAACCATAGTTATTTAGTTTTATAAGTTCATTTCTTGGACGAACTTACCCAGTGCCCCCCCTGGAGATTCCTCTTTCATGAAAGTTTCGCCTATCAGGAATCCCCGATAACCGATATCCCTCAATTGCTTTACGGAAGAGGGTTCGCGGATACCGCTCTCAGCTATTACTAAAGGAGTAAGTCTTACTCTATCCAAATAGGAATGAATCACCGGGATGATGCCTTTCGCGTTGGCGATATCGGTATGGAACGTCCCTAAATTCCGGTTGTTCACTCCCAGCATATCTATCTCCGGATTCAAATAGGCCAATTCCTCTTCCCGATGAATTTCCAGGAGAGTTTCCAGTCCCAGTGCATGAGCTTTCTCCGCCAAGCTCCGGCATTCCGCCGGGGAAAGGATGGAAGCTATCAATAACACCGCATCCGCCCCGAACAATCTCGCCTCATAAAGCTGGTATTCATCCAAGAGGAAATCTTTCCGGAGCAAAGGCAAATCCACCTGTCTACGGGCCTCGCGCAAGTCCGCCGGAGTTCCTCCGAAGAAAGAAGCATCCGTCAATATGGAGCAAGCTGATGCCCCGTTCTTCGCATAGGCAGGCAAGACCTCATTGACCTTCGCGTCCGGATGCAACCAGCCTTTCGAGGGGCTTTTCCGTTTGAACTCTGCAATAATGCCGGTAGGCGATGTTTCCAGGGCTTGGCGCATAGAGTACGACTTATGTTCTTCCTGCGTTTCCACCCGTTCCCGTAAAGCCGGTAAAGGCATTGCCTCTTTTCTTTGCCGGATTTCCTCACGTTTATATGCCACTATAGTTTGTAATATATCTTTCATTTGAGTTTGTGAGTTTTTAAGTTTATAAGTTTATGCGTCAGGCTTAAGAATTTACTTCCAATGCTTTCCGGAGTACCTCAAGGGCCTTTCCGCTCTCCAGCGATTCGCGGGCCTCTTCAAGGCAATCCTCGACACGCTTCTCCGGACAAATCACCCGGATGGCAAAAGCCGCATTGACCAGTACACAATTTTTCTGGGGCAACGTAGCCCGGTTCTCCAATACGGCATCAAAGATACGGGCGGCTTCTTCGGGGGTCGACCCTCCATCTAAATCCGCTTCCCGGCACCGGGTGAACCCTAACATTTCCGGAGTATAGATTTTCTCTTTATCGGACATGGCCACCTTAAACTCGTCCGTGAGCGATATTTCATCGTACCCATCCAGACTATGTACCACAGCAAATTGTGTTCCGCTCTCCTGATACGTATAATTGTAAAGCCGGAGCAACGGGAGGTTATATACGCCCAGCAATTGGTAGGTCGGGAGAATAGGATTGACCAGCGGACCCAGCATATTGAAGAAGCTACGCACGCCCAGGTTCTTGCGCACGCCCGCCACGGCTTTGAGTGCCGGATTAAACAAAGGTGCGTGCAGGTAAGCGAAACGGCATCGGTCCATCGACCGGCGCAAGCGATTTATATCTGTAGTGAATTTCATCCCGTGTTGCTCCATGACGTTGCTCGCCCCGCTTACTGAGGTCGCCCCATAATTCCCGTGTTTGACCACCGGATAGCCCGCTCCCGCCACTACAAAACAAGATGCCGTACTGATATTGAAGGTATTCTTGCCATCTCCGCCCGTACCTACGATGTCGATGGGGCGATACTCGTTCAAATCCACCGGAACACGCATTTCAAGCAGGGCATCCCGAAACCCCGCCAGCTCCTCCACACTGATATTCCGCATCAGGAATACCGTAATCAGGCTGGCCACCTGTGCCTCATTGTATTTTCCGAGAGCTATCTCCTGCAAGATACGACGGGCTTCGTCCCGTCCCAAATATTGATGTTCGAATAGTCGGTATAATATCTCTTTCATTTGAGTTTGTGAGTTTTTAGTTTATATATTCTTATGTTTTTATGTTTTTGAGCCATAAATTCAATTTTTCACATTCGTGATAAATGCTTTTCATGTTTATGAAAAATACTTTTCAGATAGGAGAAAAGTGCTTATCTGCTACGTGAAAAACAGAATATGTCGGACGGATGAGTTTATATATTCTGATAAACTCAACAATTCAGCCAGTTCCTTATAATCGTTTTCCCCTGCGGAGTCAGTACCGATTCGGGGTGGAACTGGATTCCCCGCACATCATAATGCCTATGGCGGAGCCCCATAATCCGGTTATCCCGCGTATCTACGGCTGTTATCTCCAGGCATTCCGGGAAATCCTCCTTGGAAACGACCCACGAATGGTATCGTCCCGCCATAAAGGTTCCGGGCATGTCCTTAAAGAGAATATCATCGGAAACGACCTGTATCTCAGAGGCTATACCATGAAACACCTCCGAAAGGTTCTCCAGCCGGGCACCGAAGGCTTCGCCTATGGCCTGTTCGCCCAAACAAATCCCCAGGATGCTTTTTGTCGGAGCATACCGGCGAATCAAAGGGAGCAACAGGCCCGCCTCTTCGGGAATGCCTGGCCCCGGCGAGAGCAATATCTTGTCATACTTTTCCACTTCATCCAATTCAATCTTATCGTTGCGGAACACATCGGCATCCGCCCCCGTTTCCCGAACGATATGCAGGAGGTTATAGGTAAACGAATCGTAATTATCCAATAGCAATATTTTCATATTTCTTAGCTTTTTAGTTTTTGAGTTTCTTCGTTTTATTATCAGTTATTCAATCCCTCGGCCAAAAGAATTGCTTTCTTTAAGGCACCCAGTTTATTGTTCACCTCCTGCAATTCGCGTTCGTCCCGACTCTTCGCCACGATACCGGCTCCCGCCTGATAATACAGGACATTACCCCGGCTGATAAAGGAACGTATCGTAATGGCCTGGTTTAAATCTCCGTTCAATCCGATGAAACCGATGCATCCTCCGTATGCGGCCCGGTTATGGGGTTCGATTTCAGCAATCAATTGCATCGCCCTGACCTTGGGCGCCCCGCTTAGCGTACCCGCCGGGAAGGTGTCGATAAAGGCTTTGCCCGGTGTGCTTCCGGCATTTATCTGTCCCGTCACGCGCGACACCAGATGAATCACATGACTATAATATTGCACCTCTTTATAAAAATCCACCCGGACATCATGGGCGTTACGCGAAAGGTCATTACGTGCCAGGTCAACCAGCATGACGTGTTCGGCATTCTCCTTTGGGTCATTCAGCAAAAGATCAGTGCGCCTCTTGTCCTCTTCCACATTCCCGGTGCGGAACGCGGTACCGGCTATCGGGTCAATGCTTACTATTCCGTTCTGCACCTTGCAATGGGTCTCCGGGGAAGAACCGAATATGCGGAATCCCCCTAAATCGATAAAAAACAGATAAGGGTATGGATTTATGCTCCGTAATGCTCGATAGACCTTGAAATCATCTCCGGAAAAGGGTTGTTCGAAGCGTCGGCTCAATACAATCTGGAACACATCTCCCCGTAGGCAATGACGGATTCCTGCACGCACCATCGATCGGTATTCCTCATCGGTGATAGGCGAGACCTCTTCGCCCTTCCGATGGAAATTATACGAAGCGAAGTTTCGGTTATAAATCGTATTTTCCAAGTCATGCAACCGGCTCTCCTCGTCTTCCTTCAGGAGCTCAATTAAGGTAAGTTCGTTCCGGAAATGGTCGAACACAATCAGGTACTTGTAGAAGATATAAAGGATATCCGGCGCGTCATTCTCCGGATGGTGGGATTCCTTGACCGGAATCGGTTCAAAATAACGGACGGCATCGAACGAGGTGTACCCGAACAATCCGCATCGCGCCGATTCCTCGCCCTCGACCTGCAAACATCCGATAAACTCGTTCAGGGCATCTTCCACGCGGAGATTATCCCCTAAATCCTTTATCGTTTGCGTTCCGTCGGGGAAATCCATCGTACATTGATTACGGTTCACTCCGAATTGTGCCAACGGATGCAGGGCGATAAACGAAAGGCTGTTTTCGTTCCCATGAAAATCCGAACTGCAGAGTCCAACAGCAAATGCAACATTACGAAATATTTTTGAAAAAACACAATTTAGGAGTATCAAATTGTAG
>URGO01000131.1 GCA_900547435.1 uncultured Parabacteroides sp.
GAATATCAGCCACGGGAAAACAATAAAAGTCAAGACTTATTCGCCGCTCTTTGGTATTTCTCCATCCACCAAGCATTTGGCACATCGCACCGGAGCTTGCGACCAGTTTGATATAGTTATCGAATAAAAATAGAATAAGATAGTCCGTCTTTCATACAGATGGACTATCTTTATATTTTCATTATTATTGCAACAATAAATCAACAGACATGAAAAATATAATTTACTTGCTTGCCGCTTTCATTTGTTTATTGACGATAAACGAAGTGACGGCTCAAGAGAATGAGAAAAAAGATGCTTTCTGGGGAAATACTGCTGATTATTTTACCCAACAGGCTGCTTATATGTTCAACTTAGTTGATCAAGCATTAACGGATAACCCACCACAGCAAGGCAATTCTTTAACAAGAGAATTGGCTCTCTGTAATTTAGATCTGCTATTGCATGATACAAATAATGATAATAGTGCGGCTTTGTTAAGTTTTTTAGATTCTAGGATGCACAAAGTAATTGAAGACCTTGAGTATGAGAAGCCCCAAAAGATAAAAATCTACAAGCTATATAATGATGGCTTTATTATTCATACGCCATCAACTACAGTTGCTATTGATATAGTCAGAGGTACATGTAATGGTAGGAGTCTTATTCCCGACTCCTTGATGCAACAAATAGTAAGCTTCTGTGATATTTTATTTATTACACATAACCATGAAGACCATGCAGATGCCATCGTGGCAAAAATGTTTATTCAAGCGAACAAACCCGTAATCGGTCCAAGTAATTTATGGCCGGATAACAGCAATATCTTACATTGGAGAATAGAAGATGGGCCATTAAATAAACAAATTAACGGACTGAATATAAAAATCTTTCCCGGACATCAAGACGATTTATTAAATAACATCTATCTAATTTCTACAAAAGAAGGAAAAAACTTTATTCATATTGGTGACCAATATAACGAAAACGATATGGAATGGATTAAAAACTTGAGGCATACAGTCCCTCAGCCAGATTATTTAATCATTAATTGCTGGGCTTACCAATTGCCAACTTTGGTCGGAGAACTCAATCCTAAATGTGTCATTACAGGACATGAAAATGAGATGGGGCATACTATTGATCACCGGGAAGCGTTTTGGCTGACATTTCAGAAAATGAAAAATATCAGGCAACCATATGTTGTTATGGGCTGGGGAGAATGGTTCGTAGAATAAACTATATACAATGAATATGAGACACAGATTACAACTTTATTGGATTCCTTTAGGCGTTTTCCCTTTTTTTGCCTCCTATACGTTGCAAGCGCAAAACACCTCCCGCCCTAACATCATCTTAATCTTAGCTGATGACTTAGGCTATTCGGATATCGGATGCTATGGAGGAGAGATTCAGACTCCTAACTTGGATCGATTGGCGGAAGAGGGTGTGCGGTTCACACACTTCTATAATACGAGTCGGAGTTGTCCGACGCGCGCTTCGTTATTAACGGGGCTTTACCAGCACCAGGCAGGAATCGGTCGGATGACCTTCGATGAACATCTGCCGGGTTATCGCGGGACAATGACGCATAATGGCGTGACAATTGCGGAGGTACTCAAAGAAGCGGGGTATAATACTGCTTGGGTAGGGAAATGGCATGTAGCGGAAACCCCTTTACGTCCTGATCAACGTCAATGGTTGGCTCATCAGGTACGGCATGAGGAGTTTGCACCGAAGGACAATTATCCTATCAATAGGGGCTTTCAGGACTGTTATGGGACGATTTATGGGGTAGTAGACTATTTTGACCCGTTCAGTTTGGTATCGGGAGACCAGCCGGTAGATACGGTTCCGAAAGATTACTATAGTACGATAGCCCTATCGGATACAGCGGTGGCTTATGTGAACCGCTATGCCCAGTCGGATAAACCTTTCTTCATGTACTTGGCTTATCATAGTCCGCATTGGCCTTTGCATGCCTTGCCGGAGGATATAGAGAAATATAAAGACACCTATACATGTGGCTGGGAGGCTATTCGAGAATCCCGGTATGCCCGTCAGAAAGAGATGAAACTTTTTGGGGATGCGGATGATTTTCTATCACCTCGTCAGTTCTCTGATTCGTGGGAGGAGAATCCGGATAAGAAATGGGATGCCCGAGCAATGGCGGTACATGCGGCTATGGTAGACCGAATGGACCAAGGCATAGGCCAGTTGATAGACGCGTTGGAAAAGAACGGTCAGTTGGATAACACCTTAATATTATTTATGTCGGATAATGGATGTAGTAACGAGGAATGTGCGTTTTATCCGGAAGGCGAGAACGATCGTCCGGCAGAGACCCGCGATGGGCGCAAGATTGTTTATCCCCGCAAGAAAGAGGTGATGCCAGGTCCGGAGACTTCTTATGCATCAGTGGGTCCGAAATGGGCGAATGTGGCGAATACACCATTTCGTTTCTGGAAGGCAAAATCCTATGAAGGAGGAATTTGCACTCCGATGATAGCTCATTGGCCCAAGGGTATCCACTTGCCGGAAGGAAGCATCAATACCTCTTATTGTCATGTGATAGATGTCATGGCGACCTGTTTGGAGATTACTGGAGCGACTTATCCGAAGGTGTATAATGGTTATGAGATACAACCATATATGGGAGAAAGTATGAATCCCATCTTTAAAACGGGCAAGCGTTCTACCGAACGAGACCTTTGCTTCGAACACTTCAATGAGAAAGCGTTGATAGATGCGGAGGGCTGGAAGATTGTTCAGCCGGCAAACAGGAAAGATGGCAAATGGGAATTATATAATCTGAATGAAGACAGGAGCGAGATGCACGATTTGTCGGACCAATATCCGGAACGGGTCCAATCAATGGTGAAGCGTTACTTAAATTGGGAAAAGCAATGTAAGGTGGTTCCGAGGCCGTAAAGGGATTTTTTCCCTATACCTCTTGTATATTCCAGAAAAATTAGATACTTTGCCCCCGGATTTGTTTCGAAAAACATTTTAACGGGAAATATATTATGCGTAACCTTTTGGTAAAAACACATTTGTTAGCAGTATTATTGGCTGGTTTGGGGGCTATGTCGCAAGCTCAAGTGACTGTTCGTCCTACCTCGGAAGAATTGAATCGTCCTTTCGGGCAAACCGAGCGGAAGGAATTTGTTGCTCCTCCGAAAATATTCTATCCGGAAACGTGGTTCCATTATATTGGGGGTAATGTCTCTTTGGAAGGAATAACTCAGGACTTGGAGGCAATAGCCGGAGCGGGATTCTCCGGTATACATCTGTTTCATGGACAATTCGGAGGGGTATGGCCTGGCACCGATATGCAAATAGCCTGTTTGAGTCCTTTATGGGATAATGCAGTCCGGCATACGGCAAGGGAATGTCAGCGTCTGGGATTACGCTTCACGATGCAGGGATGCCCGGGGTGGGCTATGGCTGGCGGCCCTTGGGTCAAACCGGAGAATGCTATGCGCCATTTGGTGTGGAGCCGGACGGATATCACATCTCAGACGGGATTAATCTCTTTGCCTGTCCCCCAGCCGAGTGAGGAGGATTGGCGGGATTATCGGGATATCATGGTACTTGCCTTTCCTACGCCGGAGGGAGATATTGATGCCCAGTTGATGCCGGAAACGATAAAAAGTAATATTTCCTGCGATTGGAAGAGCTACCTTGCCGGGCAAGCACAAGAAGCATTGCACCTCAAACCCTCCACGCCGGATAACCATTATTGGCTGGAAGTTACCTATCCTTCTGAACAGACTATCCGCTCGATAGAATTCCCCTGCGTGCAAGGTATGAATCATGGTTGGTGTTATGAGCCGGGCGTTAGGGTAAAAGCTGAGGCGATAAGTGAAGATGGTCAGTGTGTGGAGATTCTGAATACGGATATGCCTCAGTCCAATTGGCAAGATGACCGGCCGATTACCCTTTCTTGCAAAGAAGTGAAAGGGGTGAAGAAATATCGTATCAGTTGGGTGAATGATCACGATATGACGTTCCCCTCTCTGCTCCTTTATTCAGCTGTACGGAAAAATAATTGGGAGTCGGAAGCCGGATGGACATTGAGAAGTATCGAACGGAAAGGTGATACACTCTGTTATGCACCGGGTACATATGTCAATGAGACAGATATTCGGGATATTACCAACCAGTTTGATGGCCAACAACTTCATTGGAAAGCGCCTTCGGGCAAGTGGACGGTATTGCGTATAGGGCATGTCAATACCGGTATGAAGAACGGACCGGCTCCGGAAGAGGGTACGGGCTGGGAGTGCGATAAGTTCTCGGTAGAAGGCTCGGACGCGCAATTTGACGGATATATCGGACGCCTGACCCAAACGGACGGTCCACTGGCCGAAGGCTTGTTGCAAGGCCTTTTGTTTGATAGCTGGGAGTGCAAGACGCAGACCTGGACTACGAAGATGGAGGCTGAGTTTGAGTCGCGCACACATTATCCTTTACGAAGATGGATCCCGGCTCTGTTCGGGTATGTTATTGATAGTCCGGAAAAGACATTCCGGTTCTTGAACGATTGGAGGAGTGTGTTAGGCGATTTGATGACGGACAATTTCTATGGAAATATGAAGAAACGTGCCGCAGAGCGGGGAATGTCTCTTACCTACGAGACCGCGGCCGGTGATGTTTTCCCGACCGATATATTGGAATATTATAAATATGCCGATGTGCCGATGTGCGAGTTCTGGCAACCCTTGGAGAATAGCTTTGTGGGCTCGTTGAATTTCAAACCCATCAAGCCCGCTACATCTGCAGCCCGTATCTATGGGAAGCCTCGTATAGCGGCAGAGTCTTTTACCTCGTTTACCCATACGTGGGACGAGCATTGGCAGATGTTGAAGGAGGTAGCTAATATCAATATGATAGAAGGTGTGACGCATTTGGTGTTTCATACCTATACCCATAATCCTCAGGTAGGTTTTTTGCCTCCCGGAACTTCGTTCTCCGGGGCGGGTATCGGTACGCCTTTCTTGCGAGGACAGACCTGGTGGAAGTATATGCCGGAGTTTACTACTTATTTTGCGCGTTGCGGGTATCTGTTGGAGCGAGGAAATCCGGTGTCGGATGTGCTTTGGTATTTAGGGGATGAGGTGAATCATAAACCAGACCAGAACGCGCCTTTCCCGAAAGGGTATAAATACGATTATTGTAATCCGGATGTTTTGTTGAACCGCTTGTCGGTAAAAGACGGGGATATAATAACCCCTGAGGGTGTGCGGTATCGAGTCCTTTGGTTGGCTGAAGTTTCCCGGATGCGTCCGGAAACAATCGAAAAATTGTATGAACTGGTGCAGGCTGGAGCCACGATAGTAGGGGACGCTCCTCAGGGTTTGGCCACTCTGACGGGTGGTGAGGCTTCTCAACGCCGATTTGATCAGTCTGTAAAATCTATTTGGGGGGATATTCCGTTCAAAGGAATCCGTGAGGTAGGAAAAGGAATGGTTGTGTCGGGACTTAGCTTGGATGAGGCTTTAAAGGAATTGGGCATAGCTCCGGATGTTCAAGGGAATGATGCTTTATGGTTGCACCGGACAAGCGGGAATGCGGATTGGTATTTTGTGACGGCTCCCGAAGGCAGGTCGTTTGAGGGCGAATTGAGCTTTCGGAGCCAGGGGTATGCGGAGATTTGGAATCCGGTAACTGGTGAGATTATTCCGGCTGATTCGCGGACGGAGGGAGACCGGACGCATGTCAAACTGGATTTGTTGCCCTCCGAGTCTTGTTTTGTGGTATTCCAAAAAGAATCCTTCCTTGGAAAGTATAAGGAGAAACAAATGGTTTCTTCGGTTCCCCTCACTCAGAGTTGGACATTACACTATCCGCAGGGATGGGGCGCTCCGGCATCCATAGAGATAACCGAATTGAAGCCTTGGAAAGACCTGAATGTGTCTGACGAAGGCAGGGCTTTTTCAGGAACTGTCCGGTATGAAACGCAAGTGGATATCTCTAAAGAGGAGGATAAACAATATATTCTTGATTTGGGAAAAGTGGATATGATTGCCTCGGTGTCGGTGAATGGGAAGCCTCTTCGTACGTTATGGAGTGTGCCTTACCGGTTGGACATCACAAACGAATTGCGGGATGGGACGAACCAATTTTGTATAGAGGTTACAAGCACTTGGTTTAATCGCTTGGTATATGATGCTTCCTTGCCCGATCCGGAACGGAAGACCTGGGTCATTAAACGCCCCTCGAAAGATGAACCCTTGCGGGATAGCGGACTGATTGGTCCCGTACAGATTACGGTGTGGAAAGAATGAGATGACCTTTGGTTTAGGCTTGTAAAGCTATTCCGTCTAACTAAAAATCATGGAAAAGGTTGTAGTAAGTCAACCTTTTCCGTGATTTTTTTATATATTTGCATTGTTCGTTGATAAATAACCCTCGTATGAAGTATCTTAATATTAAGAAAGCATTGGCTGCATGGCGGAATTTGCAGCCGTTGTCGGAGAAGGATAGAGAAAGGCTTAGCCGTCGCTTTACTGTGGATTTTAATTATAACAGCAACCACATCGAAGGTAATACGCTGACTTATGGTCAGACGGAAATATTGTTGCTTTTCGGCAAGGTGATTGGCGAGGCAGACGTGCGCGATGTACAAGAAATGACGGCCAGCAATGTGGGGCTGCGGATGATGACTGAAGAAGCCTCCGTAAAGGAAATGCCTTTGACGCAGAACTTTATCCGAACATTACACAAGACTTTATTACGTGAAGATTATACCGTGTATAGTACTTTGCCGGGAGGTATACAGTCGAGTTATGTGATACATGCCGGGCAGTATAAGACACGGCCCAATAGTGTAATTACACGATATGGAAATCGATTTGAGTATGCTTCTCCGGAAGAAACTCCGGGATTGATGGGGGATTTGGTGGATTGGTATAATACGGCAGAAAAGGAAGGAAAACTCTCACCGGTGGAGTTGGCAGCTTTGTTCCACTACCGTTATATACGTATTCATCCTTTCGAGGATGGAAATGGGCGTATAGCCCGACTGATGGTGAACTTTATCCTGGCTCGCCACGACTATCCGATGATTGTGGTTCGTAGTCGTAAGAAGCATGAATATCTGGAAGCTTTACATCAGGCAGACCTTGAGGTGGGGCCCGTACCTTATGATGGTGCCCATGCGGACATCAAGGATATACGTCCTTTTTTGAGATATTTCAACAAACTGGTGGCCACGGAGGTATATAATGATGTATTGTTTGTGAGTGAAAGAAATGAGAATGTATGGTGGTATGATGGAGAACGGATTGCATTTCGTACACCTAATTATACGAAGATACTAAATGCTATGAGAACGTACCCGACGTTAACACTTGCGGACATGCAAGAAGAGACGGGCATCAGTGTGACGGCTATACAGAAGTTATTAGATCAACTGATTGCTAAAAAATATGTGGAACGCGGAGGAAAAGAAGGTAGCTGGAGAGTGTTTGTGACACAATAAAATTCGTGCCTACCTTTTCGGGAAAAGGTAGTATGCTTTTCCGAAAAAGGGCGCACCCTTTGGCAGGAAAGGTAGGCATAAAAAATCTGACCTTTTCTATGTATTTATAACATGTGGAACTTCTTTGATTTATCCTATGAAAATTTTTTTGAAAAAAATCTACTTTTAGCGTAGGGTATTTCATTTGTATTACGTCTATAGAATAGATGTGATAAATAAACCGAGTACTAACTTTAAATTAGAGAACATGAGAAAAGAACTTATTTCAGTTTTCTTAGCAGGCTTCTTATGGCAAAGCCAAGCCGCTTCTCAGTCGGGAAATGCCGTTCAAATATCCTTGGAGGTAAAGGATGTAACGGTAGAATATGTGCTGAATGAGATAGAAGCCATGTCTAATTATCATTTTTTGTACAACCACAAATTGGTTGATGTGGACCGAAAAGTCTCTTTGTCGGTCGATGAAGAAAACATTGACTCCGTTCTCACCAGACTGTTCGAAGGTACAGATGTAAGTTATCAAATGAGTGGTAAACAAATTGTGCTCGCGCGTAAATCGTTAATTGGTAATGGAAATGTATCTTCAGGACGTCAACAGCAAACCCAAATCGTAACCGGTATCATTACGGATAAGACCGGTGAGCCTGTAATCGGGGCAAACATTGTGGTGAAAGGTACAACCAACGGAACCATCTCCGGCATGGATGGTCGTTTCTCTCTGGAAATCCCCAATAATAATGCGGTGTTGCAGGTTTCGTATATTGGGTATCTGAATCAGACAATTACAGTAGGGAATCAGAAAGAATTGAATATTCGTTTGGTTGAAGACACAAAGAGTCTGGAGGAGGTTGTTGTAGTCGGGTATGGAACCCAAAAGAAAGAAGTCGTAACAGCAGCTATAACATCTGTAAAAGCGGACGATATAGCTGTGAGCCCATCTGCGGATGTAGCAGCTGGTTTGGCTGGTCGTTTGTCTGGAGTAATTATCAATACCCGTTCTGGTGAGGTGGGTAATGAAGGCACCTCTATTTTTATCCGTGGTAAAAGCACTTATGGAAGTAATACCGAACCTTTGTATATAGTGGATGGAATTGCAAGATCTGAGGAGGGAGGGCTATTGTCCAAAATAGATGCGAATGATATTGAATCAATCTCTGTGTTGAAAGATGCTTCTGCTGCCATTTACGGTTCGAGAGCTGCAAACGGTGTGGTTTTGATAACTACCAAACGTGGAAAAGAAGGTATGAAGCCAACGTTGAACATATCTTCTATGTTGCTATCCAAATAATTGGATAATATTTGTTTTAATTTAACTATTCAAATTCAATCACTTACAAGTTTT
>URGO01000132.1 GCA_900547435.1 uncultured Parabacteroides sp.
ATGTTCATCGTGTTTGTGACGCCGGTAGGTCCTTACTTTAAGGCGGATTCCAGCCTTCGAAGGTGTGTATCTTGCGTGAATATGACCGTGCCGCTCCTCATGGAACGGGTACTATCAAGGTGGGCGGTAACTATGCGGCAAGTCTGGTGGCTGGTGAGATTGCGCACTCTAAGGGATATGCGGCGGTTCTTTATCTGGACCCGAAGGAGAAGAAATATTTGGACGAGTGCGGACCGGCCAATTTCTTCGGTATCCGTGGAAATAGCTATATCACGCCGAAGTCTAACTCCATTCTGCCCTCTATAACCAACAAGAGCTTGCAACAATTGGCTAAGGATATGGGGCTTACGGTAGAATGCCGTCCGGTGCCGTTCGAGGAAATCGCTACGTTTGACGAGGCGGCCGAGTGTGGTACGGCGGCCGTGATAGCTCCCATCTCGCAAATAGATGATTTGGATGAAAACAAATCGTATGTCATTGCCAAGGATGGCAAGCCCGGACCGATATGCGAGAAGCTATATCATAAGTTACGTGCTATCCAATATGGGGATGAACCGGATGTATATGGCTGGGTAAGTATTATTGAGTAATAGGAATATAAATTGATAGAATCAGAATGAAAATCCTGCGTATTGCCAAGATGGTGTACGCGGGATTTTTTGTTTTTATAAAACAAAATGAAAGCTCGTTTGTTATATATTTGGTAGATTATTAAAAACTTAAAAACTAAAAAAGTATGAGACGATTCAATAATGCCGTTCTGCGGGGCATATTTGCAGTGTTGTTGGGAATTATCCTGATATTGTGGCCGGAGGCTGCTATTATCTATATTATCATGATAATCGGAGCCGGATTCTTGTTGCCGGGCGTGTTCTCTATTGGCAATTATCTGATGCGTAATAAAAAAGACGAGACGGTATCGCCCATGTTCCCTTTGGACGGATTGGGAAGTGTCTTGTTGGGCGCATGGCTTCTGGCGATGCCGGAGTTCTTTGTGGATATATTGATGTATATCTTGGGCGCCATATTGCTGATAGCCGGTTTGCAACAAATCATTACGTTGATATCTGCCCGTAAATGGAAATATGTGCCGATGGGGTATTACGTGCTTCCATCGCTCATTTTCCTGGTTGGATTGTTGATATTGCTTTATCCGATGGCGGTTATCGCCAATACGCTGGTGATATTCGGCGTTGCAATCCTCTTCTATGGCGCGAACGAGATTATCAATTGGTACAAATTCCGGAAGCAGGACTATATCCAGTTGGATTGATATCCGGGTCAGGAGGATTTCCTGTATTCCATAGGAGACATACCCATGTGCTTCTTGAAGAACTTAC
Source organism: uncultured Parabacteroides sp. (assembly GCA_900547435.1). GTDB lineage: Bacteria > Bacteroidota > Bacteroidia > Bacteroidales > Tannerellaceae > Parabacteroides. Next base: position 1,341 of record URGO01000132.1, read on the forward strand.
CGAAAGTGGATTGGTCGGAGAAATGCAGCGTATCGGCCACCTGTTGGACGGTCGACTGGGGGGCTTTCAAAAGAATTTTTGCCTCTTGCATCAACGCTTCGTCAATCCATTTATTCGCGGATTTCCCGGTCTGCTCTTTGAGTATGAGCGATAGGTATTGAGGCGTAATGTATAGCTTGTCCGCATAAAAGGATACGACGTGCTGCTCTTTGCAATGGATGAACAATAGCTTCAGGAATGCCTCGAGCAGTTCTTCCTTGCGGGTCAGGGTCGGAGAGGTGGTATATTCCTGCCGGTCATAGAAGATATTCCCAACCTCGATGAAGAAACCTATCAGGGTATTTTGCATCATCAGGCGGTGCAGGTTATGCGTGCGCAACCGGATCTTGTTCCGGAATAGCAACAGGTAATCATCCAAAACCTTCATCTCATCCGCTTGCAACAGGGCGCATGGGTTTTTCCGGATGTTCATGTATTTGATCATCGACGAGGATTGGCCCGGCATCACGGGCTGCTCTAAAAAGGAACGGGAAACTACTAATAACCGGGCTTTGAAATCCGAGCTGAACCGGTTCATCTGTACCACATGGGTCGGCATAATCGTAGTCATCGAGTTGGCCGTAATCGTATAAGAAGTATAATCGATACTCAACTCCAAAGAGCCTTGTAGCAATAAGAGTATCTGAAGCGCGTTCATCCGCACGCAATTATTGGAAAATATGGAATGATAATCCAAGTTAGATACCAAAATATCATTCTGAAAGCAATCGCATGAAGGCAAATTTGCTTTCAAATCCTCAAAGTCGATTACAGGCAATTCTTCCATAGATACACACTATACGTTTTTTATTTTGCACAAACATACATAAAGATTCTTGATTAGCCTCAATTTGTTTGATGTTTTTAACGTAAGGACACATGTATTATAGGTACTTTCCTTTCCCGAAAAAGCATACTATCTTTCTTGAAAAAGCATACTACCTTTTCCGGAAAAGCACGCACCCTTTTCGGAAAAAGGTCGTATGCTTTAAAACAATGAAAATACATGTCATACTTGGATATGAGAACTTGCTCAAGAAAGTAAACTGGATGACAATCTGATTATCATGATTGTGAAACTGAAGGAGTAAACCGGAGAAGTTTGGACAGACCCTATTTCTTATTATCTTTGCCTTGTAAATCAAGAAACAAATGAGGAACATAGTTTATTGGATATTCTCCTTATCCCTGCTGACCGGCTGCTATCCCAGCATGAAGCCGCAACTGGAGGAGGCGGAGGTGCTGTTGACGGAGGATCCCGACAGTGCCTATCGGTTATTGCAAACCATCGAACGCCCGGAACGGCATCCGGAGGCGGAGTACGCCATATGGTGCCTGCTGACAACACAGGCTACCGACAAGAGTTTCCGAGAACATACCTCCGACTCACTGATTCAGGTGGCGGTACGCTATTTCTCCAAGCAGCCTGATCCCGACCGGCTTGCCACCGCGCTGTACACACAAGGCCGGGTAGAAAAGGAGTTAGGAAGAAATGAGGAGGCTGCCCAATCGTTTGTGAAAGCATTGGATGTGGCTAAAGGAGGAGAGGATTACGAACTGCAATTCTTAGCCAGCTCGCAATTAGGAACTCTTTATGCCTATTCCCACTTGGACAGCTTGGCTTTTTCCGCCTACGAACAAGCTTTGCTTTTTGCGGAATTGTCCGGCGACAGTGTGAACTTGGCCTATGCCTATGCTTATTTAGGACGGGTATACGGATTACGGAAAGAGTGGGGTAAGGCGATAGTCTGTTATCAAAAAACTATTGACATGAGTCGGCAGATACACTATATCCCCACTTTACGTTTGGGGCTGAACGAACAAGCCTCTATTTATACGGCAACATCTGATTTTCCCCAAGCTCTTTTGTGTCTGCAAGAGGTTCGGAGACTTATTCAAGAATACACTCCGTCCGATTTCCCCAATGTGGCACTGAATATTGGAGACCTTTACCGGTTAATGCAGCGTCCGGATTCAGCCCGGTTTTATTTGGAAAAGGCGTTGCAGACAGATAACTTGTATACGCGGAAAGGGGCTTACCGATGTTTCTATTACCTGTACAAAGCGGAACAAAATTATTCTCAGGCACTTCATTATAATGATTTATACATAATCTGTTCCGATTCGTTGCTGAAAGAAGAAAACCGGAAAGCGGTGATTGCTGTCGAGACCCGATATAATAACGAGAAGTTGCGGATGGAAAAGGCAATGCTACACGGAAAATATCGAGAAAATAAAATCCTATTTGCCCTTATTACTCTTTCTTTACTCTGTATTCTTTTCGGCATTTACAGCTTTTTCCAACGTCGTTTATCGAATACCCGAAAGCAGATCTTGGAAAACAGAAAACAATTGGACGATTTGTTGGACGAACAGAAAGAATATAAAACCGTTATGTTGCAAAAACAGCAGGAGATAGAAAGCCTGGCTTTGCAAGCAAACGAGAAACAGCGGGTTCAGGATCAATTGGCGCAAAAGCTGAAAGAACTGGACACGTTGCAAAAAGCACATGAAGAGGTGCAGAACCGGATAGTCCAAGTGGAACAACGGCTTTCCCGGCAAGGCATTGAATTGGAGACGTATAAGAAACTTACCCAATCCCAAGATGATGTTTTAACCGTTTTAGCAGGTATTCGGGAAAAGCGATATATCCGAACATCGCAAGAGTGGGAACAACTGATGGTCGTTGTCGATGCTCTGTACGACCGGTTTACGCAACGTTTAAAATTGGTCTGTCCGGCATTGACATGGGGGGATATCTGTCTTTGCTGTTTAATTAAATTGAATTATAAAACCCAACATATAGTAGAGTTGCTTGACATTCAAGAAGACACTTTATTTAAGCGTAGACAGCGCATTCGGGAGAAAATTGCCCCGCTAAGGAAATGGAAAAAGGGAGAACTGGATAATTTTATCAGAAATTTCCCGGATGGAATGTCAGAATAAGTCGAGGAAAACAGCCTGATACTGCCATTTTTTGCAGATATATCATGCTGTAAATGAATGAATTGCAATAAATATTCCACATGTCATGTCAATAGCGGAATAAGAGGATTACTTTTGTTCCACAAACTTTTAAAAATAAAGCACATGAAAGGCATTCTAAAGATGAAAGGGCTATTGACTCTTTTTTACTGTTATCTGTTTTTAGGCAATGTTGTTATTAGTTGGGCAGAAGGCAATCCGCCCAAACAGGAAAATATCCCCTTGGAAGGTAAGTGGGATGAGATCAAGCGTTTCGTTACAGTTGAATATCCAGTTAGAGCCTATTACGATGCATTGAACCTTTATATAGAAGGTACTTCACATTCGGATATCACTATTCGGGTTTTCAACGGAGGTGAAACGGTGTTGGAAGAAGAGGCTCCGGCAGGGACACTGCCCGTTACAGTTTCTATCTTCAACCTGCAAAAAGGAATCGTTTATCAGTTGGAACTGACCAATTCGTGGGGCAACCGGCTGGTCGGAGAGTTTTTTGTGGAATAATATTTAACATACACTTGTAAGTTCAAAATTCCTATTATAAATTAGTAAACGGTTGATTAGTTCAGCCTATTGTTTAATTAATTTTTATACGATGAAACAACTGAAAAAAATGTCAATCCATTCGATTGACGCAGCGTCTGCTCAACCTCTGTCTCGTGAGCGGATGAGAGCCATCAAGGGTGGTGGCGGTAACTGTTATGTTTACTGCCAGAATGGAAGTACAACAACTATGGTAATCGCTCCAGATTGTTATGCGGAGCATTGTGGTGGGGAACGGTATTACAAGGATTGTTCTTGTTATTAAACAATCCCTGGATTATTTACTATCACGAGGGCGTATCAGTTCGATACGCTCTCTTTAAAAAGATAATTTATGCACCACATTGCTTTATTATTAGGACTCATTTTCTTTTGCGGAGGAACAGTCTTAGCCCAACCCAATCCGATTGAAATCAAGATCGACCCGAAGAATATGCCGGAGGGGGATTTGCGGATGTCTGATTTGATAGAATCGGTTGAATATATTCCGTTGGAAACAACGGATGAGTGCCTGATCGGAGACGGGGTCCGCTATGATTTCAATGATGAATATATTATCGCCGGAGATTTGCATGGAGAAGCTGTTTATCTATTCAATCGAAAAGGAAAATTTATCCGCGCCATAGGAGGGAAAGGCCCCGGTCCTCAGGAATTTACATATATAGGTAAATTATGGATCAACAGTGAAGATCAAAATATCATGGTTTCCTGTGGAAAAATATTGCATTTTAATTATAAAGGCGATTATTTGTATACAACATCCTTTCCCATGGATGACCGTGAATGCGACCGTTATTTTCATGGAAATTTTTTACGTGTGGCTGAAAGCTATTTGCTTCGTGATTCCAGTTATTATGTGTTCAATCTGTTTGATACGAAGGGACGTCTCGTAAAAGAGGCTATCCGTTCCGTACCCATACCTTTGATAGCCGATAAAGCTTGGCGGATAGCTTTGAGAATAATCCCCATAGCCCGTTCCTATGAATACGATAATGCCATTCATGTTCGGGAGACAATGAACGACACGATTTATCGGATAGACGGACTGAATAATTTCATTCCCAAATACGTTTTCAATTTGGGGAAATATCGGCTAACTCCGGAGATACAGGGAAACTTGCCCCGGTTCCGGGAACTGGCACCTAATTGCGTGGTTCCGCAATATGTGGCGGAGACAATAGATTATATATTGATACGTTATAAATATCAGGATACAAATTGTTATTGCTATTTTGACAAAGTGGAAGGCAAAACGTATGCGTTCAATAGTAAAAACGGTTTTCCCAATGACTATGACGGGGGCTTGGATTTCTTTTTTATGCTCAATGATCGCCAAAAGAACCAATATCTGTCCCGCTATATCCATGCCGATGAGTTTACAGATCCGGAAAAACGGACGAAGCTGGAGCCTCATGGCCCCCAATCGGCAGTTCGGGCATTCGAGAAACTGGTCAAGAAAGTGGATCCGGATGACAATCCGATTATCATGATTGTGAAATTGAAGGAGTAAAGATATATGGAGTAACCGAAATGCCATAAGTGAGTAGGTATAGTTGTATTGATCTAATAGCCATTACAAATTATGATGAAAAATATCTGTCTGTTTTTGTTCTTATTGTGTATAGGAAATGCGGGAATTGCCCAAATGCAACCCATAAAGATAAAATTCGATCCCGAAAATATGAGAGAATCGGATAAGGGATTAAGCGCATTTATAGAATCTATCGAATACATACCTTTGGAAACAACGGATGAATGTGTCATAGATAAAGGGATGGTTTTCGATTATGATGACACTCATATCATCGTAAAAGACAATACGTGTAAATCTGCTTATTTGTTTGACCGGGAGGGGAATTTTCAGCGTACGATAGGAAGTACCGGAGGCGGTCCGAATGAGTTTGTAGATGGTATCCATTGCGTGTATCTTGATGAAGATAACCATACGATTGTTGCAGGGACATTAGGAAAAGCCTTGTGCTTCAACAAAAAGGGGGAAATCCTTTGGACTACAGTCTTTCCCAAAAATGAAGACCGTAGTATTATAGCTTACTTCCAAGGTAAATTTTTGCGTTCGAGAAACAGTTATTATTTCCCAGATTCAGTTTATCCGGTTTATACGCTATATGATCAGACGGCACATTTATTGAAGGAGGCTGTGCCTTCACTCCGTATGCCACCTTTGAAAAACAAGCAATGGCGTATATCGTTTGCTACACGGCATATTGTTCCGGTCTATATGTATCAGAATATGCTTCATGTCCGGGAATATTTGAATGATACGGTGTATAAGATAAACGGATTGAACCAGTTCATTCCTAAGTATGTATTTGATTTAGGAAAATACAAAGTAACTCCGGAAATACAAACTGATATAGAGCATTTTGCAGATAAGACTTATAATAAGGTCATTATCGCGGAGATTATAGAAACCTCTCAAGTGCTGTTAATCCAATATTATTATAAAGGAACTATAAGATGTTGCTATTATGATAAAAATGACAAGCGTTTATATAGTTTTGATAGTTTGGGATATCCCAATGATTATGACGGAGGAGTCAATTTTGTATTGAATTGGTCAAGAGGACAAAAGAACAGGTTCGCCCAAACCTCTTTTTCGGCAGAAGAATTTCTCTCTCTCTTTGAACAATGTCAAAAAGAGAAAAGGCCGGTTAGAGGCCCCCAATCGGCCGTTCGGGCATTCGAGAAACTGGTCAAGAAAGTGGATCCGGATGACAATCCGATTATCATGATTGTGAAATTGAAAGAGTAAAAATAGATGGAGTAACCGAAAAGCTATAAATGAGTAGGTGTAGAATGATTCTGAGGTAAGATGAATCAAGAATCAACTATTTTTCTACATACAAGTTTTGTGGCAATTATGCTAAGATATTCTGTGCTTTTTACTACCTTTGCCCGTCATAGTAAGAAGTTGAATTAACAGAAATAGATATATAGGTATGTTTGACAATCTGAGTGAGCGTTTGGAACGCTCGTTTAAGTTGCTGAAAGGTGAAGGTAAAATCACCGAAATCAATGTTGCGGAAACATTAAAAGATGTACGGCGTGCATTATTGGATGCCGACGTAAATTATAAGGTTGCCAAGACATTTACAGATAAAGTAAAGGAAAAGGCTTTAGGCCAGAATGTATTGACTTCAGTGAAGCCCAGCCAATTGTTGGTTAAGATTGTGCATGATGAGTTGGCTACGCTGATGGGAGGAACGGCTGCCGATTTGAATCTGGACGGACGTCCATCCATTGTCCTGATGTCCGGTCTGCAAGGTTCGGGTAAGACAACGTTTAGTGGTAAGCTGGCCAATATGTTGAAGACCAAGCGAGGCAAGAAACCTTTGTTGGTTGCTTGTGACGTGTATCGTCCTGCCGCAATCGAACAGTTGCGTGTCGTTGGCGAACAGATAGGTGTCCCTGTTTATATGGAAGAAGGCAATAAAAATCCGGTTGAGATTGCTTTGAATGCCATAACGGAAGCTCGGGCGAAAAACTATGATGTGGTTATTGTCGATACTGCCGGACGTTTGGCTATTGACGAACAGATGATGCAAGAGATTTCGGCTATCAAAGAGGCTATCCAGCCGAATGAAACGCTCTTTGTGGTGGATTCCATGACCGGACAAGATGCGGTGAATACAGCTAAGGAGTTTAATGAACGGTTGGATTTTGACGGTGTAATTTTGACGAAATTGGATGGCGATACGCGCGGTGGTGCAGCTCTTTCTATTCGTACGGTAGTAGACAAACCGATTAAGTTTGTCGGTACGGGCGAGAAGATGGATGCTTTGGATATATTCCATCCCGAACGTATGGCCGACCGTATTTTAGGAATGGGTGATATCGTTTCGTTGGTAGAACGTGCCCAAGAGCAGTATGACGAA
>URGO01000133.1 GCA_900547435.1 uncultured Parabacteroides sp.
CGCGCGGCGTTCCCCGACCGATGAGTTTTTATCCTGTTTGCTAACGAATCGTTGCGTTTCTATTTGGATTCTTCATCCGATTTATTACGTTTCATAACTTCTATTTTTGGCATAAAGACATAAAAACAAGCCATCATCGGCTGTTATTCAGTATATTTTTGTAACAAATAAGACAAAATCATTACAGAATTGAGAAATTTTGTTTGTGAACAAATAAGATATTTTTTTCGTCTATACTAACTTTATTTGTCGAATTTGATATTTATCAATAGGAAAAATGGAAAGGAAAGCAGAAATCCGTGTAGAATTCTTTAAGAAAAAAGGGTGCATGCTTTTGGAAAAAAGGGTGCATGCTTTTGGAAAAAAGGGTGCGTGCTTTCAGGGAAAAGGGTACGCCCTTTTAAGAAAAAGGTAGTATGCTTTCTTGACGGAGGTAGGCATAAAAATCAACCGTTATTGGACACAAAAATAACCGATGTTTTTAGGAAAATATCTGATGGTCTTTTTTAAATCGAAAGTTGAAAATCACGCATTATAGCTATAGTAGGCCAACAGGCTTTCAAGTTCTGACACAAGTTTATATACTAATGTGTTCGGATTAGCTTCTATCGGTTTGTGATTATTTTGGGAATGCCAATTATCCAAATATTCAGCCCTTTTGATTGCCTTATTAACATTGTCTGTTTTAAGGATTTCGTCTATTACATTATTCTTTCCATGCGCATATACAAAATCTGAATTATATTTCTTGATTTCAGCTTCAAGCAACTCGTACAATCTACTCCGTGGGATAGGTCCACCCTTTACATCAACGCTGCAATAATATAGGAGTAGCCATAATTCAAAACATTCGTTGCTATATGCTATCCTGACATCTTCGTTTTTACCCAATTCAAAAGCTTTATTGAAATTTCTGGCATTCCCTTCTGATTTGTCAAGGTCGTCCTTGTCAAAGACCGCCCACGTCATATCTACAGATTTCTTTGCCTCTTCCGCAAGGATGCTACGTTCTTCTATCGCCTTTCGTACAACACCAAGCGAATTTCGTCCGCTACCAACTGCTTTCAGATAGACTGTTTCATTCGGCCATATATTTTGAAAACGGTCGGCATATCTTTGAAAATAGTATTTTTCCGTATTCTCATCCTCACATACTATAAGAATATGGTATGTATATTTCCGGCTTCTTGCAGGACGTTCAATTTCATCCTTGACAACTTGCTGCTTTACTGAACCTCGTTTTGCCATTTTATATTACGGATAAATTTGTTAAACTTTCCAAGCATAGGAATGGCACCATATCGCCCTTCTATATATCTTTTCTCTTTGTCCGAATCCGGTCTTTCCTTTTCGGCAAACGGCTGTCCGTCTTTTTCTCCAATATACTTGAAGTCTGAAAGAGAGAATATCTCGGTGCTTTCCCAGTCATTCTTTTCTGCGAAATATATCTGATCCCTTCTTAGCTTAGCATAGCTCAACAAATTCGTGTCATGTGTTGCAAATATAATCTGGGCATTTCGAGGATTGCTATCTTTGTTCAAGAAGATTTCAATAGTATTCAGTGTCATTATCGGATGCAGGAAAGCTTCCACTTCATCAACCACAAGTGTTCCGCCATTAGCCAATGCCCAAAGTATTGGCCCACTCAAATGCATAGCTTTTTGTGAACCGGAAGATTCATGGCTATCCCAGTCCCATGAGATGGATTGTTGCGTAGGCTTTGCTTCCATGTCGTATATAGCATGTTGCGCCATAACCTTCACTTGTTTCCCTCCACGTAAAGTCCTGGAAAACATTTCTCTGATATTTCCGGTCATTCCTATGGGCAGATCTGTATCTTCAAATTCTTTTGTCTCTATGTCTATGTCATGAATGTTCAGACATACTGACGCAAGATAATCTTTAATCTTTTGTTTATATATGGGATTCTGTAGTAGGTTGACCGTCTGTATTTCATGTATCTGTGAATGTTGTCCGTTGATAATGTTCAAGGTAGAAAACCATAGCATTATCGACTTTGCCTCTTCGACATTGAGCATATCGCATAAGGAAAGGAAAAGGGTATTGTTCCGTGTAGCCTCAATAGCTGTTTCAATAAGTTTAGTCGAACCCTTGAAATCAGAATTGACATCTATTATATCCCCTTCTCGTTCAAACAAAATTGTTTCCTTTCCAATAACTTTTCTGAGCAGCCATTCCCTATTTACGGAATTTATATTATAGGAAAAGCCATATCTGTATCGGGATTCTCCTATAACAAAAGTCATCTCAAAAGTTGTGTTCTTTTGGGCATATCCTTCTCTTAACAGGAAAGGATCGTATGGCAGCAATGATGTGGAAGAAGACGTCGCCGATATGCGGATGATATTGCTCATTACCACAATCGCTCTCAGTAGATTTGATTTTCCACTACCGTTTGCTCCATATAGAACAATTCCGTTCAAAGCAGCATAGCTGCTTTCTTGAATGATGTTGTCAGGATATTCATTTTGATTGCTTGCAGGGACAAGGCTTAGCACCTGTTCCTCTCCAATGGAACGATAGTTCGCAACCTTAAATTCTATCAACATAGCTATTTTGCAATTTTTTCTGCAAATATAATCAAGTTGGATTAATTTGATGCACTAAATTACTTATTTTGTGGATTTACACAGCCATTTCGTTAGAGAATAGTCATTACGTTTTAACGTCTTTTTATATTTCTGCCAATAATCGGATTTTCTTTTGACTATTCCTCCATTAATATATTTTAATGCCCAAAACCCGGAAAAAAGACCGAGTTCCGGAAGAACTACGTCTTTCAAACAAAGGATGTTATGTTAAACAAATAAGTGTAATTTATGATGAAAAGGTTTACTCTGACTGCTGCGAGCCTGTTGTTGGGCTTAACGACAGCAATGGCTCAGGACACAAAAGTTACCGGTCATGTGGTCGACGAGAACGGCGATCCGGTAATTGGTGCTACGATCCTTGTGAAAGGAACTACACTCGGTACGGTTACTGATTTTGACGGTAACTTCACGCTGGATGTTCCTGCAGAACACAAACAATTGGAAATTTCTTACGTGGGTATGGAAACAATGCAAGTTCGCGTTGCTCCTACGGTGAATGTAACACTGGAATCTGATTCTCAGGCATTGGATGAAGTAGTTGTAACAGGTTATGGTTCTTTCAAGAAATCTTCGTTTACCGGTTCTGCAAGTAGTGTTACAACAGAAGGATTAAAAGATATTCCGGCTTTAAGCGTGCAAGACAAACTGGCCGGAGCAGTTTCTGGTGTGCAAATTTCGTCCACTTCCGGTCAGCCGGGTTCTGTTGCTTCGGTACGTATTCGCGGTATGGGGTCTATCAATGCCGGCAATGAACCGCTGTATGTAATCGATGGTGTGCCGATGCAAACCGGAAATATGAACGGTTTTTCTTATGATGATGCCGGAAACAGTATGTTGGCTACAATTAATAGTAACGATATCGAATCAATGACAGTCATCAAAGATGCGGCTGCCGCATCTTTATATGGATCACGTGCCGCAAACGGTGTGATTGTCATCACTACCAAGAAAGGTAAAGCCGGAAAGACCAGCATCGGAGCGAAAGCTGACTGGGGTTTCTCAAATATGGCCATCGATTATCGTCCGACATTGAGTGGTGAGGATCGTCGTGATATCTTGCATTTAGGTTTGAAGAACTATGCATTAAATAGTGGTGAAACAGAAGCTGCAGCTATTGCTTTTGCTGATGCCAACATTGAAGATTTTGCTTCTGTACCTTGGAGCGGCTATACCAACTGGCGTGATGTTTTGTTGCGCAACGGTTCGCATCAAAACTATGAAGTAAATGCACAAGGCGGTAATGACAAAACAAAATTCTATGCATCTTTGTCTTACACCGATCAGGATGGTATTACTTTGGATTCAGATTATAAGCGTTATACAGGGCGTGCTAGTGTAACCCATCAGGCAGGACGGGTAAAATTGGAAGCCAGTACCATGTTTTCCAGCTCAGATCAGCATGTAAGTAACGAGGGAACTTCTTTTGCCAGCCCAATCATGTGTGTATCCATGACAGCATCTCCTTCCACTTATCCGTATAACCAAGATGGAACATATAGCAATGTTTTCCCTGCTTTGAATGGTGCGAACCCATTACAAACAGCAGATTTAAATTACAATTTGAATAGGGTAAATCGCTCGTTGAACAATATTTCTGCTGATTGGAATATTTGGGATAACCTGCATTTGAAGGAGGTCATCAATTATGACTTTATCAATAATAATGCAAAATCATGGTGGCATCCGGAATCAAACGATGGTAGAGCTTCTTCTGGTGTAATGCAGCGTTATATGCTTAATTATGCAACTTTGAACTTGCAGACCCAGCTGTTCTATAACAAAACATTTGGCAAGCATACCGTTGATGCTTTGTTAGGTTTTGAAACAGAAGATTATACGCAGGATTATACTTACTCGAACGGTAACAATTATCCGACGAATAATCTGCCTGAAATTGGGAATGCCGCAGATACACGTGCAGCAAGTTATGTAGACGGCTATCGTATGGTATCTTACTTAGGTCGTGTAAATTATGATTACGATAATCGTTATTATGGAAGTGTAAGTTATCGTCGTGATGGTTCTTCTCGTTTGGCCCGTGAAAGTCGTTGGGGTAATTTCTGGTCAGTATCAGCTTCTTGGCGTCTTTCTCACGAAGCCTTTATGGAATCGTTGAAAGATATTATTACTGATGCTAAGATTCGTGCTTCATATGGTGTAAACGGAACACAACCGGAAGATTATTATTCTTACATGGGGGTATATGGTTTCGGATATAACTATAACAATCAACCGGGTTCTGCAGAAATGCGTATCGATAATCCGGATTTGCAATGGGAAAAGAACTATGCTACTAACATTGGTTTGGATGTTACTTTCTTAAACCGTTTTTCAGCAACGATTGACTGGTATAATCGTGAGACAAAAGATTTGTTGATTGAAAAGCCGATTTCTCAGATTACAGGTTTCAGCAGCATGATGCAGAATATCGGTTCAATGCGTAACCGTGGTGTCGAAATTGAATTGAAGAGTCAGAATATCGTTAATGATGACTTTACTTGGGAAACGACATTGAATATCTCCCATAACAAAAACAAATTGTTGAAGTTGGATGGTGAGCAGACAGAAATCATCGATGGTTATGCAATCCACCGTATCGGCAGTCCGTACCATTCCTTCTATGCATACGAATATGCAGGTGTTGATCCGGAAACCGGAAAAGAATCTTATTATGTGAATGGTGAAGACGGAGACCGTAGCATCACAACCGATTACTCGAAAGCCAATAAAATCCTGATCGGTTCCGTAGAGCCTAAAATCCAAGGAGGTATAACTAATTCAATGGCATGGAAGTTTATCGATTTCAGTTTTACCTTGACTTACTCTTTGGGTGGTCATGTATATGATTATGCTACTTGGTTGCAATCGAACGGTGGTACTTATCATTATCTTGGTAATGTACCGGCATATTATGAAATAGATAAGACTTGGCAGCAGCCGGGCGATAATGCAGAATTGCCTCAATTCGCTTACGGAAATACGAATGTACCATCGTCTCGTTGGATGATGTCAACCAACCATTTGCGTGTGAAGAACTTGACATTAGGATTCAGCGTTCCGTCGAATGTATTGGCTCCGTTAGGAATCAGCCGTCTGCGTGCTTATTTGTCTGGCAACAATTTGCTGACATGGAAGTCTAAAGATTTATATGTAGATCCGGAAACGCGTCCTGATGGATTGGTAACATTTGAAACTCCAACATTGAGAACAGTAACCTTCGGTCTGGAAATCGGTTTCTAATCATTAACAATTAAAGGAAAGAAAAAATGAAAAAAATAATGAGATCTGTGCTGTTTTTGGCAGCTGTATTTACCATGGCGTCTTGTAGCAATGATTGGTTGGATGTAGATCCTTCCGATTCTCTACCGACTTCTGAAGCCATTAGTAATTACAAAGATGCAACATCTGCATTAAATGGTATATATGACGGCTTACAAGGAAATTCTGATGCCGTTTCTTACTATGCCCGCAATATGTTTTTCTATGGAGATGTGCGTGGAGATGATATGCAAGCCCGTACGCAAGGTATGCGTTCCTCTTCTTTGTATGAAATGAGATATACAGAAGATGATGCTCCGGCTATTTGGGTTACTCCTTATAATGTTATTCGTCGTGCGAATAACTTGATTGAAGCAATAGAGGCAGGCAAAGTAAACGATGCTTCAGAAGTAGAATTGAACAATATGGTGGCTCAGGCTAAAGCGGTCCGTGCTTTGGTTCATTTCGACTTGGCCCGTATCTATGGTAAGCCTTATACGGTAGATAACGGTGCTTCGGCTGGTATTCCTATTGTTACTCGCCCTGTAGCTGCTAGCGAACAGTTAACACGCAACACCGTAGCTGAAGTTTATGAACAAGTTATTTCAGATTTGACCGAAGCAATCAATTCGAATGCTTTATCTGAAGAAAAAACTTTAGGAATGTTCAATGTTTGGGCTGCCAAAGCATTATTAAGCCGTGTATATTTGTACAAAGGCGATAATGAGAATGCATTGGCAATGGCTGAAGATGTAATTAATAATTCACCGTATGCTTTATGGACAACAGATGAATATGTTGACGGTTGGGTAGGCGATAATCGTAAGGAAATGATTCTGGAAATCGTCAATTACAGTTCTGCTGACTGGGCTGACCGCGAGGGGATTGCTTATTGCTTGAATGAAACCGGTTATGCAGATGCTATCGTCACAAAAGCTTTCTCGGATTTGTTGAACAAGGACATGAATGACGTACGTCAGGGAGTTATCTTGAAAGCTACCGATCCTACTTTAGGCTTTATGGAAGAGTACGGAGACCAGCAGGTATTTGTGAACAAATTTCCTGCAAAAGAACCAGGGGGTGATTACCGTGTTTCCAACTTACCGTTGCTCCGTGTATCAGAAATGTATCTGAACGCAGCTGAGGCTGCGGCTAAATTAGGACAAAGCGACAAGGCTGCACAGTATTTGAATGCAATTGTTTTGCGTGCCAACCCGGAAGCTACAGAAGTCTCTCCGGCAGAAGCAACCGTAGATCGAATCTTGGATGAACGCCGTTTGGAATTGGTTGGTGAAGGTCATCGTTTCTTCGATTTGATGCGTAATAACAAGACCGTTGTTCGTTATGAAAGTTTGGATAATATGGGACGTCATTATGCATTGATTCAGGAATCGACAAAATTCGACAATACTTATTTCCGTGCTATTCTGCCGATTCCTATTTCCGAGATTAATGCGAATCCGAATATTGAGCAGAATCCGGGTTATTAAAATAACCTTTTAAAAGTATATAAGGAAAAGCAGTCCGAGTATTTCGGGCTGCTTTTTTACTATTTGCAATTTAGAAATGGAATATATACATTTGCATTGTCATTTGATTACTTTTAATCTGACATAAATTTAAAACTACCTCTGTAAATAATATGAGTAGAATCAAGATTAAATATTTCGGTCCGATAAAAGAAACAAGCGCTGCAACGGATGGATGGATGGATATTTTGGTATCTTTGCATTTGTCAGAATCTGTAACTCAACAATATGTTGGAGAAAAAAACAATGAAGATTTTGCTGACTTATTGGAAATACAACAAGAACTATAATGGAAAATGATATAAAAGCAAAAAGCTATGGCAAAAATGAACAAATATCACATCGAAATGACAAAGCAGAAAAAGAATTCCGTAGCATATTGGCAGAAGCATCCGCTATCTCTTTCCGAACGTTTGAAACAATTCGAGCACTTACGGGAACAACGGTTAGCAAGAGAATCCAAATCGCTGCGCTCAGAACCTTTGCAATAGAAAATGATTGCTGGTATTCGGATGTTTCTGTGTTTGGAGAGTTTTCAGACAGAGGATCTGAGAATGAAGTTTATTCTCCGATTGATCAAGAAATTGTTTATAAATTGAATGATTTTAGATATGCGGACGATAATTTGAATTCTTTTTTTGAACGCATAGAAGCTCACAATTCATATTTCCCTGATTGTGCTTACGATTTAATAGGATTTGCATTAAATAGGGATAATCAGATTTGTGCTGTGTTAAAACAACCTTTTATTCGAGCTAAGCGTGAAGCAACTATTGAGGAAATAACTATATCGTTAAAACAGAGTGGATTTCTTCCACAAATGGGTGGCGAATATTTTTCAAACGGTGAATATGACATTTTCGATGCTGTCCCGAATAATGTATTATATGGAATAGACGATCATCTTTATTTTATAGATACTATAATTTATAAAAGCGAAGAACACGGATTTAATATCTATAAAAGCCTTTCTCCTCATTATAAGAAATAATTATGTCGGTTTTATTTATTAAGGCATGATTCTACTTTCCCAAACAGTATAAAGGTGGAATTGTGCCTTTCTATTTGTGATAAATAGTTATTTTTAACCAATAACCCTTTCTCTCCGATTATTCCTCCATTAATATATTTTAATGCCCAAAACCCAGAAAAAAGACCGAGTTCCGGAAGAACTACGTCTTTCAAACAAAGGATGTTATGTTAAACAAATAAGTGTAATTTATGATGAAAAGGTTTACTCTGACTGCTGCGAGCCTGTTGTTGGGCTTAACGACAGCAATGGCTCAGGACACAAAAGTTACCGGTCATGTGGTCGACGAGAACGGCGATCCGGTAATTGGTGCTACGATCCTTGTGAAAGGAACTACACTCGGTAC
>URGO01000134.1 GCA_900547435.1 uncultured Parabacteroides sp.
AGTTGAAGTTCAAAATCAGCTTCGGTACGCAGGGTAATGATTACTTGATGTACGATGGTGGCTTGTATCGTAACTATTATCCGTACATGGACCAGTATATCTTGGCCAACAGTAACAACGATTTCTCTACCTCTTTGTATTATAAAGGAAATGCAGACATCACATGGGAGACATCGCATAGCTTCAATACCGGATTCGACTTTACCTTCTGGGGCGGCAAGCTGAGCGGTTCGGCTGAGTACTTCTCACGTAAGACTACAGACATGCTTTACTTCAAGCCGGTGAATCCGTCTATCGGTTATTCGACCTTCCCTGAGAATATCGGCTCGATGGTCAATCGCGGTGTGGAAATCGATTTGCACTCGAACATCATCAATACGAAGAATTTCTCTTGGGATATTAATTTGAACTTAACCCACTTTAAAAATAAGGTGTTGGAACTTGCTCCTGAATTGAATGGACAATTAATCAGCGGCTTGCGTATTTACCGCGAAGGCGAATCCATGTACCAGCTTTATTTGCCGAAGTATGTAGGCGTGAAGGAAGATACGGGTGAAGCTTTGTGGGCATTGACGAAGCCGAATGATGCCGGTGAGATGGTAACGACCTCTTATTCGGAAGCCTCTTCGAATCGTTTCGCTACGGGAGACATCCTGCCGAAGGTATATGGCGGTTTCGGAACGAGCTTGACGGCTTACGGTTTCGATTTCTCGATTTCGTTCGCTTACCAGTTGGGTGGCCGTATCTTGGATTACACCTACGGCGAGCTGATGAGCACGGACGCTATGGGTTCGGCTTGGCATGTGGATATGTTGAATGCTTGGACTTCGGAAAATACCGGCACGGATATCCCGCGCTTGAATGTGCAAGACCAATATACCGGGAATTTGACGCAAGACCGTTGGTTGACCAGCTCGAACTACTTGAGCTTGCAGAATATCACCTTCGGATACACGTTGCCGAAGTCTTGGACACAGAAGTTGCAGATAGACGGCATCCGCCTTTATTTCGTAGCGGACAACGTTGCGCTTTGGTCGGCTCGCAAAGGTTTGGACCCACGTCAGAGCTATCTGAGTGCGGATAACGTTTATTCGCCTATCCGTACAATCTCCGGCGGTATTTCATTGAATTTCTAACCCATTAAAATTGTAGAATTATGAAAATAAAATATATGATATGCGCAAGTGCTGCCCTTTTGTTGGCATCTTGCGATTTGGACAAGCTTCCGGAGGGTCAATACATCAGTGGCGACCAGAAGGAGGATATCATTGAGAACCGCCCGAACCTGATTACGGCGGAAGTAAACGCTTTGGCGGCTACGTTGAACGTATTCGGTACGATTTCGGACGATGCCAATACGTATCATAACGATTACGGTGTGGCTGCTGTCAGCTTGGCTTATGAACAGGGCGGACAGGATATGCCTTCTACCACTTCGGGTTATAACTGGTTCGGTACGGCGCTGAACTATTCCGACCGCCTTTATACCAGTACGCTGGATGAATTGATTTGGAAGACCTTCTATAATCACATGAAGGCAGCCAACAATGTGCTTACCTTGACGGAAGGTTCGGAAGACCCGCAGATGCTTATCTATCGCGGACAGGCTTATGCAGCTCGCGCATACGATTATCTGAATCTGGCACAGACCTATCAGTTCACCTATGCCGGACATGAATCGGCGCTGTGCGTGCCTATCGTGCTCGAAACGATGAGCGACGAAGAGTTGCAGAATAACCCGCGTGCAACGGTGCAGGCTGTATATGACCAAATCATGTCTGACTTGAACCAAGCTATCGAGCTGTTGGACGGATACGATAACGGGACAAACAAAGACCAGATTGATAGCAGCGTGGCTTATGGTTTGCGGGCACGCGCTAATCTGTTGATGCAGAACTGGACAGAGGCAGCTGCTGATGCGGAACGTGCCATTGCGGGCGGAACACCTTATTCACGCGAAGAGGTTTCAAAGCCTTCTTTTAATTCGGCATCGGCCAACTCTTGGCTTTGGGGCGTGATGATTTCTCCGGATAATGATGTAGTAACAACCGGTATCATCAACTGGCCGTCTCACTTGTGTTCTTTGACCGGTAACGGTTATACGACATTGACCGGCGCATATCGTTTTATCACGGACAAGCTCTACAACGAGATTCCGGATACGGATATCCGCAAGCAATGGTTCATCTCTCCGGAGAATACTTCTACGCTGATTGACGGCCAGACCGTAAGCGGCGAGTCGGTTGTCGATTATTTCGGTTTGACGCCGTATGTGAACGTTAAGTTTGGCCCATATCAGGATGTATTGGGTAATACGACTAACTCACAAGACTGGCCGTTGATGCGCGTTGAGGAAATGATTCTCATCAAAGCAGAAGGCGAGGCAATGAGCGGAAACGTGGCAGCAGCCAAATCTACGTTGGAAGACTTCGTGAAGACCTACCGCGACCCGTCTTACACTTGTACAGCTGCTTCAGCTCAGGAAATGCAAGACGAAATCTGGATGCAACGCCGCGTTGAGCTTTGGGGCGAAGGCTTCTCACTGTTCGACATCCTGCGCCTGAAGAAACCGATCGAGCGCAAAGGAACGAACTATGAAGCTATCGTACAGTATAATTTGCCGGCTGAATCGCAAATCATGATTTACCGCATCCCGCAGTGCGAGATGGAGACTAATCAGGGTATCTCGGATGATCAGAATAACCCGGCAGCCGACCAGCCGACAGTATAAAACCGGTCTTATCGGATAAATAGAAGGCAGTTCCGCCACGTGCGGGGCTGCCTTTTTCCGTTTGGATTTTTTGTTGTTTTTTCTTGTCCATTTATTCAAAACCCCTAACTTTGCAGAAAACTAAAAACATTAATATATGGGAAAATTTGCGGAACGGCAAGTGGCTTTGCAAGAAGCTAAAGAATGGCATAAGGTAAGACGGGAGAAGTTAGCCGGATATTTCTTTGATATATCAAAACTGTCCTTTGCAGGGGTAGTTTTAGGTCTTATTCTTCCTTTGTTTTCAGATTTAGAAAATGTGATTCTGTGGTTTATTTGGTTATTAGGAATAATATTAACACTTTTGTCGGCTGTACTGGCAAATAAAATATTGAAATAAGATGATACAATTAGTAGCACTTTACGGCGTTGGTGTTTTGATAGTAGGCGGTCTTTATCTCTGGACTTTTACCAAGTCCGGAAAGAAGTGGCTGAAGAATTTGTGAGAAAGTGATATTTTTGCAAAAAATAATTATGAAAAAGAATATGGATGATTTACGAATAAAGGAAAAAACAAAGATAAAGCCTCAATCGATTCCTTGTTGTTATACCCGACAAGAATTGCAACGATTGTTGGACGAGCGTGCCCAAGATGCGATAAAGGGAAATGGATTAACGCATGAAGAGGTGTTGCAATTAACGAAACGATGGGAATAAAAGTCTTGAAATGGCATCCACAGGCATTGGATGAATTTGTTGCTATTTTGCAATATTGCGAAGAAATGTTTGGTTGGAATACCGCACGAAAAGTGAGAGCTCAATTCGAAAGTAGATTGAGTATTTTACAATTATTTCCGAATATGGGCAGGGATGAAGATTTATTGAAGAATAAGGATGGTTTGAAATATCGGTCGTTGGCTTTACCTCCGACCAAAATTATTTATACGATTCATTCTTCTTATATTTATATCCATGCACTATGGAATACGAGACGAAATCCTGATGATTTATCAGAAATATTGAAAGACAGAGAACTATGAGTCAACCTTTAGCAGAACGTTTGCGCCCGAGAACGTTGGATGAATATATCGGACAGAAGCATTTGGTAGGTGAGGGTGCTGTGCTTCGCAAGATGATTGATTCCGGGAGAGTTCCTTCGTTTATCCTTTGGGGACCTCCGGGGGTAGGGAAGACTACTTTGGCGCATATTATTTCACAGAAGTTGGAAGCACCCTTTTATACCTTGAGCGCGATTAATTCCGGCGTGAAGGATGTGCGTGACGTGATAGACAAAGCCAAGAGCAACCGTTTCTTCAATACCGTTTCTCCTATATTATTTATTGATGAAATCCATCGTTTCAGCAAATCCCAGCAGGATTCGTTGTTGAATGCGGTAGAGACCGGTGTGGTGACTTTGATTGGTGCGACGACAGAGAATCCTTCGTTCGAAGTTATCCGTCCGCTCCTCTCGCGTTGTCAAGTCTATGTTCTCAAGCCGTTAGATAAAGAGGATTTGCTTCAGCTCCTTCATCGGGCAATTACAACGGATATTTTGTTGAAAGAAAAGGATATTTTACTGAAAGAAACCGATGCTTTGCTCCGTTATTCGGGAGGGGATGCGCGTAAACTGTTGAATATATTGGAACTGGTTATTGCTGCCGAAGAAAGCGACAATATAGTTATTACCGACCAAAAGGTAATAGACCGCTTACAAGAGAATCCCGCTGCTTATGATAAGGGAGGCGAGATGCACTATGATATTATTTCAGCCTTTATCAAATCGATTCGGGGAAGCGATCCGGATGCGGCTATCTATTGGTTGGCTCGGATGGTGGCAGGTGGGGAAGACCCGAAGTTCATTGCCCGTCGCCTTTGCATCTCGGCGGCCGAAGATATCGGACTGGCCAATCCGAATGCTCTCTTGCTTGCCAATGCATGCTTTGATACTGTCCAGAAGATAGGTTGGCCGGAAGGACGTATACCTTTGGCGGAGACGACAATTTATTTGGCTTGCAGCCCGAAGAGTAATTCAGCTTATAAGGCAATCAACTCGGCATTGGAGCTGGTGAATAAAACCGGAAACCTGCCGGTTCCGCTACATTTGCGTAATGCACCTACCCAACTGATGAAAGAATTGGATTATGGCAAGGAATATAAAAATGCCCATGATTATGAAAATCATTTTGTCAAGCAGGATTACTTGCCGAAAGAAGTAAGCGGCCAGCGTATCTGGCATGGACAGGAGAATCCGGCAGAACATAAATTGATAGAACAAATGCGCAAATTATGGGGAAATCGCTTCTGAAATGAAATTTTTCTGAGAAAATGTTTGTTTCTTCATAAATAATGCTTACTTTAGGCGCGGTTTCAACGTTAGGCCCTGGCTTGACAAAATGTTACATTATAAAAAAAGTATTGCACATGAAGAAGCACAATTTTTATGCAGGTCCTTCTATCCTGAGCGAGTATACGATTAAGAATACTGCTGCTGCGGTAGAAAATTTTGCGGGAATGGGATTGTCTATCTTGGAAATCTCGCATCGTAGTAAAGAATTTGTAGCCGTTATGGATGAGGCTCAAGCGCTTGTTAAAGAGCTTTTGGAACTTCCGGAAGGTTATGAGGTTGTCTTTTTAGGAGGAGGAGCCAGTATGCAGTTCTGTATGGTTCCGTATAATTTGTTGAACAAGAAAGCTGCCTATTTGGATACGGGAACATGGGCTTCAAAGGCAATAAAAGAGGCGAAGTTGTTTGGCGAAGTAGATGTAGTCGCTTCTTCGAAAGATAAGAACTATACCTATATTCCTAAGAATTATTCCGAGCCTGAAGATGCGGACTATTTCCATATCACGACCAACAATACGATTTATGGAACGGAGCTTCGGGAAGACCCGGATGTGAAGACACGCTTGGTGGCAGATATGTCTTCGGATATCTTCTCGCGTCCGATAGATGTTTCCAAGTATGATGTTATTTATGCCGGCGCGCAAAAAAATCTGGCTCCTGCCGGAGTTACGCTGGTTATTGTCCGTACGGACGCATTAGGCCATGTGGATCGTCCGATTCCGACTATGTTGAATTACAAGACTCATGTGGATAAAGGCTCTATGTTTAATACTCCTCCTGTATTGCCTATCTATTCTGCTCTTCAGACCTTGAAATGGTATAAAGAGCAGGGCGGTATCGCTGCTATGGAGAAGAAGGATAAGGAGAATGCGGCAATCTTGTATGATGAGATAGACCGGAATAAGTTGTTCAGAGGTACAGCTGTGCCGGAAGATCGTTCGATTATGAATGTTTGCTTTGTGATGAATGACGAATATAAAGAGTTGGAAGCCGACTTCAATGCTTTTGCCGCAACGAAAGGTATTGTGGGTATTAAAGGCCATCGTTCGGTGGGCGGTTTCCGTGCATCTCTGTATAATGCCATGCCGAAGAGTAGCGTGGAAGTATTGATTGAAGCAATGAAGGAATTTGAAAAACAGCATTGATTATGGCACGTGTCTTAATAGCAACAGAAAAGCCTTTTGCGGCGATAGCTGTAAAAGGTATCCGCGAAGTCGTGGAGCAGGCTGGCGATGAGTTGGTTTTATTGGAAAGATATACGGAGAAAGCTCAGCTTTTGGATGCCGTAAAAGATGTGGATGCATTGATTATCCGAAGTGATAAGGTAGATGCGGAAGTGCTGGATGCCGCTAAACAATTGAAGATTGTTGTCCGTGCCGGGGCTGGATATGACAATGTGGACTTGGAAGCCGCTACGGCCCATGGCGTGTGTGTGATGAATACGCCGGGACAGAACTCCAATGCCGTAGCAGAACTGGCATTGGGATTGATGGTTATGGCTGTCCGTAATTTCTATAACGGTACCTCCGGATCGGAATTAAAGGGAAAGAAGTTGGGAATTCATGCGTTTGGTAACGTAGGTCGTAATGTGGCACGCATAGCGAAAGGGTTCGGTATGGATATTTATGCTTACGATGCTTTTTGTCCGAAAGAGGCAATAGAAGAGGCCGGAGTAAAGGCGGTGGCTTCTGCAGAAGAGCTGTATGAAACGTGCGATGTAATCTCTTTGCATATACCGGCTACCGCAGAGACGAAAAATTCTATCGGTGCGGCTTTAGTTGGCCGGATGCCGAAAGGTGGTTTGCTGGTCAATACGGCGCGCAAAGAGGTCATTAACGAATCGGAATTGATTCATCTGATGGAAGAACGTCCGGACTTGAGGTATGTAACAGACATTATGCCGGTAGCTCATGAAGAGTTTACCGCGAAGTTTGCCGGCCGTTACTTCTCGACTCCGAAGAAGATGGGGGCTCAGACAGCCGAAGCGAATATCAATGCCGGTATAGCGGCGGCTAAGCAGATTGAAGGCTTCTTGAAAGAAGGATGTGAACGATTCCGGGTAAATAAATAATTCGTAATTCATGTCATGGCAACAATAAAACCTTTCAAAGGATTGCGTCCGCCGAAAGAGTTGGTAGAGCTGGTAGCCTCTCGTCCATACGATGTTCTCAATTCAGATGAGGCGCGTGCGGAGGCTGCCGGAAACGAGAAGTCGTTATACCATATTATCCGGCCGGAAATTGATTTTCCCGTCGGGACCGACGAACATGCTCCTGAGGTATATCAGAAAGCTGCCGAGAATTTCCAAAAGTTTCAAGAAAAAGGCTGGTTGGTACAAGACTCGAAAGAATGTTATTATGTCTATGCGCAAACGATGCATGGCAAGACACAGTTCGGGTTGGTGGTGTGTGCATACGTCCCGGATTATATGGACGGGATTATTAAGAAGCATGAACTGACCCGCCGTGACAAGGAAGAAGACCGCATGAAGCATGTCCGTGTATGTAATGCGAATATCGAACCGGTGTTCTTTGCTTATCCGGAGGATGAGGATTTGGATAAGATTATTTGGAAATATGCGGCTATCGAGCCGGAATATGACTTTATTGCTCCGATAGATGGCTTTGGCCATACGTTTTGGGTGATTGACAAGGATGAGGATATCCGCAAGATTACCGAGATTTTCTCCAAAATTCCGGCTTTGTATATCGCCGACGGGCATCATCGTTCGGCCGCTGCCGCTCTGGTAGGCGCCGAGAAAGCTAAAGAGAATCCGAATCATCGGGGAGATGAGGAGTATAATTACTTCATGGCGGTATGCTTCCCGGATAAGCAGTTGACGATTATTGATTATAATCGGGTGGTAAAAGACCTGAACGGATTGACTCCGCGGGAGTTCCTGATTCGTCTTTCCAAAAATTTCGAGGTGAAGGATATGGGTACGGCTATTTATAGGCCGCAGGCATTGCATAATTTTTCGCTTTATTTGGAAGGACATTGGTATTCGCTGACTGCTAAACCGGGAACCTATAAAGATGATGATCCGATTGGCGTATTGGATGTAACGATTTCTTCCAATCTTATTTTGGATGAGATATTGGGTATTAAAGACCTTCGGACGGATAAGCGGATTGACTTTGTAGGCGGGATCCGTGGATTGGGCGAATTGAAACGACGGGTGGACAGTGGTGAGATGAAAATGGCATTGGCTCTTTATCCCGTTACGATGCAGCAGTTGATGGATATAGCCGATACCGGCAATATCATGCCGCCCAAGACTACTTGGTTCGAACCTAAACTAAGGTCTGGATTGGTTATTCATAAGTTGGAATAACGAGGAAATTGAAAGTTGAAGGTTGAAAATTGAAAATCAAGAACAGGATAATTTTCAATTTTCAACTTTCAATTTTTAATTCTCAAAGTAGTAGTGAGCTGTCTCCATAACTCAGGAATCGGAAGTCGTGCTTCAGGGCATAGTCGTAAATAGGTCGCCAATTCCCTTTGACAAACGCTGAT
>URGO01000135.1 GCA_900547435.1 uncultured Parabacteroides sp.
TTTAAAATGAATTTCTTCAAATCTCCCGCCTCGTCTTTATCCAATCGTGATTTGACATATCCCGAAAGCAACATACTGGGAGCCAATACATCTTTTACCTGCTTGGCAAAATAATAGTACACATCATTCAGTCTTGTCCGTTCCACGTTGCTTTTGCCAAACGCGGCAAGCACACTGCAATTATTGATTGTATTCCCGGAAATTATTTCTTGGCTCTTCCGTGACATTTTCAGATTTGAACCAAATTCTATGATTGTGGAATCTGTCGTAGCATCATAGCTACGATTATATAACTTGGTAGGGCGAATGGAATCATAAACAACCAACGTCTCGGAATGGATATGCTTTGCATCCAATTCAAAGCTAAGAACATACTTAGATTGGTTGATGTAGAATACCATTGATATCTTCGTTGTTTCATTCCTTGAAGTATCGTCTAACATAAAAGGAACAACTCCCGTTTTCTCATTCCGGTCTTTAGGCATTCTCAAAACCAACATTCTGAAGAACTCGATGGCATTTAATATATTAGTTTTACCGGAAGCGTTGGCACCATAGATGATACCTACCTTCAGCAATCTGACTCCCTCTTTAACCTCATACGAATATTCATCAGACATAAAAGTATCTGACGTTGGTTCAAAACTAATTTTTTGAGCCGATTTAATGGAGAAAAAGTTTTCAACTGAGAAGTTTGCTATCATACTTGTTGTATTTATCTTATTTGCGAGCAAAGATACAAATAAAATAGCATATAAAAAAATATAAATTGATATATCGTAATAAAAATACAAATACGACATTTAAAACAAGGGAAGCAAGCGTTATATGTTGCCTATTCTATGCTGTGAGAATATTGATAGGAGGTAATATGAAAGGTTGTCAAAATCGTGCATGATTATTGAGCTTTCCAAGAAAAATCACTATCTTTGCCCTCAGCTAATCACCCCACTTCAAAGCGATGAAGAATACAGAAGTTAGCACGTTACAAATCCATTACCTGTCGTTAAAGTAATGCGTCGCAACTAATTGAAGAATAATGGATTGTATTCAGAACGAATAGTTGTTACTATCCCGTTACTGAAATACGGGGTGTATTCTAATCCAATTTCACAAGTTCATATTTTTGGTTTCCAAGACCAAGTTGTTCGGCGTATTCCAGATTATGCATCCCATGTTTAGAGTCAATACGTTCAATAAGATGTATCTTACCGTGGTCAGAAGAATTACGCACGGCATCGATGCAGGCGCGATCAAGAGCCACTGGGTCGAGGGAAGCGAAGATGCCAAGGTCACCCATCTGAGGGTCGGCAGGAGTAGCCACACAATCGCAATCCACCGAAAGATTGTTTGCCACACTGATGTACAGCGCCCGATTGCCCATATGGTCGATAATCGCCTTGGATGCCTCTGCCATGGATTCTTGGAATATGGTGTCAGCAGGTATCATATTCCATACTTCCGTCACATTGCGGGTCTTTCCTCCGGAATGGATATACGCTTTGCCCTCCGGTGAAGCAATGCCAATGGAGATGTTCTTCAAAGCACCGCCGAATCCAGCCATCGGGTGTCCCTTGAAGTGCGACAACACCACCATGAAATCATAATTCATGAAGTCTTTCCCTACGATGTCCACTTTCAAGTGCTTGCCACCGTTCACTGGAAGCTCTACCTGTCCGTTGGCATCCATGATGTCCACATCGGCAATGGCGGTGAATCCGTGTTCCTCGGCCACTTTCATGTGGTCGGCCACATTAGTACGTTTGCCACCGTAAGCGGTGTTGCTTTCGATAATCGTACCTTTCACCCGTTGCACCAAATCCTTAATCAGGGTAGGTTGCAAATAGTTGGGGTTGCCAGCTTCTCCTGTCGATAGTTTGACAGCCACATTCTTGCCTTCGGCTTTCCGTCCGAGAGCCTCATAGATTTTAATCAGGTTTTCGGAAGTGATGTCTTTGATGAAATACACTTTAGGAACCGAGGCGTTATTGTCTAACCAATTTTCCACTTGCGCATTTACCTTCTTTACACTTGTCATCATCAAAGAAGAAGCGACCATTGCTCTTAAAAAATTTCTTCTTTTCATAACTACAGTATTATTTTTTGTTTTCTACATAACGGATTACTTTTGCCGGATTGCCAACTGCCACTGCATTATCGGGTATGTCATGCGTGACCACCGAACCTGCTCCAATAATGACATTGTTGCCAATGGTCACTCCCATCACGATGGTGGAATTTCCGCCCACCCATACGTTATCGCCAATGGTTATCGGTTTGGCTATGCCAAGTCGGTCGATTCGACCGGCAGCTTCCATCGGATGTGCCACGGCATAAATCCCCACGCCCGGCCCAATCCAAGTGTTGTTGCCGATGGTGACGGGAGCCATGTCGAGAATGGTCACATTGTAATTGGTCAGGAAATTGTCGCCCACGTGCAGGTTGATGCCCAAGTCGCAGAAGAAGCCCGGTTTGATGCTGAGGTTCTTCCCGGCAGAGCCGAACAACTGGCGTAACACTTTCTCACGCTCTTCACTTTCGGTGATGGACAACGCATTGAATTGTTGGCAAAGTGTTGCGGCGCGATAATGGATTTTTGCGATTTCGGGGTCATCCATGCTGTAATATTCCCCACTGTTGAGTTTTTCTAATTCTGTCATAGTCTTTATTTTAAATAATAATCATAATAATTGTCTTGTAGATTTCACATTGCAAAGTTACGCCTGAATTTGCCTTCCATGTTTTTCCCAAACGTCTTTTGCCACTTTGCTGAAAAGTCAATCTCTCTTTGAGCTTTCCCTGTCCAACAATTCAACGACTTTTTCACCAATGCAAAGACAGCAATCTGTACATGCCGCAAATCCATTCTTATAAACAATGTTGCCGCAAATGACCGTACCATACATGTGTTTGAAGTGCTCAAACAATTCTTTCGACAAAGCCACAGCCTTTGCGTTGTCTTCCGGCAGGAACATACCCAACGCCATGACGCCTGCCACAAACGCTCCACATGAACCTTCGTTGTAGGAACATCCCATTCCGCCACGGAAACCAGCGGACAAGGCCATCAGTTCTTCGTCTGTCCGGTCGCAGCCTACCGTCCGGCAAATGCCGATAAAAGTAGCCTGTGAACAAGGAATGTTTTTTTGCCGCAAACGGCAAATAACGGTCGATATGGATTCTGTGCCACGCATATCAAAACAGTTTATCTTGCGGTGTGATTGATCGAAGCACCCGGCAGGGATTTCCCACGGCAATTACTCCGGCAGGAATATCCTTTGTAACTACGCTCCCAGCTCCGATGACCGAACCGTCACCGATATGGACTCCCGCCATTACAACTACATCTCCACCCAACCAAACACGGCTACCGATATGTATGGGTGCGTCCGTACAGAAACCTTGCGCCCGTTCTTCCGGGTCGAGGGCGTGGTTGACGGTGTAAAGGCTGCAATTCGGGCCTATCAATGTATGGTGTCCGATGCGGATGGTTGTATTGTCCATCAACGTGCAATTGAAATTGATGGTCACATGGTCTTCCAAAAAGATGTTTTCTCCGTACTGGCAACGGAAGCCGGGCACTATAAGGATGCCTTCTCCGCATTCGCCGAGAAGTTCTTCCAATATCTTGCGGCGAAGTTCCTGTTCTTCTTCGCCAGTTTGGTTATACCTCATACAAAGGCTGCCCGCCCTTTGAAATTTCTTCATCATCGTTTGGTCGAAGATGTAGGGTTCTGAAAAGTTGTTCTTTCTCATATCATAATAAATAATAAATAAAAAAACATCACCAAACCCGATGCGGGTTTAGTGATGCAAAGGTAGCGTTGTTTACGGTAATGTTGTTTTTCCTAAACGTCTTATCTGTTTTGTTGAAACGTCATTCTACTAACAATTGTAAATTTCTGAAGGTGAAATGCCGAACTCTCTTTTGAATGCAGTAGAGAAATGCGACAGGTTCTTGAACCCTACTTCCAAATAAATATCCGCAGGTTTTTTCCCCAGTTTCTCCATCAGGCATTTAGCTTCCTCCAAACGGCGCTTGACAATCCAGCGGCTGGGCGTGTTGTGGAATATCGCTGCAAAGTCTTTCTTGAATGTGGAAAGGCTGCGCCCCGTATAATGGGCAAACTCTTCTACGGTAAGGTTGCACTTGTAGTTCTTATTCATGAAATCTTCCAAATTGATTTTCCACGGTTCGGAAAAGTCAAACAGCACCTGCCCCAAGTCAGGCCTCAGTTGTAATAACGTAAAGACGGCTTCCTGCAATTTGGTTTCCATCAGTTCCTTAGAGGGGTACTGTTGGGCATCGAAATACTGCTCTAATGAAGAGAACAGCCCGTTTAGAAAAGGATTTTTTTCCATCATTACTTAATGGGTTTTAGCCGTCACCGGATAGCCTTCCATGGTTACTGTAAGGTTATGTTCATGCAACATCCTCTTTAAGAATGGCATTTTTAGTTGCAGGAACAAACCTTTGAACGGCTCGCCATTCTTTGACGGTTGCTTAATTTTCCGCACCAAATGATTACGTTTGATGAAAAAGGAATCTCCTTTCTTCAAATGATATTTTTTATCGGGTGCTATCAAGTCCAATTCCCCCGAACACAGATAAACCAACATGTGTTCCGACACCATTTCCTCACACCATTTGTCTTTCTCCACCTTGCAGCAGAAGAAAGTATCCATGTAATCGTAAATAGTTATGCCTGCATCCATTTTGCCAATCAATTAAAATTCGATGCAAAATTAAGCATTTTATCCTCAAAGCACTTTTCTCAAAAGTCTTTCTTGGTTTTCTCAAAAGTTTTATGTTACGTTTTATCGTTACTTGTTTTCCGATGAGTGCTTTGTGGATTCTGTTTCATTGACAATTGAATACGTTTACGGGTGAGATCTACATGCAAGACCCGCACTTGGATGTGTTGGTGGAGCGAGACGATGGTACTCGGGTCGTTCACAAACGAATCGGATAATTCGGATATATGGACCAATCCGTTCTCTTTGAGACCGATGTCGACAAAACAACCGAAGTTGGTGATGTTGGTCACGATTCCCGGCAGAATCATGCCTTCCTTCAAATCTTCTATGGAATGAATGTCCGGGCTGAAGCTGAATTCCTTAATCTCGTTGCGTGGGTCGCGTCCGGGCTTGTCCAGTTCTTGCAGGATATCCCGGAGGGTGGGTAGGCCTACCCGGTCGTCAATATAGTTTTCCGGAACGATTTGCACCCGCAGGGATTTCTTGTGCATCAAATCGTCTATTGTGCAGTGCAGGTCATCAGCCATATGCTGCACGATGGAATAACTTTCCGGATGAACAGCTGAATTGTCCAACGGATTGCTCCCGTTCGGAATGCGCAGGAATCCGGCGCACTGCTCAAAAGCCTTGTTCCCTAAACGAGGAACCTTCTTCAGTTCTTCCCGACAGGAAAAAGCTCCGTTTTGGGCGCGATAGTCCACGATGTTCTGCGCCAATGCCGGTCCTAATCCGGATATATAAGTCAGCAGCTCCTTGCTTGCCGTATTGACATTGACACCGACTAAGTTGACACAGCTTTCTACTGTCTGGTCCAAGCTCTTCTTCAGGAGAGTTTGGTCAACTGTGTGCTGATATTGTCCGACTCCGATGCTTTTCGGGTCTATTTTCACCAACTCAGCCAATGGGTCCATCAACCGGCGACCGATGCTTACGGCTCCACGTACGGTGATGTCATAGTCCGGGAACTCAGCCCGCGCGACGGGTGATGCCGAATAGATGGAAGCTCCGTCTTCGCTTACGACAAAAATCTGAAGTGGCCGCGTATAACGGATGTTGGCGACCAATTGTTCTGTTTCCCGGCTTGCGGTTCCATTGCCTATCGAGATGGCTTCAATACGATAGGTCTCTACCAATTGTTGCAGTTTTCTTTCCGCTATTTTTCGTTCGTTTCGTGGGGGATGCGGATAGATGGTCTCGTTGTGGAGCAGATTGCCTTGTGCATCCAGACAGACCAGCTTGCATCCGGTACGGAATCCGGGGTCGATACCTAACACCCTTTTCTGTCCTAAAGGTGGAGCCAAGAGTAATTGGCGGAGATTTTCGGCAAATACGCGGATAGCCTCCTCGTCGGCTTTCCGTTTGCTGCTTTGGGCATATTCCGATTCGATGGCTGGTTTGAGAAGACGCTTGTAAGCGTCCTGGACTGCCAGCTTGACCTGTTCCCAGCATTCGCCATCCCGTTTCCGAAAGATACGGCAGAGCGATTCCAGGCAGGCCGGTTCCTCCTCCGGGACGATGCTTATTTGCAGGAATCCTTCGGCTTCTCCCCGGCGGATGGCCAATAACCGGTGCGATTGGCAATGGTTGAGTTTTTCTTCGAATTGGAAATAATTATTATATTTGGCGCCCTCTTCCTCTTTGCCTTTGATGACTTTCGAGCGGATAATCGCTTTTCGGAAAGCAAAACGCACCGTATTGCGGGCACGATTGTTCTCGTTGACCCATTCAGCGATGATGTCTCGTGCTCCTTTCAAAGCTTCCTCTTCGTTTTTGACTTCTCCTTTCACGAACGTGTGGAGTGAGGCAGGCAGAGAGGGCGTTTTTTGTGCTGCCAGCATTTTGGCCAACGGTTCCAATCCATGTTGCCGGGCCGTTTCGGAACGCTTGGTTTGTTTTGTTTTAAAGGGCAGGTAAAGATCTTCTATTTCGTTGCTATTCCACGAGGCTTCGATGCGCTCTTTCAGTTCTGGTGTCAGTTTTTGCTTCTTTTCGATAGCCTTTATAATCGATTCTTTCCGGGCTTTCAGTTCGGTCAGCTTTTCCAGTTTATCTTGGATGGAAGCCACCTGAACCTCGTTCAGTCCGCCGGTACATTCTTTCCGATACCGGCTGATGAAAGGAATGGTAGCCCCTGATTTCAATAGTTCAATGGTAGAAAGCACCTGCTTTTCCGGGATTTGCAGGGCTTCGAATATCTGTGCTGCAAAAATTGAGTTCATTGTTATTTGATTTTGTGTTGCAAAAGAAAAGAAAAAAGTTCTTATTTGCAAATCGGAGTTCAAGCATTCTCTTCCGGAAGCACGATTGTCCGGGCGTTCATCTCACTGATTTCTTCCCGACTGTGTGTAGCAAAGAGTAGGGTGACGTGTTGCTCCTGTTGCCAGTCGAGCAGATGCCGGATAATCCGCCGGCGCAAATCGGTGTCCAACCCTTTGAACGGTTCATCCATAAGCAGAAGTTGCGGATAAGGGAACGCAAGTGCTCTTGCCAAAGCTACGCGTTGTTGCTGGCCGTAACTCAGTTCTGAAGGCTTGGCTCCGGTATAATCTTCCAGTTCCATGGCAGATAGGAGAGAGGTTGCCCTCTGCACGGACTCTTCGCGGGAGAATACGGCTGCCTGCACCAACAGGATATTTTCCAAAGCGGATAGATGTGGAAGAAGTTCCGGTTCCTGAAACACATTGGCGATGCGCCCGGGACGCTCGGCGATGGTTCCGCCTACCGGCTGCAATGTTCCGTTCAGGAGACGTAACAGCGTTGTTTTTCCAAATCCGGAAGGAGCCGACAGCGCATATATGCTTCCTGCTTCAAGTACATAACTGAAATGTTTTATACCATATTTATAGGAGAGATGCTTGATCCGGATTGTTTCCGGAGCTTTGTTTGTTGGGGAGGCTTGGAAGGAACGGAACCGGATGGCAGGCTGCCAGGCCGAAAGCCGGTTGAGGGCTTTGTCGCTGAGCCAACTGAGCAGAATAGCCGTCAAGGTCCACGCCATAAGTTCCGGAACAGCGATAAACAGTTGGGCGCGTTTCATCTCGCTGCCTATTCCTTCAGCGCATTGCGCCAGTACCTCGCCCATGATAATGGCACGCCAGCCGAATCCGAGTGCGGATGCCAGTCCGCTGAACAGGAATGGTTTCAGTTGGGGATAATAGATATGCAGAAAGGTGTTTCGGAATCCGATGTGAAATTGCTTGGCCAGAATGGTCATTTCCGGCCGGAACTGCAACAATCCTTTCAGCAGGTTTTCCGTCAGGAGGGGATACATCGTCAGGAAAGCAATTAGTAGCGGAATTGAATCCGGATGCAGGAATATCAGTGCCAGAAGGATGAACGAGATAATCGGTACCGAACG
This sequence comes from uncultured Parabacteroides sp., assembly GCA_900547435.1. Taxonomy (GTDB): domain Bacteria; phylum Bacteroidota; class Bacteroidia; order Bacteroidales; family Tannerellaceae; genus Parabacteroides. Next base: position 8,117 of record URGO01000135.1, read on the forward strand.
CATCAGCGCCAGCCAGGGAGCGAACAGCAGCCGCATCGTTTCTGAACGTTTTAGGATGAGAGCCGTGCATCCGGCGCTCAATAGCGCAAGGATTAGTCCGGCACATCCGCGCAAAAGAGTTATTCCGACAGCCTGATAAAAATGAGTCCGGGTGATTAGCTCTCCCCATGTGCCAATCAGCAGCGTCAGCGACGGAAAGAGATTCTCGTTGTTTATCTGCCAGGCAATGATTTGCCAGAACAGGAATAGCAGACAGAAAGACAGACCGGTGAGCAGGTTCTTTCTCATGGTTCGTCGGGAATAAATCCGGCGTCAGGGAGCTTCCCGCCGAGCGCACGGGGGTCGTATTCTTGGATTAGCTCTAAATACTGTTTGATTTCCTTGCGGATTCGGGAGGCGGGAACGAACGTGATGCGGCAACGGTGTATGGCCGCTTGG
>URGO01000136.1 GCA_900547435.1 uncultured Parabacteroides sp.
CCAACTACTAACTACTAAAAGATTATGGCAACAGACAAAAAGAACATTTGGAAAATCGTGATTCAGACGTTAATCACTATCCTGACCTCTATTGGTACGGCATTAGGCGTGATCTCGTGCGCGTAAAAAGGGGGGAATAAGGGAACAAGGCAACAGGATACAAGGTTATCCGATATAAGCCTTGTTCCCTTGTTGGGTTTACGCCTCTATAAACTATTTTAAATGAAAGAACCGTGCATTTTATCCGATAAAAACAGGACTTTGGCATTTTTTTTTCAAGTAAATAAGTTTTTCCTTACCTTTGTCCGACTAACGAAACAAGAAAATGCTTTTTATTGATACAAGGATAGTAACCTATAAAGTCGCGCCCTTCCTCTTCGGTTGGCTGGCCGACCGCCTGCTGGGCGACCCCAACGGATGGCCACATCCGGTGGTTTGGTTCGGGAAAGCGATTGCTTACGGGGAGAAACGGCTCAACCGGGGAGGCGACCGGATTATCAAAGGAGGAATACTGGCAATCGGACTGATAGCCGGAGCTTACCTGCTGACTTATTGGATTTTATATTTTGCCGGGATTGTCCATCCTTTCCTGTTCGGACTCCTTACCGCCATCGGCGTATTCTTTTGCTTGGCGGGAAAGACACTCATCACCGAAGTGAAGGCGGTGTTCGAGGCTGTAGAGCGCAGTACGGAAGAGGGACGCCGGCAGGTAGCACGGATTGTGGGACGCGATACCTCCCGACTCACTCCGCAGGAAATCCGGACCGCAGCTTTGGAGACCTTGGCCGAGAACCTGAGTGACGGGGTAATTGCACCGATGTTCTGGTTTCTACTTTTAGGACTTCCGGGCATGATGGCCTACAAAATGGTCAATACGTTAGATTCGATGATCGGGTATAAAAATGAACGATATAGAGAGTTCGGCCGCATTGCGGCACGCATCGATGACTTTGCCAACTATATCCCGGCACGCCTTACGGCTTTTCTGATGCTCATCGTTTCCGGGAATTGGGACAAACGCGATTTTGTATTCCGATACGGACGCGCACACGCCAGTCCCAATTCAGGATATCCCGAAGCAGCATTGGCGGCTATACTGGATTGCCGGTTCGGTGGCACGCACGATTATTTCGGGGAACCGGTCGTAAAGCCCTATATCGGAACCAACGAACGCGATTTTACGCTGGAGGATATGCAACGGGCTATCCGGATAAATAGCAATACCGAACTAACAATGGGGATATTTGTCGCACTCATTCCGTTTTTCATCGGATAGAACTCTGTTTTTCACACATCTGAAAAGGGTTTATCACAAACGTAAAAAGCGTTTATCACGAATATGAAAAGTGTTTTTCACATAGGTGATAAATAGAATGTTTGGTTATAAAATAAAATTCATAAACTTATAAACTTGTAAACGAACAAAGCGATATGGAAGTCAGATTAAATAAATTAATGAGCGATTACGGACTTTGCTCCCGGCGCGAGGCGGATAAATTCATTGAGATGGGCCGTGTAACGGTCAATGGCAAGCAACCGAAAATCGGACAAAAGGTAACCGAAGAGGATATTGTCCTGGTAGATGGCGAACAAATCCGGATAGGCAAACATTCGAATGCCGGAAAGATTCGCGCCCTGACCCCAAAAGCCGAGAACCTGATTTACGGAACAAGAAACGAAAGGGAAAAGCAGAAAGAGAAGAAGAAACCCGAGCGCGTGGCCTACAACCAGCTGAGCCAAAATCCGGAAGGAGAAGGAAACAAAAAGCCGCGCCGCGAACATTATGCGAAATACAACAAATATGCCGCAGCACGCAGAGCGGCCAAAGAACGCGAAGCACAAGGGAGTAAGCCGGGAACAGATAAAAAACAAATCTATCAGGAAGTTATGCAACCGAAATTCGGCAAGTCATTGAGCCGATCGGCCGTAGCCCAGCGCATAGCCGCAGCCTCGAAATCGGCCGCCCTTCGGAAAACGAGTAAGAATAATCCAAGGAACAAGAAAAAACAATGATAATACTGATAACCGGCGGACAAAGATCCGGAAAGAGCCGTTACGCCCAAGATTTGGCATTAAGCTTGACGCCGAATCCGGTCTATTTGGCGACCTCCCGTATATGGGATGAGGAATTTCGCCAACGCGTATTGCGCCATCAGGCCGATCGAGGGCCGGAGTGGACCAATATAGAAGAGGAGAAACACCTGAGCCGGCACGACCTGACCGGACGTGTCATCGTAATTGATTGCGTAACCCTTTGGTGTACCAACTTCTTTTACGATAACCAGAGTCAGGTGGATATCTCGTTGGAACAAATCAAAGCGGAATTTGACGCCTTTGTCCGGCAAGAGGCTACCTTTATCTTCGTCACTAACGAGCTGGGATTAGGAGGCGTTTCGATGGACGAAACGCAACGCAAGTTCACCGATCTGCAAGGCTGGGTCAATCAACACATCGCCTCGAAAGCCGACAAAGTCATATTGATGGTCAGCGGAATAGCATTGAAGGTGAAATAATCCGAAAGATACTCTTGATTTTATAAAGGAATTTGCTTATTTTCGCAGAGATAAAAAATACAGAAAAATACAATCATGATTCAATTCCAAATCAACAAACCGGACGAGAAAATCCGGGAAGCTTTGATAAACCGGATAAATAGTCTGGCAAAGCCCAAAGGATCGCTGGGGCGTTTGGAGACCTTAGCGCTGCAAATCGGAATGATTCAACAAACACCGGCCCCTCAACTTACCCATCCGGTCAATGTGATTTATGCATCCGACCACGGAATTGCCGACGAAGGGGTCAGCCAATCGCCTAAAGAGGTTACCCGGCAAGTTATTTACAACTTCCTGAACGGTGGTTCGGGGGTATGCTTCCTGGCCCGTCAGCACGGATTCGAGATAAAGATTGTAGATGGAGGTGTGGATTATGATTTCCCGGAAAATCCGCGTATCATCAACCGGAAAATCCGAAAAGGTACGCGTAATTTTCTGCACGAAGCAGCCATGACGCATGAGGAATTGGAAAAAGCCTTACAAATCGGTGCGGAAATCGTAAGCGATTGCCATAAGGAAGGATGCAATATTATCAGCTTCGGCGAGATGGGAATCGGCAACACCTCGGCCTCCAGTCTGTGGATGAGTTGCCTGACCGGGATACCGTTAGCCGAATGTGTCGGGGCCGGAAGCGGACTTAACGCTGAAGGAATACGCCATAAATATGAGGTCTTGAAAGCAGCTCAAGAGAACTACCGTGGAGATGGAAGCCCATTAGACATCATGCGCTACTTCGGAGGTTATGAAATGGTCATGGCCGTAGGCGGAATGCTTCGTGCAGCCGAACGGAAGATGATTATCCTGGTAGACGGATTCATTATGACCAACTGCGTCTTAGCGGCGTCCCGCCTCTATCCGGACATGCAGGATTATTGCATCTTCGGGCATTGCGGAGACGAGAGTGGCCACCGGTAATTATTGGTATACCTGCACGCCGAACCGCTACATTATTTGGGAATGCGATAGGGAGAAGGCTACGGATCGGTATGCGCCTATCCGATTGTCGATTCCGCCGTCCGCATGATTAACGAGATGCATACGTTCGAGCAGGAAGCCATCACCAAATACTTTTAACCATGCAACGTATTCTGGCCGCTTTTATATTCTTTACCCGATTGCCTTTCTGGCGGATAGCCGAAGTACCGGGCGAATACTTCAAGAATGTCGTCAGCTGCTGGCCGCTGGTCGGATGGCTGACCGCCGGATTAAGCGTACTGGTCCTGTATGCAGCATCAATGCTTCTACCCGACTCTATCGCGCTTCTATTGGCTATCGCCACCCGATTATTAGTAACCGGATGCCTGCACGAAGACGGATTGGCGGATTTCTTTGACGGATTCGGCGGAGGTACAAATAAAGAACGAATCCTGGCCATCATGAAAGATTCGCATATCGGAAGTTATGGCGTAATCGGACTGCTCTTTTATTTCGCCCTCTACTATATGCTCCTCAACAACCTGCCCATTACCATCGCCGGAGCGGTCATGCTGACCGGCGACCCGTTCTGCAAAGGAGTTGCCGGAATGATTATCAACCGATTGCCCTATGCCCGGAACGCACAAGAGGCCAAGAACAAAACGGTTTATAGCCGGATGAACCGGAAAGAATATATCTTATGTATCGCAACGGCACTCATTCCGCTCATCTGGTTGCCGGAAAGCATTTATCTTTGGGCCCTTCTTTTTCCTATCGTGACCTGGTATCTGCTGACATCGTTCATGAAAAAGAAGATAGGAGGATATACGGGAGATTGCTGCGGAGCGACATTCCTGCTGTGCGAATTAAGTTTCTATTTAGGCATTGTAATCATCAATCATATCAGTTAGTCATGAAAGTATATTTAGTAAGACATACCTCCGTGGACGTTCCGAAAGGAATCTCTTACGGACAAACAGACGTTCCGCTGAAAAGCTCTTTTGAAGAAGAAGCTTCCCTTACACGGAAAAATCTCGACGGATTGGCGTTCGACCAAGTATATTGCAGTCCGTTGAGCCGCTGTACCCGATTAGCCGCATTTTGCGGATATCCGGAGGCCATTCGCGACGCCCGCCTAAAAGAGCTGAACTTCGGCGATTGGGAAATGAAGTCGTGGGACGAGATATCCGCCGACCCCTGTTCCCGACAATGGTTTGAGGACTGGGTAAACGTCCCGACCCCTAACGGAGAATCACTCAAACAACTCTATACCCGTCTGACCGATTTTCTGGAAGAAATAAAAGGACGGAACTATCGGCAAGTATGCCTCTTCACACATGGCGGAATCCTGGCAACCGCCGGTGCATACGCCGGGAAATATGCCTTAAAAGAGGCTTTTGAGCGTGTTCCTCCGTTCGGTTCGGTGGTTCATATCGAAATTTAAACTATCTTTACGGCAAATTTCAAAACGGAACATGCGACAAAACTTCGATATAGATAGTGCACTAAGTATTGAACTACAAGATCCAAGCAAGCGAAGGGCTGCATTTTCCCGTATTGTCACCCTTTATGGCGAAAAATTATACTGGCAAATCCGAAAAATGGTATTAAGCCATGACGATGCGGACGATATATTGCAGAACACATTCTTAAAGGCTTGGAGCAACTTGGACTATTTCAGAGGCGAGGCCAAGATATCGACCTGGCTTTTCAAAATAGCCATCAATGAATGTATTACATTTATTAATAAGCAACGCCAACAAAACAATATATCCATTGATGACACGGATGTCTTCCTGCTGGAACGCCTTAAAAGCGACGAGTTCTTTTGCGGAGATGATATCCAGCTTAAATTGCAAGAAGCAATCCTCAGACTGCCGGAAAAACAACGGCTCGTCTTCAACATGAAATATTTTGATGACATGAAATACGACGAAATATCCGAAATAGTCGGGACTTCTGTCGGTGCCCTGAAAGCCTCTTATCATTATGCGGTAAAAAAAATAGAGGAATATTTAACGAAAGACATTTAAACCTTTCGCTATTGGATGTGTCATAATAATACAAAATGTGAAATAAGATGAAAAGCGAAGACTATAATCTGAATAATATTCCTAAGGAGAATCCATTCCGGGTCCCCGAAGACTATATGGAAGGATTGACTGCTCGGATTATGAAGCAAATTCCGAAGGAGGTGCCCCAAGTAGAGCATCCGGACGTTTCGCTGATGGACAAAATCCGTCCGATACTTTACCTGGCCGCTATGTTCGCCGGATTAGGCTTATTCTTCAAGGCCATTGCTTACTTCGACAATAGTCCGAATAACGAAACCATCGCGTCTGATTCCCTTTTGGTCAGCACAGAGCTTCCGGATGACACCCTTTTTGCTCTGCAAGAGGAATATAACGAAGACGAAGAATACTTGGCGTATATCGAAAATCAATATACGAATGCCTTAATGCAAGAAGAATTGGAAGAACAATAAACAAAATTTCTATTATTAACGTTTTTTTATCAGAAAAATAATATGAATAAAATTATTCTCTATATATTTGCGCTGTGTTTGATAACGCAATTCACAGAGGTGAATGCTCAGCAGGTAAAAGAGCATAAATCTTTCAATCGAGAAGCTTTCGAATCGAAAAGAAATGCTTTCATTACAGCTGAGATCGGACTAACACCGGAAGAAGCTGCCGCTTTTATTCCTTTATGCAACGAATTGCAACAAAAGAAATTTGAAGCGGGCAAAGATTGCCGAAAAAAACAATGGAACATCCACAAAAAAGGAAATGCTTCGGCAGAGGAATACAATGAAGCCATGGATGCCTGTTTGAACAGCTCCATCCGAGAGGCGGAATTGGAAAAAGAATATTACGGCAAGTTCCGTAAAATCTTACCTCCGGAGAAGCTCTTCAAATACAAAAGCGCAGAAATGAAATTCGCAAAGATGTTCATGAAAGAAAGACAAAAGAATAAGAATAAAAAATAGTATATATTAATTATCATTATTTGTGTTTTTTGTTTAGATTTAGTTATGGCGTTTAATTTTTTAGGGAGGGGTAGCGACGTGATGTCGGTTCCCTCTTTTTTTATGTCTTGTTCACTCGTCTACAATCACCGCCGCACTATAAACATCCCCACCGAAAGGAGGATTCAGTTTGGCTACTTTCACGGAAACATGTTGTATTTGCTGAAAATGGCATTTCAGGGCTTTCACAATCCTGCCCGCGACTGCCTCCAGCAAATTGGACGGTTGCATCATCTCACGCCTTACAATCTCATAAACTTCCGCATAATTGATTGTATCACGCAAATCATCACTTTCCATCGCCTGAGTCACATCAGCCGTAAGCCATAAATCTACAACGAAATGATTTCCTACTTTCTTCTCCTGCGAAGCCACACCATGGAAAGCATAAAATTTCATTGACTTTAATTCTATCCGAATCATCTTGTATCTCCTGATTATCTATTACAGGCTGCGAATTTATCATTTAATAAGAGAAGATTAAACGTTTCGGAAAAAATTTAGTCTTATATTTGCAAAAAACTATTCAAAAGGCCCAACAATGATAGGAAACAAACAAAAAGAGGAACAAAACACAGGGAATGGCCTGCATAACACACTGGCAGCCGGAACCACAGTAAAAGGAAACATTATTACTGAAACGGATTTCCGTTTGGACGGAAACGTTGAAGGGGATATCCACTGTAACGGAAAACTGGTAATCGGTCCGCGTGGCAACGTGCTGGGCAATATCATTTGCAACAATGCGGAAATACACGGGGCTGTAACAGGGACAATCCAAATCAGCGATAAATTGGTACTGAAAGCTACTGCCCAAGTTCAAGGTGAAGTTACAACACAAATACTGGAAATCGAGCCCAATGCCAAATTCAACGGAACTTGCCGTATGAATGAAGGGAAATAGGAGTTAGAATGGTTCATTCTAACTTCCTAAATCGTCTCCTTGCCGCTTAAATTCCTGCTCTATATCCTGAAGCAGCATCATACGCTCCAACGAATAGGTCGCATCATGCAATTGCAAGTAATAGAGAAGCTCTTGCGCCTTGTTCAAAAGCGGAAGCGGAACTGCGGAGATGTAACTCTCTTCTACCAGCAATTTGGCGGCAAGCTCCATACGCTGTAATCCGCATCCATCATCTTGGTTCAATGCAAGTTCTATTTCATCCGGTTCATGATTAAGCAGAAACTTCGCATCTGTTTTCAAAGCACGGTATGAATCACCTATAATCACGGGATTCTTGTCCGGTCCGTTTCCTTCATTCCGATTGAAGACCAATTGAGCTATTGCTTTGCCAATCTCTTCAATCTGCACCATGATAAAGTCTCGTTTTAACACTGTATTAGGTTATTATTCAATTGTTACTTTAATAATTTTGATATCCTCCAACGGCCGGTCATATTTATCTGTTTTCTGACCTGCAATCTTATCCAGCACATCAAATCCTTCTGTCAGCTCACCGAATATGGTATAAAAGCCATCCAGATGATGACTACCGCCGATTGTAGTATAAGCTTTCCGCTGCTCATCCGTAAAGACCAAATGTCCGGGCGTAGCCAGAATCAATGAATCCACCTTATTGCGGACCACCGCAATCCGCTTGTTATATTCCCGAGGATCTGCCTTTTTCAGCGAATCCAATTCTGTCCGTTGCGGATGATAATAAAGCTTCAATGCCTTCTGGCGAATCTTATAATTTTGTACTTTCTCCAACGTATCCAACTCACCACTGCGATAAACCCGCCCCTCTACAATAAAAAATTGCGACATATCAGACTTACGTTGCGGATTTACATCATCATTCTGACGCGGAGCAGCCAATGCTCCTTTTTTATGAAAATACTCCGGTCGCATCTCCGGAAGAATTTCCGCACTACGATCGCCAAATCCAACACGCGCACCGGGAGCAGCACCGCGCGAATCCGGAGCTCCCCCTTGTATCATAAAATCCTTAATGACCCGCGTAAACAGCGT
>URGO01000137.1 GCA_900547435.1 uncultured Parabacteroides sp.
GGTGGAAATAGAGGGGGTGCACTATGTAGACGGAGGTCTGTTCCGGAACTTTCCCGTTTCCACTATACGTGACGAATGCGAACGGGTGATAGGTGTGAATGTCAGTCCGCTGATTCCGCACCGGTATAAACAGACTCTATTCCACATTGCCGAGCGTTCTTATCATTATATGTTTCAGGCAAACACAATGGAAGACAGGGAAATGTGTGATGTGCTCATCGAAGCCAAAGAGTTCGGCTTATACAAGACTTTCGATTTGGAGAATATCGAACCTATCGTGCAAATAGGTTACGAAGCGGCATCCGAAGCATTCCGAAAAGTTGTTGAAGAGAATAAACTATTATCATTGGTTAAAGCAATCAAAGGTTAAGAGGTTAAAAAGGTTGGAAGGTTTGAGGAATTAAGAGATATTAAGCCAATAGCCCATGACCCAATAAACCAAATATTACCGGTTATAATTTGAAAAATTATGAGAGAAAAAAAGACAGAAAAGATGATTATCTACCAAGTTTTCCCCCGTTGGTTCGGGAATCAAAACGCTTCGTTAACCCCCAATGGCAGCTTGGCAGAGAATGGTGTGGGGAAGTTTTCTGATTTTACTCCTTTAGCATTAAGCCGTATCAAGGAGCTGGGAGTCACACATATTTGGTACACCGGTATTATCGAACACGCCACGCAAACCGATTACACGGCTTACCAAATCCCCAAGGACCACTCGGCCGTAGTGAAAGGCAAAGCGGGTTCTCCATACGCCATCAAGGATTATTACGATGTAGACCCTGACTTGGCGGATGATGTAAACCAGCGAATCGCAGAGTTCGAAGCATTGGTAGACCGTACGCATCAGGCCGGTATGAAAGTCATCATTGATTTTGTACCCAACCATGTGGCCCGGCAATATCATTCATACGCGCGCTACTTGTATATTGAAGATTTAGGACAGAACGATGATACCACCAAAGCATTCGACCCGAACAATAATTTTTATTACATACCGGGGCAACCCTTGACTTTGCCCTTCACCGAGAGCGACGGGGATGTGGAATACAGCGAATTTCCAGCCAAAGCCACAGGGAACGACCGGTTCAATGCCTTCCCGACACAAAACGATTGGTATGAAACCGTCAAGTTGAATTATGGGGTAGACTATGTGAACGGACACACCTGCTATTTCGATCCTATACCGAATACCTGGCACAAGATGCTGGATATCCTGCGTTTTTGGGCAAGCAAAGGTATTGACGGATTCCGATGCGACATGGCCGAGATGGTACCAGTAGAGTTCTGGAATTGGGCAATTCCCTTGATTAAGCAAGATTATCCGGTGATTTTCATCGCTGAAGTCTATAATCCGGCCAAATACCGTAGTTATATATTTAAAGGTCATTTTGATTACCTTTATGACAAGGTGGGGCTATACGACACATTACGCGCCGTAATTTGCGGGAATGCTCCGGCGAGCCAAATACCATCCTGCTGGATGGCGCTGGAAGGTATCCAGCCTCGTATGCTGAATTTCTTGGAGAATCACGATGAACAGCGATTAGCTTCTGATTTCTTTGCCCAAGATGCACGTGTGGGTATCTCCGGCCTGATAATTTCCGCCCTAATGAATACCAATCCGATGATGAATTACGCCGGACAAGAATAAGGAGAGCGCGTAAAGGACCAGGAGGGATTCAGTGGACGGGACGGACGAACTACTATCTTCGACTATTGGAGTGTAGAGTCCATACGCAACTGGATAAACGGAGGCAAATTTGACGGAGGAAAGCTTACTAACGAACAACGCGACCTCCGCGAGACCTATCAGAAAATATTGAATATCGCCCGTAATGAACCGGCCATCACGGAAGGGAAGTTCTTCGACCTGATGTATGCTAATGAGAAGAACCGCTTCTTTAATAGCCGTAATCAATATGCTTTCTTACGCAAATATAAGAACGAAGTAATTCTTGTCGTAACTAATTTCAGTCATGCCGAGCAGAAGGTTTGGGTCAATATTCCCGAAGATGCATTCCTCGCTTTGGATATAAAAGACAATCAGGCCGCCCTGCAAACCGACTTGCTGACGGGCCAGCAGACCATCACCACCCTGACCACCGCTTGGCCGTTTAAGGTCACTTTACCGGCTTGTTCAGGGGTGATTTTGAAGTTTGTCTATGATTTGTAGTGCCGATATCGTAATTGTTTTGTAATTTTGCGGCATAAAACAATCTATTCACTATTGATAAAAATTCGGAATAATGAGTGCACAGACTCCTTTCTTGGTTTTTTCGGGTACAAACTCCCGCTATTTAGCAGAAAAAATCTGCAAGAGTTTAGGGTGTCCATTAGGACAGATGAATATCCAACACTTCGCGGACGGAGAATTTTCCGTTTCCTACGAAGAGTCTATTCGTGGACGTGATGTGTTTTTAGTACAATCTACTTTTCCTAACGCCGATAATCTGATGGAACTGCTCCTGATGATTGATGCGGCAAAGCGTGCTTCAGCACATTCTATTATTGCGGTGATACCCTACTTCGGTTGGGCTCGTCAGGACAGAAAGGATAAACCCCGTGTGGCAATCGGTGCCAAACTGATTGCGGACATGCTGAGCGCGGCAGGTATCAATCGCCTGATTACAATGGATTTACATGCAGATCAGATTCAAGGTTTCTTTAACGTGCCGGTTGATCACCTATATGCATCCAGCGTTTTCTTGGATTACATCAAAGCAGAATTGCCTTTAGACAATCTTTGCATCGCCACACCAGACGTAGGCGGAACAAAACGTGCCAGCAGCTATTCCAAGTATCTGGGTGTTCCGATGGTTATCTGCCATAAATCACGTTTGCGCGCGAACGAAGTGGCTGAAATGCGCATCATCGGTGATGTAAAAGGTCTGGACGTTTTATTGGTAGATGATATGGTAGATACGGCAGGTACAATCACCAAAGCAGCCAACTTAATGATGGAAAACGGAGCCAAATCGGTACGTGCCATTGCCAGCCATGCCGTAATGTCAGATCCAGCTTCTACCCGTGTGGACCAATCGGCTTTGACCGAAATCATCTTCACGGATTCTATACCTTACGCCAAGAAATGCGAAAAGGTTAAGATTCTCTCTATCGCAGATATGTTCGCTGAAGCAATCCGCCGTGTTTGCAGCGGCGAGTCTATCAGCTCGTTGTATGTAATCTAAAAAAGATTATCCATAGCAATTTATTAAAAAAGCGCCGTCCCAATCTATCGGGGTGGCGCTTTTTTAGTAATACACCTTTATGACTGCTACATGATTGCAATTCCATCATTACACATGAAACTTTGTTTTTGAGGAGATTTCACGAATATATCTAAAAAAAGCGATGCCGATAGGTTCTTCCCTATCTTGCATCGCTTTTTATCCTAATGGGATTAAGATTTTTATTAAGCGTCTCCCTTCGGAACGAAATCCTGGAAATTAGCAGTCTTTCCGGATTCTGTGTTAACCGCTCTGCCACTGGCCATCATATCTTCAAATTTCTTCAGATTATCCTGCAAAGCCAAATACAGACGATGTGCATTATCTGGGGTTAATATGACGCGGCTCTTTACTTGTGCCTTCGGAGCACCCGGAACGACACGGATAAAGTCCAAAATGAATTCAGACGCAGAATGTGAAATAACAGCTAAGTTTGCATAAGTACCCTGAGCCATTTCTTCTGACAGCTCAACTTGAATCTCGTTGTTGTTTTTTGGTTTGTTATCTTCCATGATTTTCTAAAATAAAAAATTATTACGCTACAAATATACATACCTTAATCGGAATATTCTAACAAAAGAGCAGAAAATCTTCATAAGCCTTTCCCATACATAAAACAAATCAATACCTATAATGCTCTGCTTTGTAAGGGCCATCGACCGAAACACCTATATAATCTGCCTGTTTCTGAGTAAGCCGAGTAAGTTTTACACCGATACGCTCCAAATGAAGACGTGCAACCTCCTCATCCAAATGCTTCGGCAACCGGTAAACACCTATTTCGTAGTCTTTTCTCCAAAGATCCATTTGTGCCAGTACCTGATTAGTGAAAGAGTTGCTCATTACAAATGAAGCATGTCCTGTAGCACAACCCAAATTCACTAACCGACCTTCAGCCAACAAAAAAATGGAATGCCCATCAGGGAAAGTAAACTTATCAACTTGCGGTTTGATATTAAGTCGTTTGATACCTGGATAATTTACGAGTTTGTCTACCTGAATTTCATTATCAAAATGACCGATATTGCAAACAATTGCTTGGTCTTTCATAGCTAACATATGTTCTATAGTGATAATATCGCAATTACCGGTTGTAGTTACAAATATATTCCCTTCCTTTACGGCCTCTTCCATTGTTGTTACCTCAAAACCTTCCATGGCGGCTTGCAAAGCACATATCGGGTCAATTTCTGTAATCAATACACGTGCGCCATAGCTCCGCATTGAATGAGCGCATCCCTTGCCCACATCACCATAACCGGCCACCACAACGACCTTTCCGGCAATCATCACATCTGTAGCTCTTTTAATGCCATCTGCCAACGATTCACGACAGCCAAAAAGATTATCAAACTTTGATTTCGTCACCGAGTCATTCACGTTAATAGCCGGAATCAACAATTCGCCCCGTTCCATCATCTGGTAAAGACGATGCACACCAGTAGTAGTTTCTTCTGATACCCCCTTCATTTCAGCAACCGTACGATGCCAACGAGTCGGATCCTCTTGCAAGATACGGTTCAATGTGTTTAAAATACACTGCTCCTCATGATTGCTCCCTGTGCGATGAATCGTTTCAGGATCGTTCTCAGCCCGGTATCCCATATGCACTAATAAAGAAGCATCTCCACCATCATCAACAATCAAATGCGGGCCTTTTCCACCCGGAAAACGGAGAGCCATTTCCGTACACCACCAATACTCTTCAAGAGATTCACCTTTCCAAGCAAAGACAGGCACACCGTCAGCTGCGATAGCTGCGGCTGCATGATCCTGTGTAGAAAAAATATTACAACTTGCCCACCGAACATCTGCACCAAGAGCCACCAGTGTTTCAATAAGTACAGCGGTCTGAATGGTCATGTGCAATGAACCGGTGATACGAGCCCCTTTCAATGGCTTTTGCTCACCATATTTCTTACGAAGTGCCATCAATCCCGGCATTTCATGCTCCGAGATTTCAATTTCCTTGCGACCAAAATCAGCAAGGCTCATGTCTGCCACTTTATAAGGCAGATCAGTCGGATAAATTTCTGACATAATTATATTTTTATGAGACAAGGCTACAAAGCAACAGAGACAAGGAATTCTCTTTACATCCTTCTCAAGCGGTTTATTTCCTTGTCAACTTATTAGTAAATCCAATCTAAAACAAGATGAATAACAGGAACCAAAATTGCTGTTACAATCCCCATCAAACCGATAGCTAACCCACTCAGAGCTCCTTCAACAGCTCCCAACTGAATAGCCGTTGCCGTACCCAATCCATGCGAAGAAGCGCCTAAAGCCAATCCTTTGGCAATACGGCTTTCAATTCCCAAGACTTTCATAACCGCCGGTCCAACGATACTTCCAAAAATTCCTACTGCAACAACAATTACAGCTGTCAAAGAAGGAATTCCTCCGTTCTTTTCAGCTATCCCCATTGCAATAGGTGTGGTAACTGATTTAGGTTGCAACGTAGCAATCAATGCTTGGTCTGCTCCCATGAGATTTCCTATAGCAATCACACTAACTATACCAACAATAGCACCAACCGTAACAGCAGTCAGAATAGACACGATATTACCTTTCAAATAGTGCATTTGCTCATATAAGACATATCCCAACGCTACCACAGAAGGTCCTAACATAAAATTAATCAAATGAGTACCTTCACTGAATGATTCATAAGGGATATCCAAAGTTTTCAATATGACAATGATAACGAATATTGAAGTAAGCAATGGGTGAAGAAGGCCTAAATGAGTCTTCTTATAAAAGAATGTAGCCAATATATAAGTACCGATAACTAAAGCAAGGTCAAAAATCTCGGAATGTGACAACAACTCAATCATACCTTAGTGATGTATCTTATGTTTCTCAAAACCTTCTTGAATCAAAGCAACCGTAACAATTACCAAAATAGTACTAATGACACATGCGGTCAAAATAATAGCCCACGATGCGGAAATGATATTCAAAGAGCTCATCAAGCCAACACCTGCCGGAAGGAAGAACAGCCCCATATTGTCTGTCAACACTTTAGACACTTTGCTTACATGTTCAGGCTTCACGCGTTTAAATGCCAATGCAAGAAACAGAAGCACCATGCCTATTACGCTCCCCGGTATGAACCCGTTTATCCCATAACTGATAACCTCTCCTATGAAATAGAAGAAAAGAATATAAAATACTTGCAACAACATCCCTAAACAACTTTTAATATAAAGAATTAATGGCTTACATTCAAATCCTTTGAATTCCTCATTTATTAGCTTACTTCTCCCGAATAAATACATTTATCGGCGTCCCTGAGAAATTCCAATTTTCCCGAATCTTATTTTCTAAAAAACGCTTGTAAGGATCCTTGACCCATTGTGGCAGATTACAGAAAAAAACAAAAGACGGGATTGCGCCTGAAGGTAATTGCGTAATATATTTAATTTTGATATATTTCCCTTTCCATGCAGGAGGCGGATAATTCTCAATAATAGGAAGCATCGTCTCATTCAATTTCGCCGTTGATACCCGACGTTGACGATTATCATAAACCTGCTTTGCGGTCTCCAGCACTTTAAAAATACGCTGCTTAGTCAAAGCAGAAATGAAAATAATCGGAAAATCAGTAAACGGGGCCAGACGTTCACGAATAGCTGTTGTGAATGTATCTATCACTCTTTGGTTCTTCTCCTCAACCAAATCCCATTTATTCACACAAACCACCAATCCTTTCCGGTTCTTCTGGATAAGCGAGAAAATATTCAAATCCTGGCTCTCAATACCGCGGGTGGCATCCAGCATCAAAACACAGACATCCGAATTTTCGATAGCCCTAATGGAACGAATCACAGAATAATATTCCAAATCCTCGTTTATCTTGCCTTTCTTACGAATCCCGGCGGTATCAACCAAATAAAAGTTTAATCCGAATTTATTGTATTTCGTATAAATGGAATCACGTGTTGTTCCCGCTATATCTGTAACGATATTCCGTTCTTCTCCGATAAAAGCATTCACTAAAGAAGATTTTCCTGCATTCGGACGTCCTACCACTGCTATACGTGGCAAATCTTCTTCCACCTCCATAACTTTTCCTTCCGGCATAACTTCCAGAATCTTATCCAACAAATCTCCGGTACAAGAGCCATTGATAGCCGAGATACAAATCGGATCACCCAATCCTAAAGAATAAAACTCAGCCGATTGGAGATGAGCATCGAAGCTATCCGCTTTGTTTGCCACCAACAATATTGGTTTCCGGCTACGCCGTAAGATATTTGCCACATCCATGTCCAAATCGGTCAAGCCATTCTGTACATCCACCACAAACAAGATAACATCCGCTTCCTCAATTGCGATTTTCACCTGCTTGTTGATTTCCTCTTCGAAAACATCTTCTGAATTAACGACCCATCCACCGGTATCGACCAAAGAAAACTCCTTAGTCAACCATTCCACCTTGCCGTATTGGCGATCGCGTGTTGTTCCCGCTTCTTCATTGACAATAGCCTGCCGGCTTTGAGTCAGACGATTGAATAGCGTGGATTTTCCTACGTTGGGTCTACCAACTATTGCAACAAGATTTCCCATACTATTTTTAGTTTATGAGTTTGTAATTTTTTAGTTTACAATTTTTAGAGACATTCCTCTAAACCTATTCCAAACGATAGCCGAACGCACGAAGCATATTATCGCGATTTCGCCAATCCTTTTCCACTTTGACAAACATTTCGAGAAAGACTTTTTTCTCAAAAAAACGTTCGATATCCTTGCGAGCCATCGCCCCAACCTTTTTCAAAGCCTGTCCTTTATGACCGATAATAATTCCTTTCTGAGAATCCCGCTCACAGATGATAACAGCTTTGATATGAATAAGTTCATCATCTTCCTTAAATTGCTCTACGGCAACCTCCACAGCATAAGGGATCTCTTTATCATAAATCTGCAATATTTTTTCTCGGATTATCTCCGTAACAAAAAAACGGGCAGGTTTGTCCGTCAAAGAATCTTTCTCAAAAAACGGAGGAGAAGGAGGCAAAAGTTCCTGAATCCGTTTCAGTAAATAATCAAGATTAAATTTATATTGGGCAGAAACCGGTATTATCTCAGCATTCGGCAACAAAGAGTGCCATTCTTCTACCAAACGCTCCAGATCTTTCTGATCTTTCA
>URGO01000138.1 GCA_900547435.1 uncultured Parabacteroides sp.
TCAACGCTTCGGATAACCAGACCTTTATCTCGTATAACTGAAGTTCCCCGAATCCCGCAAAAGCGAGCCTTGTCCATGAAATAAACCGGGCAAGGCTCGTTTTGTATCCTCCAAATCCTTATCTTTGGGCAGAAAAAGTCCCAAAGATGATAGAAGACCTCCACATATCCGTCCCCCTCAATGAAGTACCCGAAGCCCAAGTGGGCAATTACTTCACCCTCTCCCGGATGCCCGGCGAGTTCCTGATAATCCAAAAGCCCGACAACACGTTTTATTTCCTGT
Organism: uncultured Parabacteroides sp.; assembly: GCA_900547435.1. Classification (GTDB taxonomy): domain Bacteria; phylum Bacteroidota; class Bacteroidia; order Bacteroidales; family Tannerellaceae; genus Parabacteroides. The sequence continues at coordinate 283 of URGO01000138.1, forward strand.
GCAGCCGGGAGTGCGACATCGTGCGGATATGCGAGTCTTTCGACTGGTACATCGTGTCGAAGGACGCTTTCAACGACCGCCTGAGCATCGGCATCGGTCTGGCTGACAAGGAAAGCATCGACGGCGAGGTCTATCGCGTGCAGGACGAGGCCACGCTCTCCCTTTGGCGCGACATCCTTCGTTTTACCTTCGACAGCGATTTCGTGCGCCGGTTCTTCCCCTACAACACCCGTTTCAAGGGCAAGATGCGCATCGACGGCGCGTTGTGCTTCTACATCCACGATTATTACCCCACGCGCTGCAAGGGCATCGCTGTGGAAGACCGCAAAACCAGCAACTTGGTTTTCCGCTTCAAGGAAGGACAGCAGGCAGCCCTCGTCGCCAAAATCTTCTCCCTTTGCATCGCCCGTATGCCTTTCTACAAGGAAAAGGCGGCCAATGCCGTACTTATCCCCATCCCGGCGGCTACCCGTGAGCGCAACGCCGCCCGTTTCGCCCGGTTTTGCAGCCTCCTTTCGCGTCGCCTGAAAATCACCGACGGCTTCCGTGCCACATGGATAAGGGAAGACCGTGAGCAGATGAAAGGCACTCACGGCCTCGACAAGCTCTCCAACCTCATTTTCCACCCCGTCTATTTTCAAGGACGCGATGTCTTTCTTGTGGATGACATCGTGTCCACCGGCGAGAACTTCACGCAGATGAAACGCAGGCTGATGCAGCTTGGAGCCAATTCCGTTACCGGCCTGTTCTTGGGACGGACGGTGAAAATGGGGAAAGAATAAAAAGACACACCCTTGGTTTCGACATTTCCGCAAGTCGGGCAACCCAAAGTGCTGAGTTGGGCAACTCAGCAAAACGAGTTGGGCAACTCACGGAAATGGGTTGGGCAACTTGCGTGGGATAATCCCGCCCCGCCCGTTATTGCACGTTGCCGCCTTCGAGGGCGGAGTCGAAGGCACTATAATGGTCGTCGTCATGCACGCTCAATGCCGCCACGAGACTGTTCAACGTGCGCACGGCATCCAGCCGTTGTTCCGGCGAGCATTCTTCCGGATGGCTCAATACATCAATGGCGCAGGTCAGATGCGCCTTTGCCTGCTGCAAGGTGGACACATCTTGAATGGGAAACAGGTAGAAAAGTCCTTCATCGGAAGAACGGACGATGCCCTTCAGGGCGGTAGCTTGTAATTCCATATCTTTTCGGGTATTAACAAATGACGTAACGCTGCCGGCCACCACGTTCGAGGTATCGCCAAATAACCCAACACAAAGTGAACCGGCAGGTTACGTCAAGGTATAACCTACCCGGTTCATTTACCTTTGTGTTTTTGAAATTGGCGATTTCCGAACGTCAGTAAATGAACAACATTACCACGATGCTATTTGCACCGCTGGCACAAAGGTAAGAAAATAACGCCAATAATCCATTGCCATCCTTAAAAACCTCCTTCGGAAAAATCCATTGCGGAGAGAAGTCAATGTTCCTACGGTATGTTTCCCTTGCCGCTTTCATTCCCCATCACTCCACAATGTGCTATTGAAAGGTTGGATGAGCTGACTTATTACGTGCGCAAAGGTAATTTCGGGTTTTGACGGACTAATCAAATTTTTTAGGCACAATCTCCACACTTCGCAGGCTCAGGTAGTATTCTGCCTAAAAAATTTGATTCTGCAAAACCCTGCCCTTTGCCCCGCTTACGAAATAAGTCAGCTCACCCAACTCGTCAATGCATAAAAAAAATGTCGTGATTATGAAAGCAACAAGAGAAACAAATGGAAATAAGTCGCTTCCCAATCTGCCTCTGCATAAATTCTTGGGCGTGGCGGTAAGGTTCTCCCTTGCGGCATTCTGCACATCCCTGTACGGTGGGTCCCTGCTGGTGTGGTTCGTCGGGTTGTGGCTGGTGCGGAACTTCCTTGTGGGGGTAATCCGTTTCCTGTGGGTCTGCCTCGTGTTCCTGTTTGCGGTTGTTTCGGTGGTCGCTTTCATGGTCTGGGTATTAACACTTTAATTATTATCTCATTATGAAACGGTACAGCAAGACTATCGCACAGCAGTGCAAGTATTATGAAGTGGAGAACATATTCGAGTACATGGTGGAAACCTATATCAATGGCAACCACAGCACCTTTACCCGGCTGTTCAAGGAACTGGAGAAGGACGCACGCAGGCTGTTCATAGAATACCTGTTATGGGAAGTCAATCCCCAATATCACGTGGAAATACTGAAAGCAACCATCTAAAAAATTACGGTTTAGGACAAGAAAATATCCCAAATGACGAGAGAAGAAAAATTGCAGGCTTTGGCGGACTACCATGCCTGCAAGCGTGAGCGGCACATCATTCTCCGCTATGTCCAGGCACTCCGCCGGGAAGATGCGGAACAGACCGCCTATTTCGAGGGCTTCGGTGAAAGCGTGCATCAAATCGTGCTGAACGTGAATACCTACGAGCGCAGGCTTGTTTTCGGCTATGTGGACAAGCAGTTCAACGAATACGGTTGGATAAACGGCATGTTGCCCATCGTGGAGGAAATCCGGCTCGACACATCCAACGTGATACACATCGGCCAGTCCGTGAATGGCACGTATGCCGTTACGGTGAGCTGGTGTACCGGCACGGCAGGAGGCGGCAGCCACCCATCGGTATGGGACGAACCCATTTCCGGTTACAAGGAAGCGGTACGCACGGGAATACATCGGCTGGAGGGACATTATACCTATGCAGAACGCCACTCTTTGACAGACAAGGGAAATTACAACCCGAAGTATATCCGCAAGTTGATAGCCGGATTGCGGGAATTGAAGTTACGCTACACCGCCCCGCAGCAATTGAGCCTTTTTTGATTATTCACCTATAAATATATAATGTATGGACGTAAAGATTGAAAGCATGATTTTCGGGTGGGACGAGCGGATACCCGAAACGTTGGTAAAGTTCATCAATTCCGTGACGCTGACAAAAGACGAACAGGAGCTTCGCGAACTGGTGAAGGTGTTTGCCCGAAGCGAAGAGTTCAACCGCTTCTTCGCTTTCGGATACGGAAGCAGCCACTTTTGGCTCAAGCAAAGGATGGCATCCGACCCGGACAAGTGCATGGAGAACCGCTTATTGATTGTCGAATTTTAATGGATTTCATGATGGCTACAAGAATGACAGAAAACGGCGTTTCGACCTGCCGGGCAGCAGGAACGGAACAATTTGAGAAATTCCAAAGCGGCTTTGGAAGAAGAAAACGCACGCTTGTGCAGTACGATTACAGGGCATCCGATGGAGAACTGTTCTCCTGCGTGGCTCCGACTTTGGAGGAATGCCGCCGCAGACGCGATGCATGGCTATCGGAAAAAGAAAGAAAGGAGGCACGGCGATGAATGACGGTTATGACACGCTGATAATCACCTTCAGCGAACCCATCGAGGTTTTGGACGGCATGTTTGAGGACATCGACACATGGGGCGTGGACAACCTGAAGAAGTGGGTGGACGATTACGAGTCCACACGCTTCACCCCGATAAACGGCTATACGGCAGTCATCACTTCCGAATACAACATGAAGCCCGTAAGGGAATGGTTGGAACACTACATGCCCATAGCGGAAATGAAGGAATTGTAGAGGGATGATGCGTTTGCAGTAGCAGCCCGCCGGAACCAATCCGACGGGCTGCAACCGTTTCACGCCAACGGCATGTCAGTCCGTTTCCTCGCCCCAAAGCTCGATGTCCGTCGGCGCGTGACGGACAGCCCGGACAATCAGGCAGGCTGTAATGGCGGCAAATACCAAATAGACGATAACGAAATATCCCATAAGTCCATACCTTTTTACTGGTTACACCGCTGGTTGGCTATTTCCACATATTCCGGGTTCATGTCAAAACCGATAAAGTTGCGTCCCAGCCGTTTTGCGACAGCCGCTGTCGTCCCGGCTCCCATGAACGGGTCAAGCACGATGCCGCTTTCGGGCGAGCCTGCCAATATGGGCACTTCCACTAACTTTGTCGGGAACATGGCATAGTGCTTCTGCTTGTTCTGTTCAAAAGCGATACGCCAGACACAACGCATGTTGCGCCCGTTAGGATTTACTTTCATCATCCCTTTAGGCGTACCGGCTATCCGTTGGAACTCGCCGCATTTCCCATTGGAAGTCATCGGATGGCGGTATCTCTCAAAGGTGGATGCGGCATAAGGCTCATACTGCCGGTTAAACCGGTAACGCGGGTGCTTGACAAAGAAGAACATTTTCTCGAAATCCACCGTGAACCGGTCTGTCACGGGAGAAGGCACGCAAGTGGGCTTGTACCAGATAATCTCGTTCCGGAGTATCCATCCGTCCAGTATCATTTCATCGGCAAACCGGCCCGGGATGTTGCATAGGGACTTGGAAAGCACCCGATGCCGTTTCTTGTCCACACGCATGTCAATCAGGCAATGGTCGTTCTTCCGGTTGGAAGCGTACCATTCCGGGGCTTGGCGTGCGTTGTATTTGTACGGCTTGCTGTATGAATCGCCGAGGTTTACCCACAGCGTGCCCGTTTTCTTCAAAACCCTGCGGCATCCCCGGAACACGGAAACCAGATGCGCGATGAATTCCTCGCGCACCGGTTCCTGCCCCAACTGTCCTTGCCATCCCCCGCAACGGGCGCAATATCCGCTCTCGTCGGGCTGGTGGCTGCACCTTTCGTCCGCAGCCCACCATAAGGGGGCAATGCCGTAATCGCGCATCTGCCAGTAAGGTGGTGAAGTCACGATGCAGTCCACCGACCCGTCCGGAAGCATCCGCAATCCCGACAAGGCATCAGTATGGTAAATCCGGTTCAGCTCCATCATCGCCTCCTCCTTCCTCTGTTTCGTTATTGAACGAGAAACTTTTGGTTACAATCTGCCCAAACGAATCCACAATGTAGATGTCAATAGTCTGCTGGTCCGTGCAGAGCGACTTGTAATAGAGCCGGAAGGTTTCGCCCGGCAACGGATAAAGGTCATTGGGCAGCAGCACCGTGCCGTCCTCCAGACGAAGCTCCCCCTTGCCCGTAGGCTGGAAGTAGCGGATGAAATACTCCGTTTCCTCGTACCGCCCGCTGCGTACCAACTGGCAGCGTATCTCGGCTTCCCCGCCTTCCACGATGGTGGTCTGCACAGGCAGGGTAGCCAAATCAAACTCATACACCTGCTGGATGTCCAGCTTGTCGGATCTGGCGCATAGCAGCACGGCGGCGACCAGCGCGAAGCCGACGGTAAAAATCAGTTCAGTCATTCTTTTCATTTTCTTGATGATTTATTAGTCCAATATGAATTTCAGCCCCACCCCGAACTGGAAGTGGAAATTTCCCGTACCGCCACCCCACAGGCAGCGTTCACGCGCATGGAGCAGCAGCACCGTCCGGTTGGTGAGGTAGGTTTCTATCTCCAGCGACACCGCGCCGCCATAGACAAAAGCGTCGCCGTCCGTGATGCGTGCCCCGTCATAAAGCAGGCTCTCGCCCCAATTCACCGTTTCATAGCCCGCCATCGCCGAGCCGCCCACGTAGCAGAGGAACACCTTGTTCGCGTCCGAGAGGAAGTTGTAGTAATATCCCCCTTCCGCCGTGAACTGCGACACCGGCAGGCGCGTGCCCTTGTACGGATGGTACTTTTGCAGGTACTCCGCGCCGAACACCCACTTGCTGCATCCTTTCGTGTACGAGTCCATCGACAGCCCGAAGTGGTAGCCCAGCTCATTACGCCGGCTTGCCGAATGGAAGCCGTCCGCCATGCCCGCCGTCAGCCGCAGCCCTTTCATGCCCGGCAGACAGCGTTGCGCCTGTACCTTGCCTGCAAGGACAAGGCACAGCGCCATGCCGATTAGAATAAACACCGTCCGTTTCATCTCACTTCACTTTCAGTTCGTTGATGACACGGGCACGCACCAGTTCGGCATTGGTAACCGTGAACTGCTGATGCCGCCCACCGTTCTGCTCGTTTATCTCCACCACCAGTTGCTTGTCGTCCGGCAGGGTGAATTTGGGCAGAGTGAACACCGTACGCTCCCGGCTCTTGCCGCCAATCTCCGTCACGTAGTTATAGGCACGCAGCGGTACAATCACCTGCTCTTGGATGGCGGTGCGCTTCGCCACTTTCCTGTCCACCACCTTGAACGACACGAAGTCCACCGTGAACGGCACGTTGGAGGAGTTCTTCAGTTCCGTATGGAAATAAAGCAGCCCGTTGTGCGTGTAGATGCCCTTCAGGATATTATCTATTTCTAAATGAATTAATTGTATATATAGTGCTTTTAGCCCTTCTCTTGATATATGTAAATTGATAATATCCTTAAAAGTTTCATTTTCCAAGATGTTTTTGACATTTTCAATCAAACGTATTTACAACCGATTATTACTCAATATTTTATAGGTGATAAGTCAGAAATATGGTCGTTGTCTTTAATTGTACATTCTAAAGGGTGAAGATTTAACGCTTTTATTGATTATTAACTCAATTAGGATAACAATATAGGCGGTATCTTCTATTTTTCTATGCAATTCGTTTCCAATATTCCACTTCAGTTTTAGCTTATTGTTTAAGACGATAACAAAGGTAATGTATTTTGCTTAATTTATTCAATATTTCTTTACAGCACCATAAAGATTGAGTATTTCGCGCATTAAGTTGAGAAGAAAGATGGAATATCTGCTATTCTTTGAGTAGTAAAATTTAAGAGGGAGAATCGTGTGGTCCTCCCTCTTAAATTTTATCATGTTAAAATATTATAGCTATTCCTAGGAATACAAAAGTTATCTTAGTTCTTATTTTGCTCAAACAAAAATGAATCAAAAGCATTTTCTGCTTGAATTCCTATTTTCAAAGTTCTATTGTCATCACTACTATTCGATAGAATCGAAACAGTCATGGTGTTTCCATCATTTATTTTTATAGAGTACCACTCTCTTTCTATTTTTTCATCTTCATTATCTATTGGAAGAGACTCACCGCTTTCAGACAACGCATTAATCCAAAAACTTTTATAATTCGTACATTTAATGACATAAACGCCACCCTCATTGGGTACTTCTATCTTGTTTTTATTGATATTTGATACATTGGTTTCCCATTTCATCGCTTCCCAATCTCCATCTTTTTCCTCGCTTTCACATGCGACAAATGTCGTTGCAAAGATTATTAATAAAAGAATTTTGAATAAATTTCCTGTTTTCATACTTTCCAAAAAGAGGTATTATATAAAAAAACGCAGGAGGTATATTCAAATGAAAGCACATAAATATTGGTCACTTGGAGCATTCGCAGCCATGATCGGAACCTTTTATACCGGCTATAAAAACATGAAAACTGCTCACAAATATTTTGCTTGCAGCTCTCTTCTCTGCATGATTATGGCTATCTACTCCGGTCATAAAATGATTTCTGGTAAATCCAGAAAAAAGAAAGATTCTGTTTCTGAAGAAGCTACTACACAATCTGAAAAAAAACGAAATTTTTCTTCTATGCTTATGTAATTGGAACGCATACATAAAAATGACTCCCCATGAAATATGCTTAATATAAATCATGTGGGAGTCTTGTTATTATACCAATCTTAATGCGATATACAGGATGACTGAGTTATCCACCTGGTCTTCCACCGCATATGGAACTTCTCTGTTCATTCCATAAATGCTGGAAAAGGAGGCATAGCATATACCAGGTGTACTACTAGATGCCTGCGGCAAGCTTCCAGAAGTGCTCGATCTGCAATACTTCCTTTCACAAGCATCAATCCGATTGACATACTTATCATATATTGTTTATGTTTAAAAGTCAACGCTTTATGCGTGAAACTTTACAAAAAATTGGCTTTTTGAAGATATTTTGTATAAAAAAGTGTATAAACATCATACATCAATGAGCTTTAACAAATAAATTGTGCTTACTGTCAAGATATGTTATACTAGCTACATCAACGGAAAAAGGAGTGCCCCTATGATCAACATGCACGCGTGGTTTCAAAAGCTTGGTCTGTGTGCTGAAAACATCCTATACATTTTCCGCATAGACCGCAAAACTGTC
>URGO01000139.1 GCA_900547435.1 uncultured Parabacteroides sp.
TAACTATGAAACAGTACACAGGCCTAGTATAGGTGCAGTGGGCACTGCAGCATGTGGAACAATTACCATAGACAACTCCACCGTTACTGCATACGGTAGCGGCGATGATAGTAATAGAAGCGCGGCAGCCATCGGAGGAGGTCTTGTGGGAACTTCAATTGGAGAAAAAATCTCTATCTCCATTAGTAATTCCGACATTTATGCTCACCGGAATTGTAGTGTAGGCAACTATATCGGACAAGGTGGTCATTTACATTCTGCACAAAAAGGGCAGATTGATGCGGATGTGAAAAACAGTACCATACATAAATATACAAGCGATACATATGACGGACAAACGGTGTATGGAGATGACGGCAGTATCATAGAATAAACACCCATGTATGGGTATCAAGGAACACCCATATAAGGGTATTGAATGATACCCATACATAGGTATTTGGACAACATATTATTAACATTTAAGATAATAGACTATGATTGACTTTGAAATCAAATCGAAGACACAGCCGATAGGCACGCGCAAGGGGCAGACGGTGTACTACGCCCAGCCCAAGAGCCAACAGTATTTCACGAACAAGATGCTCATCGAGCGCATCGTGCGTGAAACCTCACTATCCGAAGGCGATGCGAAGAACGCCCTCATCAGCCTCTCCAATGTGGTGTGCGAAGCCATGCAGTTAGGCATGAGCGTTGACCTCGCCGAGTTGGGCAGCTTCCGCGTTGTTGTCCCCTCCAAGATGATGGACTCGGCAGCAGAAGTCACGGTAAAGGACGCGCTGAAAACCCCGAAAATCGTCTTCACCCCCAAGCAGAAGATGCGCGATGCCGCCAACAGCGTGGAATTGAGCATCGACCGCAGCAGCGTGAAGGCTTCCACGGGTGGCGGCACTACCACCAATCCGGACGAAGGCTACGAGGAGAATCCGTTGGGCTAAGGCGGAAATCGGTTGCAGCCGGCTTGCGCATCCGCAGGGCGGCTGCATCGCAGGCCGCGTAATGCTATGAACAAATGGGGGGCGGTGAAATCGATATGGATGCCGGATAATGAACGGAGGCTCGCGGCCTCGGGTGGTACGAATGAATAAAAAATGGAACATCCTTTGAAAGATTTGTGTGAGGAGAGAATGTTTTTTGAGAGAGAAAATGTATCTTTGTCCCGATTAACCAACTGACCGGGAATAATGGACATAAACCAAGAAATCAAGGCTAAAATAGCCTATATCATTGCTGTAATCAGCGAGTTCGCTTCGGCGCATTCGTTGACCAATGCTCAAGCATACCGCTACTTGGAGCGTTTCAAAGGGCTTGACTTTGTAAACCGTTTCTATAACGTGGAGCATACCCTCCCGTTTGAGGATGTGGTGGAAGACCTCACCGCTTATTGCCATCGGAAAGGAGGGGCACTGGTATGATATTGTATCATGGCTCCAACGTGGAAATCGGACGGATAGACCTTTCCCTGTCCAAAGTCGGCAAGGACTTCGGATGCGGATTCTATCTATCGGCGGACAAGGAACAAGCCCGCGAGCTGGCAGAGCGGAAAACCGAACAGTTGGGCACGGGAGTTTCCACGCTGAACGCTTACGAATTCGATACAGGCTGCCTCGATGACAACAGCCTGCGCATACTTGAATTTCAGAGTTACAGCAAGGAATGGGCGGAATTTGTGTTGAAGAACCGGCGTAACCGCACACGTATGCAAATACATCCTTACGACATTGTTATCGGACCGATTGCCGACGATGCGGTAGGTTATCAGATTCGTCGTTTTGTCTCCGGATTGATTGATATGGACAAGTTCCTGGAAGAACTGAAATATATGAAAGGCCAGACAATGCAGTACTTTTTCGGTACGGAGAAGGCCGTTCGTTATTTAACCAAAACAGAAGCATTATGACGAAAGAGACATTTATGATAGAAGAAATATCCAAGGACATCGTGTTGCTGCTGATGGAAGAACAGGGTATGAGTCTGGAAGAGGCTATGCGCACGCTCTATACATCAGACACCTACGACCGCTTGTCCAACCCGCGCACGGGGCTTTACACGCAAAGCACAGCGTATGTCTATGAATACCTCGAAAAAGAACTGACTACAGGAAAGATAGCTTGACCTGTCAAAATACCTTCCCGGCGGATAGCGGCTGAAAGGCAGTCTGATTGTTAACGACCAACATTCCTATTGTAAGTAGCGCTATCTCATTGACACAAATATCTTCGTGTATTTGACACTTGATATTGACAACGAAAAATAATACGAACAAGACATATACCCGTTATTTCGTCCCGCCCCTCTCCCCCACCGTGGAGGAGGGCGGGACGCTTGTTTTCCAGCCTGTCAAAGATAAAGGATATAAAGATAAAGCGTTCTTTACAGAACAACGGCTGCGCCTCGGCTATGCCGTTCAAGCAAGCTTGACGGACATTGCGCTCGCCTTGCGTGTTCTTTGACAGACTGGAAAACAAACGAGACGAAAGAAGAAGGATATTCCGATAAATTTCTTACCTTTGTAGGCAGATTATCAATCAATAAGGAGGTATAGCAATATGAAGGCAACAATTTCATTAGAAGGATTATTGGATCTTATCCATGCATTCTCGCTCAGCGCAAGCAACAAACGGTGGCTGGGAGAGAAACTAATAGAAGAAGCACAGAAGGAAGAAGAATCCGGGTATATCAGCAAGGAAGAAATCCTTGCCGGCATCAAGTCCGGACTGGAGGATTTGAAGGCAGGACGAAAAAGACCGTTAGACGAACTAATAAAGGAACTGGAAGATGCAGTATAAAATAGAGTCTTTGGCTACTTTTGATAGAGAAGTCAAACGGCTTAGCAAGCGTTATCCTTCAATGGCCGCCGACATAAAAGCATTAAAGGCTGAAATCCTGAATAATCCTTCATTGGGTGTCAATCTGGGCAACAATGTGCGTAAAATCCGTATGCGCATCGCTTCAAAAGGCAAAGGCAAGAGCGGAGGCGCAAGGGTTATTACGATTACGGTCGTAGCAGCAGTGGATGAGACTGAAATCAATCTCCTCTATATTTACGACAAAGCCGAACGTAGCAACATTACCGATGCCGAAATCAAAGCTTTGTTGAAAGAATGCGGGTTCTTGTAATTCCGTGATGCACATCCATTCGTTTCGTCCCGCCCCTCTCCCCACCGTGGAGGAGGGCGGGACGCTTGTTTTCCAGTTTGCCAAAGATAAAGGATATAAAGATATAGCGCGTTCTTTACAAAACAACGGCTGCGCCTCGGCAATCTGCAAATTCATACAAGCATGATTTGCCATTGCGCTCGGCGTGCGCGTTCTTTGACAGACTGGGAAACGGGAAACTTTTCATATGCATCTGTATGCTTTTCAGGAAAATATGTGTATATTTGCTCTCGCAAAAGCAGATTAAATGGATAGGATATGGAAAAGATGACTAAAGAAGAATTGCTCAAAGCCATCAAAAAGGCGAAAGAGCATAAAGAGCAGGCTGTGAAACAGACCGCCAAGGAATGGAAGCGCATGGGAATTAAAGGGAAAGTCGTATTGGTATGATATACTTTTCCTTGAAACGCATACTCGAACACGCACCTTACGACTTGGTACTGTCAGGGAGCGATTTCATGTTTCAAACGGATTTGGGCATCCATTACATCGTGAGCTTCAGCAAGGAAGACATTGTACTGGGCGGATGCAATACCTATCAGCTTATCATCCGCAAGATAGAGGAAGCGCGCAGCCCTCACGACCCCAAAGTGGAAACCACCATCCTTGCCATCATCAAAGAATTTTTCCGCTCGAACCTCGAAATCATGCTTTATCTGTGCGACACGAGCGATGGCAGAGAGGAATCCCGGAACAGGCTCTTCGTCACTTGGTTCGACCGGTATATCGACAAAGATGGCTTCATCATTCGCAAGGCCCATGCGCAAGTGGAAGGCGAAGGCATGTTCCTTTGCATCATCGTTGACAAGCGGAATCCGAGGCTCAAAGCCATCACGGATGATTTCGATGAAAAAGCGGCCATGCTGACTGAAGGAAAGCCGCAATAACTCTAATTGCTTGAAAAAGTGTCCCGTCCCGCCCCTCTCCCCACCGTGGAGGAGGGCGGGATGCTTGTTTTCCAGCCTGTTGGAGCACATATTGGATGATAAGTAATAATTTAAAGATGAAAGATATGAACAAAGACAGATGGAAAAAGTTAATGTATGGCCTCGTGGCGGCACTGCTGCTCTCTGCCTGTTCGCAAGATGAACTGGCAGAGAACAGCACAGCTTTGCCTGAAGGCGAATATCCGTTGCAGATAGGCAGCGTCACGCTTACGGTGGAGGTGAGCGAACAGCCGTGGACGCGGGTCAGCGAAAACCTAACGGACGGGATGAGTAGCGAGTTCAAAGCAGGCGATGCCATTGGTGTCAGTCTTAATGGTGAAACCGCTACCTATACATACGATGGCACGGCATGGACTTCCGAAGCTCCCCTCTATTGGAAAGACAAACAACCTGCCACCATAACGGCGTGGTATCCCGTGGAGGAAGAAATAGACTTCACACAGCAAAATGTAAAAGGACTGACCTACTTGCTGAAAGGTAAAAGCAATACGGATGCCGATTACGATACCCCCGCTAACCTTACCTTTGCCCACCAACTTGCCAAGGTACGTGTTGTACTGGAAGGCGACAAGGCGAATGAAGTACAAACGGTCACAGTACGTAGCCATCTGACAAGCCCGAACAACCAAGGCGATTTAGGTTCGCTCACAAGCACCGAAAACAAATACGTTCCTATGATGGAAGCCACCTACAATGGGCAACGATGCTGGGAAGCCAACCTGCGCCCCGGCTATTTAGAGGCAGACAATACCTTCGAAGTGGCAAAGGCGGAGGGTGACCCCGTTCGGGTAACACTGGATAACAATGTGACCATTAAAGCCGGGCAGGTACATACGATAACCATCGGCGTAGAGCAAGCACCAATAGACCTTGGCACCTGCGAAGGCACAACGCTCACTGTTAGCGGAGAGGCTGTCATTACCGGTAAGAACGACAACCTGCAAATCATTCTGCAAGCTGATGCCGATGTCACGCTGCAAGATGCGGAACTGTCCTACACCGGACTGTCACCCATCCTCTGTCAAGGAGATGCCTCCTTGACACTGGCGGGCAGCAACACGCTAACGGCAACCAGTGTAGCATATAATTTCGAAACCGGCACAGGCATCTACGTAGAAAACGGTACACTCACTATCAATGCGGAAAGCGGTGCGTCACTCGCCATCAACAGAACCGGAGGAGGAGCAGATCAACAGTACGGTGCCGGCATAGGCGTGACGGAAAACGCCAACCTCATTATCAACGGCGGTACAATCATTGTCAATGACATAGATGAATCGTCGGGTTATGGCAGTGGTGCCGGTATCGGAGTATTATACAATGAGACCAGTGGCAACATTACAATCGCAGGAGGCACCATCACCATCGGAAAAACCAGTTGGTGGAGTGCCGGTATCGGAGGCGGCAGTTATGGTAATTGTAAAAACATTACCATCACAGGCAGCAGCACGGTGATAACCGTAGCGAAAGGAAGTTTAAACGACCATTACATCGGCTGTAGCCAATCGGATGGTAACGTGGAAAGTACTATTACCATTGGCGGCGGTGCCACGGTGAACGGCACGCGGTACGACAATACGCATACCGGGCCGCTGTAATTATAATATAAATGAAACTGAGAATAACAAATAATTCCTTACAGCCGCGGCGTGAGTGCGGAGGCTTCCCAAGCACACCACCGATACTTGTGCTAAGTATCCGTGACACTTAGCACAAGTGTCACGGATACCTGTGCTAAGTGCCCGTCCCGGCGGATATGTCATCCGCCGGTCATGAGTATAAGGATTTTCAATCCGCTTAATATCTTATCGGCAATAATCGGACTGAAAATCCTGATACTCAGTTCAATCGAATTGCAAATCCGATTAGACCATAGAAGCAATCGTAGATGAAAGCGAAGCAAAAGGCATGATTTTATTTCAAGTCCGCATTCCTCTCATGAAAAACTTGGTGAGTCCATAATAAAGCCGTATCTTTGCAGCACGAGAACCCCCAAGCCTCTCAACGATGCTCAAATCGGGGGGGCGTTTTATTTTTATACCCTATGGAGAATCAAGGAGAAATCATACTATATCAGCCTGACAACGAAGTGAAGTTGAAAGTGCGGCTGGAGAACGAGACCGTCTGGCTGAACCGCGGACAGCTGGCTGAACTGTTTGCCCGTGATGTCAAAACAATAGGCAAGCATGTGAACAATGCGCTGAAAGAAGAATTGGCAGGCATGGCAACTGTCGCAAAATTTGCGACAGTTCAAAAGGAAGGCGACCGAATTGTAACACGGCAGGTGGAATATTACAATTTGGACATGGTGTTATCAGTCGGTTACAGAGTGAAATCCAACCGAGGCATTGAGTTCCGGCGTTGGGCAAACAAAGTGCTGAAAGAATACCTGCTGAAAGGCCATGCCATCAACTATCGGCTGGAACAGATGGATACAAGGCTTCAGAAGCACGAAAGGCAGATAGAATACTTGACGGACAAGGTGGATTTCTTTGTCCGCACCTCGCTGCCGCCCGTGGAAGGCATCTTCTACGACGGCCAACTGTTCGATGCCTACAAGTTCGCTACCGACCTTATCCGCTCTGCAAGGGTATCCCTGCTGCTGATAGACAACTACGTGGACGAGTCTGTGCTGTTGATGCTCAGCAAACGGAATGCCGGCGTGAAAGCCGACATCTACACACAAGCCGTCAGCCACCAACTGCAATTAGACGTGCAGAAACACAACAGCCAATATCCCCCGACAGGCATCCACACCTACAAGAAGTGCCACGACCGCTTCCTAATCATAGACGGCACGGATGTCTATCATATCGGTGCCTCCCTGAAAGACCTCGGCAAAAAGATGTTCGCCTTCTCTAAATTAGAGATACCCGCTACGGCTATTACTGCCCTGCTGCAAGGCATCTAAAAAAACATCTCCATTATTCCGCCTGCCCTTTGCGAACGACGCAAGAGGGGAAACAAACATTCATGTTTGTTCATTTTTGTGGAAAAATAACGGAAAATTTCATTATAAAGATTTGTTCATTCGGAAAAAGTCCTTACCTTTGCATCCGCAAACAAGAGGTTCGCGTTTTTGAGTTTGTTAGAATTGTTCTATGGTGTAATGGTAGCACAACAGATTCTGGTCCTGTTTGTCCAAGTTCGAATCTTGGTAGAACAACAAAATCCCCGTTATTCGATAACGAGTAACGGGGATTTTGTTGTTTCTTGTCATTGTTTTTTCGATATTCGAGGGATCTTTACCTTGAAGCAACTCCCTACACCGAGCTCGGATTCCACCGTAATCTCTCCTCCGAACCGATTGACGAACATTTGGCAAATGGAAAGCCCCAATCCCGCTCCTTGCACATAATTATCCTTTTTGAAATAACGTAAGAATATGTTTTGCAGATCCTTTTGCGGAATTCCCCGGCCAGTATCTTTCACGAAGAATTCAAGAAAGTCGGGATTGCTGGTGGTATAGCCAATGGTAATGGAACCTTGTTCCGTGAATTTTACGGCATTATTAATCAAATTGGTGATTACTTGATTCAAGCGTAGTTTATCGATATAGATAAAAGTCGTTTCTTCCGGTATTTGCTTGATCAAGTTTAAATGACCCGGTATAATGACCCGTTGTGTCGTTACGATTTGATTGATCAGCTCGTTTACGTCGCATTCTTCAAAATGGTAATTGATGGTATTGCTTTCAATGCAGGATATATCGATGATATCACTGATTAGAGCTAATAACAGGTCACAATTTTTTTTGATAGTCTCGATAAAGGTCGTGATTTCATTTGGCTCAAATTGTTCGCGGTTACATAATAGATTAGCGAATCCTACGATTCCGTTCAACGGTGTACGTATTTCATGACTCATATTCGCGAGGAATGCGCTTTTCAAGTGGTCGGACTGTTCTACTTTCTGACGGGCTTTTTCCAATTCATCCTCAAGTTGTTTATGAGCTTGTATGTTTATGAATACCCCGAATATAGTATAAGAAGAACCTTGAGCGGATAAATTGAGGGAAGTAAATCGGGATTTCCACCAAATATATTCTCCTTGCGGATCTTGTATCCGTATTTGAATGAGGGGGTGAATCCCTATCCGCTCTAGGGTTTGCGTCAATTCATTTTTCCATACAAGGATATCGTCGGGATGTATTTTGCTTTCGAATTGTTCAATAGGTAAT
>URGO01000140.1 GCA_900547435.1 uncultured Parabacteroides sp.
CCCGCTCCGGCTGATACCGTTCACGATAGACATATCAAGCCCGATGCTGGGCTGCAGGGTATACAGCTCCTCCGGATTATCCCGTCCGGTCGGCTCGCCTTCGAAATTCTTCTCATAACTCACCTCTATCGGCGCGGAAGGGTCATAATTGGCCACCATGCCATTCTCGATAAACACACACGGGACACGGTCGGCCGTAGCCGCCATAATATAATGGTAATCGAAGCCCAAATCGCCCAAAGCCGCCGGAAGCGGAGCGTTCCAATCCTGCTCGCCGGTCTTATCGCCCAATCCCAAGTGCCATTTACCTATAGCCGCCGTAGCATAACCGGCACTCTTAAACAAATCCGCCAAGGTAAACTGACCGGGAAGGATAATCATTTGGGCATTTCCGGCCGCAATGTCTGTATCCGGCCTCCGCCAGGCATATTCGCCGGTCAGCATCGCATAACGCGAAGGCGTGCTGGTCGATGCGGTCGCATGGGCATTGGTAAAGCGGATTCCCTCGTTCGCCAACCGGTTCACATTCGGGGTCTGCACCCGTGTAGCACCATAGCATTCCAAATCGCCATACCCCAAATCATCCGCGTAAATAAAAATCACATTCGGCTTTTCCTCCGCCGAATGGCCCTTAGGCCCGGCCGCCTGCAACAGATTGGGCGCAAGCAGAGCCAAACCACCTGTAAGTATCAATGATGATTTCATATTTATTCCGTTTTTATCGGCCATAAAAGTACGGAGTTTTTTGGAAAGAAACAATAATCAAGCGGTACCTAATACAATTTTTGTAAAAGTAATTAGTACTTTCCAAAAACAAAATATTATTCGATAAAACCGAATAACATAATCCAAACCACAAAATTTGGCCGAATTTTGCGGATACAACCGCAATTTTCGGCCAAATTTTGCGGTTTGAGAATATTTTTCATTACTTTTGCAGAAAAGTTTCCGTATGATTAATCGAATAATAAAAGATTCTATTATAGCAGATTTCAGACGAAAGAAAGTCATTCTTTTGTTAGGAGCACGACAAGTCGGCAAAACGACCTTGCTTTCTGAGCTACAAAAAGAGAAAGACAAAATACTTTCTTTGAATTGTGATAACACAGATGATATTCTGTTGTTAGAAGGGAAAACTTCTACTGAGTTGAAAGAACTTTTATCTCCTTATGATTTAGTATTTATTGATGAAGCCCAACGCGTGAAAAATATCGGTTTAACCCTAAAGATCATCGGAGATTTGAAATTAAATACACAAGTTGTTGTAACGGGTTCTTCATCTCTGAGTATGGCTGATGAGATTAATGAACCTGCAACAGGACGATTAATAGAGTACAATCTGTTCCCATTCTCTCTATCTGAGTTGGCAGGAAACACCTCAGAACGGGAAGAAAACCGATTGCTTGGGAATCGAATGATATACGGATTATATCCGGAAGTAGTAACTGAACCAGGTGATGCGAAGCGCACTTTAATGATGCTAACCAATAATTATTTATACAAAGACCTGTTTTCCTATCGTGGCATCAAGAAACCTGAACTTATCCAAAAATTAGTTCGCGCCTTAGCTTTGCAATTGGGGAGCGAGGTTTCTTACAATGAATTAAGCAATCTTTTGGGGGTAGACAGGAGCACTATTGAAACGTACATCAATTTATTGGAAAAATGCTTTGTTATATTCAGATTAGATTCCTTTAGCCGCAATTTGCGCAATGAAATCAAGAAAGGGAAAAAGATTTATTTCTATGATAATGGTATAAGAAATGCGGTTTTATCTAATTTTGCTCCTTTAGAATTACGGAATGACGTTGGAGCTTTGTGGGAAAATCTGATGGTAAGTGAGCGTATCAAACGGAATGCTTATTCATTCAATTTTGCCCAGTTGTATTTCTGGCGGACTCATGAGCAACAAGAAATCGACTTAATAGAAGAACAAGACGGGATATTACATACATTCGAATTTAAATGGAATGGAAAAGCCAAAAGTACTCCGCCCAAAACATTTGCGACTTCTTATCCGGACTTCACGTATGAGGTAATTACGCCGGAAAACTATTGGACATTCGTAAAATAAGTTTTCTCTTTGTTGCATTTTCCAAAAAGAAAGCAAACGCCTTCATTTTCCGGCAAAATTTTCAAATTCACGCCTTCGGGCTAACTCCTATTTGAAGAAAACGAGACGAAATAGCAAAAAACAAAGCCTTCTTTGGGGGAATAATCGGACTATTCCGCTCATTTCTCCCTATGTTTTTGCGGATTTATGCCTATGTTTGTCTTCGTTTATGCCGACCATTGACGAGAAAGGTCGGCATGAATTTTCTCAAATATCCGATTTTTATGGAAAAATAAGGGTTTGCTGGAGGAAAATACCCTATCTTTTTTCCTCAAACGGGGACTTGCCGACTCTTTTCCTCCCTATTTTCGCGTAGAATGAAAAAATTTCCGAATCAGGAAAATCTCTTGCAAAAGAATAATAACCAATCGTTTATCTCAAAAAACAGCCCGCTCAACTCGCTGAGAAGGCCTTCGTTCCGCACCATCCGGACCGGAGTCCGAAAAAACGGCGTATTTCGAGGGATAATTTGACATTTTGACAAATTGCTATTTTAAGCGCAAAAAAGGAACTATCTTTGTGGGCATTTATTCATTAAAAGAGATAGAGAACATGAATTGGATTATCCTAATCATTGCCGGACTATTCGAATCGGGCTTTGCCTTTTGCTTGGGAAAGATGAAAATGGTAACAGGAACGGAATATTACTTGTGGGGAGCCGGTTTTCTAATCAGCCTGACACTTAGCATGGTGCTCCTGGCCAAAGCCGTACAGACCTTGCCCATCGGAACGGCCTACCCGGTCTGGACCGGAATCGGTGCGGTAGGAACGGTGCTGCTCGGTATCTTTTTCCTGCACGAACCCGCCTCGTTTGCCCGCCTTTTCTTTATTACAACACTGATTGCATCGATTATCGGACTCAAAATGGCATAAAACCGAGTAGTTTGTAGTTAGTAGTTAGTAGTTTGTAGGGAATGATTATTTTCTCATTCTAACTACCAACTACTAACTACCAACTACTTTTTATAAATGTCGGTCTCGTTTCAACCATTTATTCACCCGGTGGATAATAGCATCTTTTATCAGAGAGAAATTACCGTAACGCAAGTTCAGAAACAATTCCTCGAACGAACGGGCTATTTTAATCCAGGGATGCCTCCATCCCATAATCCGATAGACACTTTCCTTATATGCCGTATTCTCTATGACATAACGCGGATGTTTCAAAGGGAAATCCACCTCATAACGCTTCATGGTGAAGATTCTCCGATACCCCTTAGGCATCGTATGGATTGACCCTTTAAAATGAGTGGAATCAACCGTAGCCCCCAGGTTATTAATCATATTCCGAGTAGGAACGATGCTCAACCCGGAATTAAAAAGAATCGAAGCGTGGAAAATCGTTTCATAATAGGCTTTCTTATTCTCCCGATGGCGCTGGCACATATAGATAAAATCCTTCCGGAACTTCCGCGTCTGAATCAGATTCTCCAGCAAACGCATGTTTTCTTTGTCATCCAGAAAAGAATAGTGCTCATCCCACGTATCTATCACGCGCCTCCAGCTTGCCCAGCCCCAAATTGAGAAAGTTGAGGCAAAGAAATAATCGGACGAAATACCCGGAGTAATCTCCTCCGGATTGAACCCGGCAATCATGCTGATACGCGGGTCATGCTCATACTTATCCAATAATTCTTTGCAGAACGGAAAAAAAGAAAGAGACGGGACATCATCATCTTCCAAGACAATACACTTATCGACCATCGAAAACGCCCATTTCTGGGACAGATATTCCGAAGGATCACATCCGTAATTCTTTTCCTGGAAAAGCCGATGCACCTCGCACTCCCAATCAATCCGGCCCACCACTTCCCGACAAGCCTCGATTCCCGGCAAATCCCGCTCGCCCCTCGGACCATCCTGATACAAAAAGAGTTTTGCCGGTCTCGCTTTACGGACCTGCTCAAATACTTTCTCCAACGGCTCCGGCCGGTTGAAGAAAAGAATCAATACGGCAACATCTACTAATGCGGAGTTCATAAGCGTTTCTATTATTTGTAAAACTCTAACTTAGAATAATGCGGATGTATAGAATTCAAATCAGGCAATTGCATATAATCTCCATAAAGTTTCTGGAGAAAAACATCCGTATTATGTGGAACAGGGAATTTTTTTCCTTCAAACTCCATCTCGGACAAAGGAAATATATCTCCCCAGTTCCGAGGTTTGAAATAAGGAGTCCCAAACGTATGCCGCAATGCCTTATTGGGCCAAAGTTTCGAAAGGAAACGCAAAATCGGGAAACCGATATGTGTATTAAATTTATAAATAAGCTGAATCCGACGCAACATAGTTTCCACATTCAAAGCTTTATTGTTTAACTGATTGTAGATTTGCCCTTGCAGATGTCCGCCTATCCAGGCCAACAGATAAGGAATCGGTTCCAAGAGAAAGATATCAATATAAATCCCTTGGTATTGCCAAATCCGGTCATACGTATTTGTCTCCTCCAAATAAGAATCCTTATCCCGCAATTTTCCATAAACAAAGATATAATTCGGGTCTGTTTCATGAGTTTGCAAAACAAACTTATCTGGAAGTTCTTGGGGTAAAATCTTTATCAGACGCAAATAATCCGAACGAAGCATCTCTATATCCAAATCATCGTCCCATGGAATAAATCCCTGATGACGTGCCGCTCCGATTAAGGTCCCCGAACTCAGCCAATAAGGAATATCATGTTTCTTACAAACCTTATCAATGGCCTCCAATAATTCCAGCATACGCATCTGTTGCCGGCGCAAAAGAGAACCGTCCGGGTTAAAACGTGCTCTAAGCTCTTGTTTCAATCCATCGGTCATAACCAAAACTTTTTCGTTTCATTTTCCAAAATCAATTCTTTAGCTGACGAGCCTATCGCATCATATATCTGAGAGGCAAAATAAATATCATGGAGAGATATGCCGATGTTATAAGCCAATATACGTTCCCGGTCATTTTCCCGCCCAGGATTCTCACCTAAAAGCACATGAGCAAACTCATCATAATTCTTGAATTTATTAAAATACTTAAACTCCTTGACATGTCCTGTGTCATCGGCAAATACTTTATCGAAAAACAAATCACAATTCTGAAAACCTCTGGTATGTACCGGAACAACCAAAACCCCTTCCTTAAAACAAGAATCCGGTGCAATAATATGATCAGCAGCCGTAATGCAAGAAATCACTACATCCGTCCCGCCAATCAATGATTCCGTATCCTGACAGACTTCAAAATGCAGATTCGGATAACCCTTAAACCGCTCTTGAAAAAGGGTCTCCTGACCTTTGTAAGCAAGCAGTTTGATAAATAAATCCCTACCTTTAAATAATTCAGCTAAACACAACAAAGTTGAACGAGCCGTATTGCCTAATCCCATGAAAGCATAGCTCCGCGCATCACTTCGTTGCAATGTTTTGATGGCCAAAGAAGCAACCGCCCCAGTTCGCATAGCCGTAATCCAAGTCCCGTCCATTAAAGCCAAAGCTGTACCATCAGTAGAATCATACAACATAATCTCGCTAAGCAAAGTCGGCGTTCGATCCGGATAACGAGATACGAGTTTGACCCCATGCCGTTGTATCATAGGAATATAAGAGGGCATTGTATTCATGAAAATATTATGCCCCATACTTAAACTTATTTTAGCCGGAAGATAGCATTCATATTTATGCTTCAATATATATTCCACCCATTCGATGCATTGCAAAGGGGAAAAATGCTGCTCTGATATTGTTTTAAAGTCTATGATTTTCATATTTTATTTCTTTTAATTTACTTACTAAACAACTATTGTCTTCCCGATTCCGGATAGCCAGCCGGATATAATTTTTCCCGGCAAAGGCAGACTTGGAACCGCAATCTTTTATCAGCAAATTATAACGTTGCAACAAGGTTGCCGCCAGTTCTGATGATGAGAAACGGCCTGTTACTTCACACAAAAAGTAATTAGCTTGGGACGGAATCACACGCAGATAGTCTATTTCTTGCAATTCCCGGTAAAACAAATCCCGTTCCTCCTTGAAGCGGTCACACGCTATGGCATAATCTGCATCATATTTGCTATAAATCTGCATATAAAATTCGGCAAACGAATTGATATTCCAAATGCTGACATCTTTCCTCATCTGCCCGATACGGTTTTTATCGGACGAAGCCGCCAATCCCAAACGCAACCCGGGCACGCCATAGGATTTAGAGATACTTTTTACCACGATGAGTTGCGAATATTTCTCCAAAAGTTCATTCCTCAACAAGGTATTCTTTCGATTCTCGTCCGAGAAGTCTACAAACGATTCATCCAAGATAAATTGTATTTGCTGTTCGTTCGTCCAATCCAATAAAATCATTAACTCCGGCAAAGGGATGAAATTGCCGGAAGGATTATCCGGATTAATCAGCAACAACATAGACAGGTCCTTATCCTGATAATACTCCATTAAATCAGCAGCTGTATAATGAAAGTCCGGATTCTGAGGCAGGAACGGAACTATTTCCTGGTCACATCGGTTCGGATATTCTTCGAACGTAGGATAAATGATGCCTATTTTGCCGGATATATGCTCCATCAAGCTCTTAATCAACTCAGCCGCTCCGTTTCCTACTACCACGTAATCCTGCTTTAAACCAAAGTTCTTTGCCATAATCAAGGTATTAACCGACATACCTGAAGGATATTCGGTCAATAACGTATCAAAGTTGGCTTTTATTTCATCCCGCATCTTTTGAGGTGGGAAGAAAGGATTCACCAAATAACAGAAATCTTTCAATTTTGGGAAACGCCAATACCCTCCATAACGTTTATGATAAAGATTCAGCTGTCTTTTCCCTTCGGCAAAAATGGTTTCTGCTATATCTAAATCCTGAACATCATCTATTTCATACCAACGTTCCCCATCCAAAGGCAACCCTTTCAACTCGCATTTATCCAAAAGCGTGATAACCCGAAGTACTTGCTCATAATATTCATTATTTCCCAAGGCCTTACTATAAGCTTCCAAGAAAGGAACATACTGGGAGCGCAAGAACTCTTTGCTGAATTTGTAAATGTTGACGGTTTTATAATAAGTATCAATCTGACTATACCGGAAAGCCTTCTTCGAAATGAAATCTACAATGTCATTCTCTTCATTCAAACAAACCATTGTCCCATCCATCCACGGTTCATACTTAGCTATTAATGCCAAATTCGGATAAGGGTTTTCAATTATCTTACGGAATAACGAATCTTCAAATATCAAATCGGATTCGACAAGAAGAGTATCTTCCTTTTGTAACTCCTCTTTTGCCAAATAAAGGGAATAAATATTATTGGTCTTATCATATACAGGATTATATATGTATTCAATCGGTGTTTGCCCGACAGAATCACCCACATGTTCCCGCAACTTTTCTGCTTTATAACCGATTACTATGATTATACGCTCCAAATGAAGCAAGGAAAGCTGGTTCAGTAGACGATCTATCAGACAGACGCCATTTACTTTAACCATACACTTTGTATTCTCTTTGGTCAGTTCCCCAAGACGCTTCCCCATTCCTGCTGCTAATATAATGGCTTGCATAGTCTTTTCTATTTTATTTCTGATAAAATATCCACAAACTTACATAAAAATCTGCGATTTTTAGGCCTGTAGAATAAAAAAGAAGACCGCCTCCCTCACTTTAGCCTTGTTCCGAACTCGAAGTTCAATAATAATTTGTATCTTTAGAGTGTACTAAGCTCTCTAATAAATAGGCTCTGATTGAGTAAGGAGAGAACAGCCTTCTTCGCTGCAAATATACAATATTTGCTCGAATTACGGTAATGCCTCCCTCTCTTTATGATATAATTCTCCGAAAGGAGTCTTATATATACAGTTTGTTGTAAGGTCAATATCTTTGTGGTGTTAACAACCCGTTTTGCAAACTGACTGATACTTCAAACTGAATTGGATGCCTGTATGAGGTTTAAAACTCGAAGAGGAAAATAATATATATTGTACTCATTTTTAGGAACTACGCAAGTAACGTCCCAGATATCATTATGTACATACATTTTAAATATATCCTCTCTAAAGGCTAAAGCGTGAAGAATCCAAATAGAAACGCAACGATTCGTTAGCAAACAGGATAAAAACTCATCGGTCGGGGAACGCCGCGCG
>URGO01000141.1 GCA_900547435.1 uncultured Parabacteroides sp.
ACTGGTCATCATAATCAGCGGCACCTCCGAATGATTTTCCTTAAGCCATTTCAACAGGTTTATACCATCCTCGTCCGGCAAGCGCAAGTCCGAAAGAATCAGTTGGTAAGTCTTTTCCTCCAAGGCTTTTTTCGCATCTCCGACAGTCGTATAGGTATCTACCTGAATATTCTTTTTCCCTAACCAAGTCTTCAACATTAAGGAAAAGGTAACGTCATCTTCTACTATTAAAATATGAGGCGTCATACACAATAAGTTTATTGACCAGACAAAAATAACACTTTTCAAAGAATCTACCTATTATAATAGGTATAGATTTTGCAGAGAAATCATTATTTTTGTCCTCACAAATCGTCAAAAGAAAAAGCTATGTTGATAATCTTTCTGATTCTAATTGTCTCGGTAATCTTCTTCATGAGCGGAAAAGTCCGTTCGGACTTAGTTGCTATCTGCGCTTTACTTGCCTTGTTGATATTTCATATCCTCACACCGGAAGAAGCACTTTCCGGATTCTCCAACTCGGTAGTAATCATGATGGTCGGTCTTTTTGTCGTTGGCGGAGGTATCTTCCAGACCGGATTGGCCAAAATGATTAGCAGTAAAATATTGAAGCTGGCAGGGAAAAGCGAATTCCGGCTCTTCTTATTAGTAATGCTTGCCACATCGGCCATCGGTGCATTCGTCAGTAACACGGGAACTGTCGCTTTAATGCTTCCGATAGTTGTCAGCATGGCCATGAGTGCCGGCATCAGCCCCAGCCGTCTGCTGATGCCTTTAGCCTTTGCAAGCAGTATGGGAGGGATGATGACACTAATCGGAACTCCGCCCAACTTAATCATCTCTGACACGTTAGAGCAAGCCGGATTCGGGGCTCTCTCTTTCTTCTCGTTCCTGCCGGTAGGACTCATTTGTGTTTCAGTAGGAATCATCGTGCTACTTCCCTTATCCAAATGGTTTCTCTCCGAAAAGCGTAAAGGAAAAGGGAAAGATCATCATGGAAAATCGCTCAATGCGTTAGTAAAAGAATATGGTTTATCCAGCAACCTCTTCCGTGTACAGGTACCTGAAAATTCCATTATCTTAGGAAAAACAATCATCGAACTCGATTTGCGCCGCAAGTATGGACTGAACATTTTAGAAATCCGGCGCAAAAACATGGCTCAACACCGGTTTCTGCATACATTAAGACAATTTTCGGCCCCCGACACGGTATTGGAAGTAGAAGATATCATCTATATTTCAGGAGACCCCATGCAAGTCGGCAAATTAGCCAATGACTATAAATTAGTCCTGCTTGACGGACATGTAACCGAAGAGGCGCGTGAAGACTCAGCTTCTTTAGAATTTTATGATATCGGTATCGCCGAAGTCCTGCTGATGTCGTCTTCCCGATTAATCAACCGGACCGTAAAAGAGGCCGGATTCCGGGATAAATATAATGTAAATGTATTAGGAATCCGCCGAAAAAAAGAATATCTCCTACAAAGCCTGGGAAACGAACGGATGCACGATGGCGATGTCCTTTTAGTACAAGGCGATTGGAAAGACATCGCACGCCTTTCGAATGAAGAGGAGAATTGGGTCGTACTCGGCCAGCCTTTGGAGGAGGCCGCCAAAGTGACATTGGATTACAAAGCGCCGGTAGCCGCACTGATTATGATTGCCATGATTGCCATGATGGTATTCGACTTTATCCCGGTCGAGCCGGTAACATCCGTCATGATTGCCGCCGTATTGATGATTATAACCGGATGTATTCGTAGTGTAGAAGCCGCTTATAAAACCATCAATTGGGAAACGATTGTCCTTTTCGGAGCCATGATGCCCATGTCTCTCGCTTTGGAAAAGACCGGAGCTTCCGACTATATCTCTACGACATTGGTGCAGAGTATCGGAGGGTATGGTCCGCTGGTACTTTTAGCCGGCATTTATTTTACCACTTCGCTGATGACCATGTTTATCAGCAACACCGTAACCGCATTGCTGATGGCTCCGATAGCCTTGCAAAGCGCCCTCCAATTAGATGTTAGTCCGATACCGTTTCTATTTGCCGTTACGGTTGCCGCCAGCATGTGTTTCGCTTCACCTTTCTCTACACCCCCGAATGCGTTGGTCATGCCAGCCGGACAATATACTTTCAAAGATTATGTAAAGGTAGGATTGCCCCTGCAAATCATTATGGGCTTGGTTATGATAGCGGTACTACCATTATTGTTCCCATTTTGAAATACCGTTCATTGGTTTCATGTAAATACGTATCAACAAAAACTCAAAAAAGATATGACTATTCAACAATTGGAATATATCCTGGCGGTAGAACATTACCGCCATTTTGCCAAGGCGGCCGAGCATTGCCGTGTGACCCAGCCCACGCTAAGCATGATGATTCAAAAACTGGAAGACGAATTGGGGGTTAAGTTGTTCGACCGTTCCATCCAACCGGTACGCCCCACTCCGGCCGGGAAGAAGATTCTCCAACAAGCCCGCAAAGTGGTTTATCAGGCTTCGCTTATCAAAGACATCGTCTCCGAAGAGGAGCAATCGCTGAAAGGTTCCTTCCGCCTGGCGGTGCTCCCGACCATCGCCCCCTACCTGCTTCCGCGCTTCCTGCAACACATTGCCGAGCAACACGCGGAACTGGACATCCGTATCTTAGAAATGCAGACGGCCCCCACACTGGAAGCTCTTACAAAAGGAGATATAGATGCGGCCATCATAGCCAATGCCCCGACCGAATCCAACCTGCAAGGGACACTACTCTATTATGAAGAGTTCTTCGGCTATGTCTCGCGTAACGAATCCGTCTTCAAGAACGAGCTTATCCGCTCTGCCGACATCAGCGATGAGCGGTTATGGCTTCTTGACGAAGGGCATTGCTTCCGCGACCAGCTGATGCGCTTCTGCCAACGGGAAAAGGTCAAACTTCACCAAGCCGCCTACCGCTTAGGAAGCCTGGAGACCTTCATGCACATGGTGGAAAGCGGCTATGGCATGACGTTTATCCCCGAGCTTGCCACATTCCAATTGTGTGACAAACAAAAGGAACTGATCCGTCCCTTCGCCATCCCGCGCCCCACACGCGAAATCTATTTTGTCACCCGGCGCGACTTTATCCGCCATGCGCTCTCTAAAATCCTGGTAGAACATATTCGGGAAGCCGTTCCGGAAGCCATGCTGCGCTTAAAGCCGGGACAAAAAGTAGTGTAATATCCGCAAAAAACATTCGATAAGCCCATAAAAAAATATTTTTCAGCCGATATAAATGGGAAAAATATGGACAAAAAAATCGTCTAACAGCTGTGCAACTTGCGTCTAACGGCTGTTAGACGAAACGGTCACGGCCGTTAGACGCAAAGTACACAACTGTTAGACGAAAAATATATCCCTATATTCTACTACAATAAAGGCAAGGACACCAAAATTTCGAACCGAAATTATATTTAGATTAGAATTTTCCATATTAATCATTTATCTTTGTATAAAAATACACTATATTTTATGAAGAAGCTTTCTACTTTAATTTTTGGCTTATTAGCCTTATGTTGCACACTTTCAGCGCAAGAGCGTGTACAAACGCTTATTCAAAAACTGAATGACGCAAAGTCCAAACAGGTTTTAGTCGTTTCTCATCGCGGCGATTGGCGCAACGCACCGGAAAATTCGCTACAAGCATTCCGGAACTGCATCGAAATGGGTGTTGACATGATTGAAATCGATTTAAAAATGACCAAAGACGGTCATTTGATTCTAATGCACGACGAGACCATCGACCGTACTACCGATGGTACCGGAAAGCCCTCTGATTATACGCTTGCTGAGATCCGTAAGTTCCACTTAAAAAACGGATTGGGAATTGTTACCCGGCATCTCATTCCGACTTTCGAGGAGGTTCTGGACTTGTGCAAAGGGAAAATACTGATTAATGTAGACAAAGGATATGATTATTTCAAGGAGGTATATGCACTTACCGAACAAAGTGGAACCACACAACAGGTAGTCATCAAATCGGGATTTCCTTTGTCAAAAATCAAAAAAGAGAACGGGGATGTACTGGAAAAGGTAATCTATATGCCAATCATCGGCTTGGATCAGCCTGATGCGGCCGAACGAGTGGACGAATTCCTAAAAGTATCGCCAACGGCTATCGAATGCTGTTTTCAATCATACACCCCTGAAGTGGCCCGTTTGCTGGAAAAAATCAGAAAATCCTCTACAAAAATCTGGATTAACTCATTATGGCCTTCCTTGAATGCAAGCCACGATGACGACCTTGCCGTCGAAGAAGGGAAAAAAGAGGAAGCATGGGGATGGATTATCTCACAAGGAGCTACCTTGATTCAGACAGACCGCCCCAAAGACCTACTCGAATACCTGAAAAATAAGGGTCTGCACAATTAAAAAACAAACGAAAGTAAAAAAAATATCATTTTTTTCTTGCATATACAGAAAATTTGTTACTTTTGCTCCCAAAATAAAAGAACAAAAGAAAACATGACACGATTTAGCTTTACATATTACTTTTATTACTTTTACTTTTATAGCAAGGTGAAGGCAGGAGTTTGTATGTAATGCGTTGAAGATAATCAAATGTATGTAATCAATGAACAATATGAAGTCCTGCCTGTTAAGGCGGGACTTTTTTTGTGAATAGACATAAAACAAAAAAGAATGGAAAGAAAAGTAGCAATACAAGGAATTGCAGGTTCGTATCACGACATTGCGGCACGCCGGTATTTCGATCAGGATGAAGTAGAAACTATCCCGTGCAATACCTTTCGCGATGTGATTACTTCTATCCGGCGCGACCCGTCGATTGTAGGCATGATGGCCATCGAAAATACCATCGCCGGAAGTTTGCTTCAGAATCATGAGCTGATACGGGAAAGCGGACTCAGCATCATCGGGGAATACAAATTGCGCATCTCCCACTCGCTGGTAGCATTACCGGGAACAAAACTGGAAGATGTAAAAGAAGTGAACTCCCATCCTATCGCATTGATGCAATGTACGGAGTTTTTGGATACGATTCCCTACGCGAAGATTGTAGAAAAGGAAGATACCGCCGGAAGTGCCCGTTGGATAGCCGAACAGAAGCTGCAAGGACACGCAGCTATCTGCGGAAAGCTGGCCGCCGATATTTACGGCATGGAGGTCTTGGCGGAAGGTATAGAGACAAACAAACGCAACTTCACTCGATTTCTTGCTATTGCCGACCGATGGACCGCCGATGAGATGATGAAAGATTGTACAAAGAACAAGGCTTCGGTCGTATTCGCTCTTCCTCACACGGCTGGAAGCCTCTCCAAAGTGCTTTCGGTACTCTCGTTTTATGACATGAATCTGTCGAAAATCCAATCGTTGCCCATTATCGGTCGTGAATGGGAATATCTGTTCTATATCAACTTAACCTTCAATGATTATACACGATATAGACAAGCGCTCGACGCGATACGGCCATTAACAAAGGACTTAAAAATATTAGGCGAATATGAAGAAGGAAGACAAGGATTGTAAAATAGTTCCTGCAGACCGTGTCAATAGTGTACAGGAATATTATTTCTCCAAGAAGCTGAAAGAGGTGGCTGAGATGAACGCCGCCGGAAAGAATGTAATTAACTTAGGAATCGGCAGTCCGGACTTACCTCCTTCTGACGAGACCATCGAAACACTGTGCCAACACGCACGGAATGCCAACGAACACGGGTATCAGCCTTATGTCGGTATTCCGGAATTGCGCGAAGCCTTTGCCGGCTGGTATAAGAAATGGTATGGCGTGGAACTGAATCCGAAAAATGAAATCCAGCCGTTGATTGGTTCAAAAGAGGGAATCCTGCATATCTCGCTGGCATTCTTGAATCCGGGCGACGGGGTACTGGTCCCCAATCCGGGATATCCGACCTATAGTTCGGTCAGCAATTTGGTCCAGGCGCGTCTGATTCCGTACGAACTGAAAGAGGAGTTAGGCTGGCAACCCGATTTCGAAGAATTGGAAAAGATGGATTTGTCAAACGTAAAACTTATGTGGACCAACTATCCGAATATGCCTACGGGAGCAAACGCCAGTGTGGAGCTTTATCAGAAACTGGTGGATTTCGGACGGAAACACCATATTATTATATGTAACGACAATCCATATAGCTTCATCCTGAACAAGCATCCGCTAAGCATCCTGAGCATTGAGGGCGCAAAAGATATCTGCATCGAGATGAACTCGATGAGCAAGGCCCACAACATGCCGGGCTGGCGTATGGCCATGCTGGCTTCGAATGCCCAGTTCGTCCAATGGGTCTTAAAGGTAAAGAGTAACATTGACTCCGGACAATTCAAGCCGATGCAATATGCGGCGGTCGAGGCCTTGGCTGCCCCCCAAGCCTGGTATGACCGTATGAATGAAGTTTACCGCAGCCGCCGGGCATTAGCGGGAGAAATCATGCATACGTTAGGATGCACCTATGATGAAAAACAAGTCGGCATGTTTCTTTGGGGACGCATCCCGGAATCCTATTCCGGAAGCGAGGAACTGGCAGACAAAGTGCTGTATGGCGCCAATGTATTCCTGACTCCGGGATTTATCTTCGGAAGCAAAGGAAATCGCTTCATCCGCATCTCCCTCTGTTGCAACCAGGATATGCTGGCGGAAGCATTAAGAAGAATTAAAGAAACAAGATTATAGGGAACAAGGCCAGAGGAAACAAGGCTATAGGAAACAAGAGACGAGAAAAGCCTTGTCAACTCGTCAACTTGTCAACTTGTCAACTTGTTAACTCAAAAACAAATAAACTAATAAACTAAAAAAGATATGGAACAAATGGAATTAGAATCAATCTTGCTGCCAGGCGTTGACCCGAAACGTCCGATTGTCATAGCCGGACCTTGCAGCGCCGAATCTGAAGAACAAGTAATGGAAACTGCCCACGGATTGGCATCCAAAGGAATCAAGATATTCCGTGCCGGAATTTGGAAACCCCGTACTAAACCCGGAGGATTCGAAGGAATCGGCGTGATTGGTCTGCCGTGGATGAAAAGAGTAAAAGAAGAAACAGGCATGTATGTGGCAACCGAAGTAGCTACAAAAGACCACGTGTTCGAAGCCTTGAAAGCCGGAATAGATATCTTGTGGATCGGAGCCCGCACCTCAGCAAATCCGTTCGCCGTACAGGAGATTGCCGATGCGCTGAAAGGTGTTGACATCCCTGTATTAATCAAAAACCCGGTCAACCCGGATTTGGAACTGTGGATCGGAGCTTTCCAGCGTCTCTATGGTGCCGGTATCCGTCGTCTGGGAGCCATCCATCGCGGTTTCAGCTCTTATGATAAGAAGATGTACCGCAACCTCCCGCTCTGGCATATCCCCATCGAACTTCGTCGCCGCATGCCGAACCTGCCTATTTTCTGTGATCCGAGCCATATCGGAGGCAAACGCGAACTGATCGCTCCTCTCTGCCAGCAGGCTATGGACTTGAGTTTCGATGGTTTGATCATCGAATCGCATTGCAACCCCGATTGCGCTTGGAGCGACGCTTCACAGCAGATCACACCGGATGTATTGGATTACGTTCTGAATTTATTGGTTATCCGCGACTCCAACCAGACAACGGAAAACTTGGCTGAACTCCGCCGCCAGATCGACGGTATCGACGAACAACTACTGGAACTGCTGGCTAAACGTATGCGTATCTCCCGCGAGATCGGCGTGTACAAAAAAGAGCACAATATGCCAATCCTGCAATCACCGCGCTACAGCGAAATTCTGGAAAAGCGTTCCAATATGGGTGAGCAGATGGATTTGAGTACGGACTTTGTAAAAGAAATCTTGAAAGAAATCCATGAAGAATCCGTCCGCCAGCAGATGATCATCATGAATGAACAATAATAATAATGTGCCAATGAGCTAATATGCCAATTTGCCAATGGGACATTCTCTTTAATTGGTACATTGGCACATTATTATGGACACATTAATACATTAAACAATTACTGATAATGAAAATATTGATATTGGGTGCAGGGAAGATGGGATCTTTCTTCACCGATTTACTTAGTTTTGAACATGAAGTAGCCGTACTTGAGAGCGATCCGAAACGGATGCGTTTCATATACAACGCCCTTCGCCTACAGAAGCCGGAAGAAGTTGCCG
>URGO01000142.1 GCA_900547435.1 uncultured Parabacteroides sp.
GGCAACGCAGATGCCGTGCCGCAGCTGCCGGAGCGGTGCTTAAGCCGCAAGGCGGGAATTGTGCGGTGTTGCCTTAGGTTATTTGTACAGCATTGCTGAACGCTTTGCGCTTAGCGCAGGACCAGTTTGCCGTTTTCGGCGTCCACGGTCAGGGTATCGCCGGGCACATGGTTGCCGCCGATGATCTCTTTTGCGATCATGGTTTCCACGTTGGCCTGGATATACCGCTTCAGCGGGCGGGCACCATAGATGGGGTCATAGCCGTCATCCACAATCACGCTCTTGGCTGCATCGGTCACAACCAGCTTCAGCTGCTTGTCAGCCAGGCGGCTGCGCAGGTCAGCCAACATCAGATCCACAATGCCGCCAATCTCATCCTTGGTCAGGCTCTTGTAGTAGACAATATCGTCCAGACGGTTCAGGAACTCCGGGCGGAACTGGCGCTTGAGCAGCAGGTCGATCTTGTCACGCGCTTCGGCGGACAGTTCGTTCTTGCCGTTGGCACGGTTCTTTTCCAGGTCTTCCAGAATGATGTCAGAGCCAAGGTTGGAGGTCAGGATGATGATGGTGTTCTTAAAGTCCACGGTACGGCCCTGGCTGTCGGTAATACGGCCATCGTCAAGGACTTGCAGCAGAATGTTGAACACATCCGGGTGGGCTTTTTCCACCTCATCAAACAGCACAACGCTGTAGGGATGGCGGCGCACAGCCTCAGTCAGCTGACCACCCTCCTCATAACCCACATATCCCGGAGGCGCACCGATCAGACGAGACACACTGAATTTCTCCATGTATTCCGTCATATCGATACGAACCATGTTCTTTTCATCGTCAAACAGGGCCTGGGCCAGCGCTTTGGCCAGCTCGGTCTTGCCAACGCCCGTGGGGCCAAGGAACAAAAAGCTGCCAATGGGGCGGTTCGGGTTTGCAATGCCGGCGCGGGAGCGCAGGATAGCGTCCGAAACCTTCTGCACGGCTTCGTCCTGGCCGATCACGCGCTGATGCAGCACTTCGGGCAGGCGGAGCAGCTTTTCGCGCTCGCCCTCCACCAGCTTCTCCACAGGGATGCCGGTCCAGCGGGCCACAATGCGGCTGATCTCTTCGGCCGTCACGCGGTCACGCAGCAGGCTTTGCTCCTTCTTGTCGGCAGCGATCTTTTCTTCGGCTTCCAGCTGGCGCTGCAGGTCGGGCAGTTTGCCGTATTGCAGCTGACCAGCCTTGGCGTAATCGCCGTTGCGGGTCGCCTTTTCAATTTCGGCCTTGGTGGTTTCAACCTCGGCGCGCAGGCTCTGCACCTTATTGATGGCGTTCTTCTCGTTCTCCCACTGAGCTTTCTTGGAATTGAAGGAATCGCGCAGTTCGGCCATTTCTTTTTCGATGGCGGCAAGGCGCTGCTTGGACATTTCATCGGTTTCTTTCTGCAAAGAAGCCTGCTCGATCTGCAGCTGGGTGATCTTATGGTTCAGGTCATCCAGCTCTGCGGGCATGGAGTCCAGCTCAGTCTTGACCATTGCGCAGGCTTCATCCACCAGGTCGATGGCTTTATCCGGCAGGAAACGGTCGGTAATATATCGGCTCGACAACTTAACCGCCGCTATGATAGCATCATCCTTGATACGTACCTTGTGGTGATTTTCATATTTCTCCTTCAACCCACGGAGAATAGAGATGGCATCCAACTCGTCCGGCTCATCGACCATTACAATCTGGAACCGACGCTCCAAGGCTTTGTCTTTTTCGAAGTACTTCTGGTATTCGTCCAAAGTTGTCGCACCAATAGCCCGAAGTTCACCACGAGCCAAAGCCGGTTTCAAAATATTGGCAGCATCCATGGCTCCTTCGCCCTTTCCGGCTCCAACCAACGTATGAATTTCATCGATGAAGAGGATAATTTCGCCATCCGACTTAATCACCTCGTTGACTACCGCCTTCAAACGTTCTTCAAATTCCCCTTTGTATTTGGCACCGGCAATCAAGGCACCCATATCCAACGAGTAAATCTGTTTCGATTTCAAGTTCTCCGGAACATCCCCCCGGATAATACGATGTGCCAAACCTTCTGCAATTGCCGTCTTACCCACTCCCGGTTCTCCAATCAATATAGGATTATTCTTGGTACGCCGGCTCAAAATTTGAAGTACCCGACGAATTTCCTCATCACGTCCGATAACAGGATCCAGCTTGCCACTCCGCGCTTTTTCATTCAGATTGATAGCATATTTGCTCAATGCCTCATACGTATCTTCAGCAGATTGGCTTGTAACCTTATTTCCCTTGCGCAACTCCTCAATGGCCTTACGCAATTCGGCCTCCGTCATGCCCGCATCTTTCAAGATTTGCGAAGCACTGCTCTTCTCCGTAAACAAGGCCAGCAGAATCGGTTCGAGCGATACATACTGGTCACCCATCTTCGAAGAATAATCAATCGCTTTCTGCAAGATAGCATTCGCCTCATTCGACAGGTAAGGCTCACCTCCCGACACTTTCGGTAACGATGCTATCTGGGCATCCACTACACGCACGATATTCTGCGGATTCATTCCCAGCTTTTGGAAGACAAAATTCGTAATGCTTTCGCCCGTCATAATGACAGCTTTCAGCAAATGAACGCCCTCTATCGCCTGCTGGTTATTTTGGGTAACCAGCTGCACAGCCTGCTGGACGGCTTCTTGCGCTTTAATTGTAAAGTTATTAAAATTCATATATCTAAATTCCTTTCTTATTTTTTTCAGTTAAACAATTCACTAATCTTTTCCACAAAAGAAATGCCAAAACAGATATATGACATTTTGTCACACTATCTATTAAAAGAAAGCACGCATCCTCTTTAGAAAAAGGGTGTATGCTTTCTAAGAAAAGGGTGCGTGCTTTTCATTCAAAGCATGGGTGCTTTTAGACAAAACATTGGGACAAATTTTGAAAATCATTTTCCAGTCACTATCTTTACGCGAAAATATAATTTTTGAGTTAAGTAAGTGTACAAAATTAATCATTCAAAATCTTATGGGACAGTTTATACAAGAATTCAAGAAATTTGCCATGCGAGGCAATGTGATTGACATGGCAGTAGGTATCATTATAGGCGGTGCATTCGGTAAAATCGTATCTTCGATAGTAAATGATTTAGTGATGCCAAGTATTGGCTTAGTGATAGGAGGCGTCAACTTCAAGGACTTGAAAATCGTATTGAAAGAGGCAGTTATGGAGGGCGACCAAGTCATTTCCCCGGCGGTTTCCATCAACTATGGGAATTTTCTTCAAACAACGTTCGACTTTCTTATCATCGCTTTTGCGATATTTATGTTGGTAAAAGCTGTAAACCGATTGACAAAAAAGAAAGAGAATGAAGTCAAGCCAACGTCTCCTCCTGCCGATATTCAACTTCTGACAGAGATTCGAGATTTATTGAAAGAGAAAAATCGTTAGTCCTACAAACTCAAAAATTCACAAACTAAAAGATGAAAGGAGATAATTATGAAACGATGGATAGCATTTATCTGTTTATTGGCATTCCTCGGAGGATGCAGCAGCGTTCCGTTAACCGGAAGAAAACAATTATTATTGGTTAGTGACCAAGAAGTATTATCAGCCAGCCTGACGCAGTATTCAGATTACATGAAAACAGCCAAGAAAAGTTCTTCGGGAAAAGATGCCGCAATGGTAACCCGTGTCGGTAAAAAGATTGCAGCAGCTACCGAGCAATATCTCCGTCAGAATGGTATGCAAGATGAAATCAAGAATTTTTCCTGGGAGTTTAATTTGGTAAAAGATGACCAGGTGAACGCTTTCTGTATGCCGGGCGGAAAAATTGTAGTGTACGAGGGATTAATGAACCTTGTGGAATCGGATGACGAATTGGCCGTAGTATTAGGGCACGAGGTAGCTCATGCCGTGGCCAAGCATAGCAACGAACGCATGAGCCAGCAATTAGTAGCCCAATACGGAGCACAAATCTTAGGTGCGGCAGTAGCCAATAAAAGCGCGGCGGTTCAAACTGTAGCCAGCTCGGTATACGGCATCGGTGCACAATATGGTGTGATGCTTCCTTTCTCACGTAAACATGAAAGTGAAGCGGACTACATGGGACTGGTTCTGATGACTATGGCAGGCTACAATCCGGACGTAGCCGTTCATTTCTGGGAGAAAATGTCGGCAGGCTCAGGAGGAAAGGTTCCCGAATTTATGAGTACGCACCCCAGCGATTCACGTCGTATTGCGGATATCCAAAAAGAACTTCCCGTTATCAAAAAAAGTTTGGGAAAATAATTTCTTAAAAAGACAAGCAGAGACCCAGAGTTTATTATCCACTCTGGTCTCTACATATCCAACATTTCAACACTTTCAAAACAGCATCTAAAAAAATAAAGAGGCTCTCTCTCACGAGGAACCTCTTATTAGCAGACTTAATCAAAAAAACACTTTAACTTACTACTCTTTTTACCTTTTAGAGTAAGACTTAACCTATAAAAACGGATAAATGTAGAAACACTTATTATGTATGTCACTATATACTATACGAAATCCGTGCCAAACTTCTTTCCCCCTCTCCTTTTTTTCATTTTTCTTGAAAAAAAGATGAATTTAGACCTTAACAACCATCTATATCCACATTTTACAGAAAAGGAATGGGGAAATTGTGGAATTTTGCAAGGAAGAAGTGTAGAATTATTCCACACCCAATGTGTATCAATTACCCACATTTCGCTTTAGCTTGCAGCACTATGTCTGACACATTCTCAATCACCTCCGTTAGAAGATTCCTCCATCCTTCATCGCTCAGCTCATCATCATTTTTTTCCAAAATGCGAAGCTTCTGAACCAGATTATTGGCCCCCAACATCGTAAGGAGCGGAATCAATTTGTGTGAAAGACGAGCTGCTTCTGTGCGTTTTTCCATATCCAACGCTGCTTGTAGCAACTGAATACTTTTAGTCGTCTCTTCAGTAAATGTCTGCAAAATTGAAGCAGAAGCCACTGCATCCTCACCGGCAAAAGCTGTCAACGAAGAAAAATCAATCTTCACAACCGGTTCTAAATGGAGAGCCAGCAGTTTGTTCAGCAAAGCTATCAATTGCTCCGCCGTAAAAGGCTTGTTTAAAAAACCGGTGAACCCCGCCTCAATATAATGACTATGTTCGTTCGCCACACTGGCCGAAAGAGCGATAACCGGCACCTTGTCCGTATCCGGTATTCCAGATTCGCGTATCATCCGCAACAAATGATATCCATCCATTCCCGGCATCTGGATATCTGTAATGATGGCATCAAACTTTGTATTCCGCAATATATCCAACACATTATAAGGATTCGATACGCCAACAACCTCCACCCGGCTTCGTTTTAATAACTCTTCAGTCAACGCCAGCTGAATGGCATCATCATCGACCAGCAAACAATAAACCGTCCGATCTACAGGCAAAACAGTTTCCTCGCTTACCGATTCTTCTACTGATTGCGGCTTACTATCTATCCTATCTGACTGAGGCATCGGAATAGTCAATATAAAATCACTTCCCTGACCTACCACACTATGTACATTCAAAGTACCTTTCAACAAATCGACCAGACGTCTTGTAATAGAAAGGCCCAATCCGAATCCTTCCACTTTATCAGAACCAGCCAAACGAGTAAAATCACCGAATATTCGTTCTTGTTCCGATTCCGGAATTCCTGGACCTGCATCCGAAACCGTTACATCCAATTCATACATTCGTTCTTCTTTTTGCTGAATGGCCACACGCAGAGTCACACCCCCTTCGGGAGTAAACTTAATCGCATTAGAAAGCAAATTATTCACCACCTGCCGGAGACGAATCGTATCACCTAAATAAGTCAAATCAGAGAACTCCGGCTTCATATCCAAATTCAATCTCAAATTCTTAGCCTCGGCAAGTGGTTTAAAACTATCATAAATTTCTTTCATCAACATAGAAACCGAAAAAGGAACAGGGTGTAACTCCATTTCCCCCGATTCCAACCGATGATAATCCAGCAAGTCATTAACCAACGAAAGAATATGCTGAGATGATCCGGTCATATTATCCAAATAATAACGCTGACGCTCATCCGGATTACGCCGCAAAAGCAACTCAATATAACCGATAATGGATGACAAAGGGGCACGAATATCATGACTGATTGTCAGAATCAACTTTTCCCGACTTTGCAAAAGGTCTTCGGCATATTGTTTTGCTTTCTCCAATTGCCGCCGATAATAGTAACTACGGGAGATATCCCGGATAATAATAATCAGAAAAACAATAGCCACCAAAATAGCCACTAAACCAACACTAGCTATCGTACGTGTTGTTTGACGCAAAATAGATTGTTTGTGTTGTACACGCGCAAACGACTCTTCCATCTCTTCCTCCTCTATCGCTCTAAGCATCTGGTTGATACGGCTTGTAACCAAAATATTATTATAACGCAAATTAGCAGCCCGTTGCAATAAAACGTCCGATAATTGCTTACGTTGGCCTGCCACAGTATCTTGCAAACTACGCAAGATGCTTACAATCGTATCTGATGGGTTATAATCAATCCGGATGGTATCTGCCACCAACTTACGTGTCGTATTTACTACAAAGCTAGTATCTTCTGTTTGTTTTCCCGGAGAAAAAGCATCCGCTAAGCGCTGGAAAAAACCCTTTTTCTTCTTGGGTATGATAACAGTATCTTGTTGTACTTCTATAATTTCACGAACCGTAGGCACAATAGAATCCGGTTTATGATGACGAATAACCGAATCTTGTATAGCAATCACTCTCTCGATGTTCTCGACATATAGCCTGCCGGCATTCCATTCATTCAACGTCTCGAGTAGACGAAGCGTATTCCACCTTTTTTGCTTTAATAGATTCTGAATTGTATCGACTTTCAATTGAAGTACGGAGTCCGTCAATAACACACGCAATGAATCCAAATTTTGATGTGCTTTCCGCATGGTTCGGTTAAAATTCCGCAAGTCATTCTTTGGCATTCCCACCAATTGACCCAAGGCCTCACTTTCGTAAATCATAGACAAGGTATTGGTCACCAGATAAGCTTTTTCCCGATTCAGCGTATCAGGCTTCTCTTCTACTGCCAATTGCTGGATTATCGTGTAAACATAATACACAGAGCAGATGGCTATCAGTAATATCAACAGATAACCCCAAACCACTTTTCGGGTAATATGCCTTGTCTTATCTTCCATGCCGCTACACCTATTTCAATTATCTTGGAGCAATAAAATCGTTTATTGATGGATTCCTTTATTGAGCCGCAATCTTCCGCAGAATGTCAAGGAAAAGTTCATTCGTGATTGTTACTTCCAACTCACGATAGGCTACAAAATCTTCAAAATAATCGCTGGCAATATCCGCTACAATTTCTTCTCCATTCAAGCCAAAAGAAGCAACCAAACTCTCTACTTTCCGACGCATCTGACGGATCACCTGCAACCGGTCTTCATAACGTACAGGTTTCTCCTGTTCTGTCATATGTTCGTTCTTAGCAATTAAATAAACCACCTCATAAAAAGTGTCGAGCGAACCGAATATCGGCTCAAACAATCTTTTTTTCTCTTCCGGCAATGCGGCTAATTTTTCTTGTATCTGTGACATATTAGTTTTTGAGTTTATAAGTTTTTACTTTTAAGTTTATGTAGATTATGCTGATATTCCTCTTTTCCTACCATTTTCCCAACAGAAAATCAAGGAACCAGGCATTGGATGCCGGATCTGCCCAATACAAATGAGTATATCCAGCTAATAAATTTCTATAACGATAAAGCGCGACATCCACCTTTGTTCCGCGTGCAATCCAAGATTCAGCACACGTATTCAGTGATGCATCTGCGTTCTTGACCGACGAATAATGGAACTCATGCCCGCGCAATTGATAATTATCTGCACACAAAAGACGATAGCCTAAATGCAACTTCATATTCTCCATCGTAGCCTCTTGCGGAAGAACTCCGACCATAGGATAGGTAATGCCCTCCTTATCCATCAACGAACGGCACAAATACATCATACCTCCACACTCCGCTAACACATGCCCACCTCGCTCTA
>URGO01000143.1 GCA_900547435.1 uncultured Parabacteroides sp.
TTTCTATCGAAATGATTGGTGCTGCTATGGGTGGTAAAGCATTCCGCTGGCCGGCTGGTACATACGTTTCTAACGATAAGTATGACCACATCATGATGGCTTGGGAAACTTCTATCGATAAGGATGGTTGCCACTGCGCGGCTTTGAACGGAACTCCGGAAGAACAAGCTGCTTTGGATAAGAGCTATGCTCACCTCTGCGAATTGCGTGACGAAGTAATTGCAATGGGTGTTCTTCCTCCGGTAGCAGAATGGAATAAGTTGAATCCGAATATTAAATAAAAAAGGTCGACTATAGTTGGCATATAAATAAAAGGGTGAGGGGATAGGGCGAGTTGTACGAACCTTGTTCTCTCATCTTTTTTTTTAAAATAAAGATTGTATGGCAAATAAAAGCATAAAAGCAGCTCTTTTTGACTTTGACGGCGTTTTGGTCGATACAGAAAAACTGTATGATGTTTTCTGGAATGAAATGGGTGAACGGCATCATGCCGGGATTCCGGCTTTCGCTTCGGTGATAAAGGGATCGACTATCTATGGAATAATCGAAAAGTATTTCTCAGACAGGACCGAAGAAGAGAAAAAACAGATTTTTGATGAGTCCAACCAGTATGACCGGACAATGCCGATGCCGGCACTTCCGGGCTCCTTCGAATTTGTCCGGATGTTGAAAGCGCAAGGCGTACAAGTAGGCTTGGTTACCAGTTCGGATAATGCCAAGCTGGCTCATGCGTTCCACGAACAACCGGTGATGAATGGATTGTTTGACACCATTGTGTCTGCTGATCGTATTACCCAAGGAAAACCCAATCCGAT
Source organism: uncultured Parabacteroides sp. (assembly GCA_900547435.1). Taxonomy (GTDB): domain Bacteria; phylum Bacteroidota; class Bacteroidia; order Bacteroidales; family Tannerellaceae; genus Parabacteroides. Next base: position 816 of record URGO01000143.1, read on the forward strand.
GTGTTACCTTTTGGCGGCTGAAGATTTGAACCGGAAGCCTGAAGAATGCTTGGTGTTTGAAGATTCATTTACGGGCATTCGGGCTGGGAACGATGCGGGAATGCGTGTCATAGCTCTCAGTACCACCAATCCTGCAGAAAAGTTGCAAGATAAAGCCTATCGTGTTATTCCAAATTTGGAACATTGCACGTTTGAAGACTATTTGGATTGGCAAGCCTGACTTTATTCTGGGCACTCGTCTTTGAATAGGAAAGTCCAATCTGAACCAGCCGGACAGCAATACGTGTGTATGCCTAATGATTCGGCAGCTTTGCAATTCGCTGCTGAATCGTCTATAAAGAATGTCTCGTTGGCTTCAATCATGGAATCATTCAACACATATTTATAAATTTCTACATCCGGTTTTTGCATGTGTATCTCGTAAGAAAGGTAAATACGGTCGAAAAAGTCGTCAACTTCATGGCCTTTATACCGGAAGCGGTTTTGTGTGGCCCATTGCCAATGGATACTATTGGTATTGCTAAGCAGCATAAGGTGGTAACGTTCGCGCAGTTTCAGTAACCAGTCTAATTTATAGGAAGGAATATCGGTTAGCATAGCAATCCAGGCTGTATTGATTTGCTCGTCTGTCAATGGTTGTTCCGTCAGCCGCCGCATACTTGCCCGGAATGCCGCAGCCGAGATATTGCCAGACTCCAGTTGCCGGTATAATTCCTTTTGCTGGTAATCATCTAAGACATTTTCATGAATACTGTCGATTCCTAATTTTTCGAAGGCAACTCGCCAAGCAGTCCGGTCGATATTAATCAGCACACCTCCAAAGTCGAATATTAGATTTTTGATTCCTTTCATTTGTCAGCTTTTTAAGTTAATTATGTATTTGTGTTCGTCCAAAAGCCTAAGAACTTTTCCATGGCTATTTGTTTGTCGGTCCGATTTTGCAAATATAATGGAAAATTTTGTATGTTTGTGGTATATTTGAAGAAAATAAGAGTTGCGATGAGGATTTGGATTAAAAGGGCTGGCATCCTATTGCTTATACCGTTTTTATTGGTAATTATATTATCTGTATTGCTGTACGTTCCGGCTTTTCAGGACTTTGCCGTTCGTCAGGCGACCTATTATGCGGGTCAGGCAACCGGTATGCAGATAGGGATAGAGCGTATTCGCCTATCTTTTCCGTTGAACTTGCAAGTTCAGGGGGTAAAGGTGGTCGAAGAGCAATTTCCTGCCGATACACTTCTTTCTTTAGATGAACTGAATATCCGGATTCGTCCGTGGCCTTTGTTTAATAAAGAGGTATTGGTCGAGTCGGTGGGCTTCCGGAATGTACAAGCTAATACCAAAGATTTGCTGGAGGGCATGGAAATTAAAGGCGTTATCGGGAGTTTTGAGGCAAAAGCAGACCGAATCAGCCTTTCTTCCGAACGGGCAACCTTGAACCGGTTGGAGCTTTCGGACGCAACGGTAACATTGTTTTTGACTGATACGACAACTCAGCCCGATACGACAGCTTCGACTCCGTTAAAGTGGGTCTTGGATTTGCAGAAGGTTGACTTGGAGCGTGTCGCGTTGGCAATGCAAATACCGCAAGACACATTGCGGATATCTGGATTTATTACAGAAGCTAAGCTTCGGAATGGAGTTGTGGATTTAGGTAAGGCAAGTTATGGCGCAGATTTGTTCGAACTGGCTGCTTCATCATTGGATTATACGACAACCGAGGAAAAGGCCATGGAAGGGTTTGATCCTTCTCATATAGGTTTGTCGGATGTGGCTATTCAGTTAAATACACTTTATTATGATAGTACGGCTTTGTCGGGAGAGATAAAGACATTTACCTTAAAAGAACGTTCCGGACTGGAAATAACCCGTTTGGGAGGTGCGGTGTATGGAAAAGGAAAAACGATTGATGTACCGAAACTGATTCTGGAAACGCCTTATTCACGCGCGGAATTGGAGGCGTCAATCCCTTATACGGCTTTTGATGCAGGTTCTCAAGAGAATATGAATGCGCATTTGAAGGCTCAGTTGGGGAAGAAGGATTTGCTGATACTTGCCGGCGATTTACCAGAAGATTTGCTTCACGCTTATCCGGATAGGGATTTGTTGGTAGATGCTGATGTTTCCGGAAATCAGGATTTGTTGAAGCTGAAACGGATAACTATGCACTTGCCTGGTGCCTTGGATGTGCAGGTAAATGGAAAAGCGACCTCAATCGCTGATGAAAAGAGACGAAAAGGAAATGTGGAACTAAAGGTGTATACCGGAAATCTGGATTTTCTGCTGGCGTTTCTCCCTGCCGAATCTCGTGGTAATTTCTCTATTCCGCACCATCTCCTGTTAAGAGGTGATGCGGAGTTGGACGGAGAGCAATATCGGACACGTTTTGTATTGCAGGATGGGGATGGCAAGGTCCGTTTGCAAGCGGCGTATCATGCGAAAGAAGAATATTACAAAGCACATCTTACCGTGGATAGTTAGGAGCCGGTACACTTCCTTCCTCATGATTCGTTGTACTGGATGACAGCTTCGGTAAAGGCGGAAGGAAAAGGGGTGAATTTGTTTGATTCGTTGACTTGGGCAAAAGTGGATGCGCAAATAGCAGATTTACGTTATGGGCAGTCCTCCGTTTCGGATATTCAATTCAAAGGTTCTTTGGAAAACCAATGGGCTATGGTGGATTTGACCAGCCGATATCCGTTGGCGCAAATGGATATTTCTTTGAATGCCTCGATAAAGAAGGATGATCTCAAGGCAAAGCTGGTAGCTGATATGCGACATTTGGATTTTGAAGGGCTGCACCTCAGCGATAAACCTTTTTCTACTTCTTTTCAATTAGTCGTTGACGCTGAAACCGATTTGAAGGATAAATATGTAGCCGATTTGACTTTAGGAGATTGGGTGCTGGTTTCGGGAAAGTATAAAGCTCATCCGAAAACCGTATTGGTAAAGGCTCAGACCCGGTCGGATTCTACTTTCGTTTCTTTCCAAGCCGGAGATTTATCTTTGAAACTGACCGGAAATTCAGGAATCAACGGATTAAGCCAGTATTTTAGCCGTATTTCGGCGGAGATGGACCGGCAAATGGCGGAAGATTCAATCGTTCGTTTGGCGTTGATTCGTCCTATGCTTCCGAATCTGCATGTGGAACTGAATGCCAAGAAGGATAATCCGATTTATGCTTTTGCGCAGATGTATAATATTGATTTCCAAAGTCTGGATTTGAATGCTTATACTTCTCCGGAAACCGGAATCCGGATGGATGCGTGTGCTTATAAGCTGTTGCGCGATACCTTCTTGGTCGATACGGTACAGATGCATGTATGGCAAGATACGGTTGGCGTTTTTTATCAGGCAGAAGTAGTTAAGAACAAATTCAAGCAACAGCCTCCTTTCTCCGTAGATTTGAGTGGGCAATTGCAGACAGGTTTTATGGATGCGCTTTTGCAGTTCAAGAATGAGAAAGGAGATACGGGCATACTATTTGGCGTGAAAGTCGGAAAAGAGGAAAGTGGGGGGATGAATGTCCATTTCTTCCCTGAACATCCTATTTTCGCCTTTAATCGCTTCTCGTTGAATCCGGACAATTATATTATTATTAAGGATGAGAAAAACATTTGGGCGGATGTTTCTTTGCAAGGAAGCGAAGGGGCTTTCCTGGATATTAAGAGCAAAGAGACTCCGGAGGGCCGGAATGAAATCAATATGGCCTTAGGGCAGGTTCGTTTGGATGAAATCTCGAAAGGATTCTCTGCATATTTGCCAGATATCAGCGGTATGCTTAATGCGGATGTTCAATATATGCCATCAGATAGCTCCTATACGATGACTGCAGGATTCAATATTGATTCGTTGCATTATGAGGGCGGTCGTGTCGGCGATTTGTTGTTTAGCGCGGTTTATTTGCCTTTAGCGGAAGATGAACATCAAGTGGATATGCATTTGTTTCATGATGCTCAGGAGATTCTGACCTCTTCCGTCTATTATCAGAGTGGGGAAGAGGAAAATATAGATGGAACATTGACGGTGTCTTCTTTGCCTTTGTCTATGTTGAATCCTTTTATTCCGGATGGAATGGCACGTCTGAAGGGAAATTTGCAAGGCGATCTGGCGCTTTCCGGTACAACTGCTTTGCCCGGCATTCAAGGTTTTTTCCGTATGGATTCGGCTGATTTGTTTCTTGTCCCGGCTAATACTACCATCAAATTCGAACCGAAAAATATAGAAATCCATGATAATCGGATTTGGTTCAATCGGTACAGCCTTTATGCAAACGGGGAAGATCCTTTTGTGATAGATGGAATTGTTGATTTTACGAATATGTCGGCTATGACGGCTGATTTGAATTTGAGTGCGCGGAATATGCAATTATTGAATACCAAACGGGATAAAAATAGCTTGGTTTACGGAAAGGTCTTTGTTAATTTGGCCTCATCTATCCGTGGCCCGTTGAATGCGCTGGTAATGCGGGGCGATTTGGACTTATTGGGAGGAACGAATGTTACATACGTTTTGCAAGATTCTCCTTTGACGGTACAGGATCGATTATCCGGATTGGTGACGTTTACCTCTTTTGACGAGGATACGTTGATTCGTCGCCGTCCGAGGGCTGCCGCTATGCCTTTAGGCGGGATGGATATGCTCATGACAATCCATATAGACCAGGCTGTACAGGCTAATGTAGATTTGACTCCCGACCAATCCAGCCATGTGAATCTGGAAGGAGGAGGAGACCTTTCGTTTCAGTATACGCCCATGGGGGATATGTTCCTGAACGGACGTTATACTTTATCGAGCGGAACAATCAAATATTCGTTGCCGGTTATTCCGTTGAAGGAATTTAATGTGGAAAACGGAAGTTATGTGCAATGGACCGGCAATCCGATGGATCCGACCATGCATATCACCGCTACGGAAAGAATCCGGACTTCCGTTACATTGGATGACCAAAGTTCGCGAATGGTAAACTTTGACGTAGGCATTGAATTGAGCCAGCAATTGGAAAATCTGGGCTTGAAGTTTATTCTTGAAGCGCCTGAAGATGCCACCATGCAAGAACAATTGGCGCGGATGGGGGAAGAAGAGCGGGCCAAGCAGGCGGTCAGTATGCTGGTTACAGGTATGTATCTGGGAAGTGGGACGACTACCGGAAAGGCAAACTTGGATATGGGCGCGGCTTTGAATAGTTTCTTGCAAAGCGAGATAAATCATATTGCCGGAAGCGCCTTAAAGTCTGTTGACATTAACTTCGGCATGGAAAGTTATGATGATAACGGGGATGGTAATAAACGTACCGATTATTCGTTCCGTTTCGCCAAGCGTTTCTACAATGACCGGATACGTATCGTGCTGGGCGGGCGGATATCGACAGGAGCGGATATTAACCAAGGGCAGGCACAACCGTTTATTGATAATATTTCGATTGAGTACCGGTTGGATCCGAGCGGTACACGTTATGTGAAGATTTTCCATAATAAAGACTACGAAAGTTTGTTGGAAGGTGAACTGACGGAGACCGGTGCCGGTATTGTGCTCCATAAGAAAATGCAACATATGCGTGAATTGTTTATCTTTAAGCGGAATAAAGTGAAACCGGTGGAAGATGACGAAAAAGACAAAGAAAATGAAAAGGAAAACTAACATATATATCATAGGTTTGCTGATTGGATGGCTCACTTCTTGTTCCGTCACCAAGAATCTGCCGGAAGAGGAGATTCTTTATACGGGTATTAAGAAGATTGAGGTCGTTGAGCAGGATTCGACGGAGGCCGGCGAGAATACGTTGACCGAGATTCGGGCGGCATTGGACTATCCTCCCAACAATGCTTTGCTCGGAAATTCATCTGTCCGCTTGCCATTCCCCTTTGGCTTATGGATGTACAATGCTTTGATTCATAAGAAAGGGAAATTGGGGAAATGGATGTTCGATAAATTGGCCGCTAAGCCGGTATTGATTACGAATGTAAATCCGGAAGTGCGGGTCAAGGTAGCGCAGAACCTGCTCAAAGAATATGGCTATTTTCGGGGAAATGCTTCTTATGAGCTGATTCCTAATCCCAAAGACCCGAAACAAGCGAAGATTCAATATACCATTACCATGCGCAAGCCCTATACCTATGATAGCATCCGGTATATGCAGCGCCGGCATAGAACGGACACGATTGTCCGGTCCAACAAGTTTGAATCGTTGTTGCATAAGGGCGATAATTTCAATGTGGTACAGTTGGAGGCCGAACGCCAACGCATCAGCTCTTTGCTCCGAAATAACGGATATTACTATTTCCGGCCGGAATATATTACCTATCGGGCCGATACTACTCGTAATCCGGGCAAAGTCTCGTTGCGTATTGTTCCCTCTTCCGGAATGCCGCGCGAAGCGCTTCGTCCCTGGAAAATAGGAGATATAACGGTTGCATTGAACGGATATAATAACGAATTACCTACGGATACCTTATTCTATAAAGGATTAAAGATTCTTTATGAAGGCAAATTACGAGTCCGCCCGGCTGTTCTTTATCGGAAATTGCAATTTAAGGAGGGCGATCGTTATTCGTTTACGAAGCAGGAAGATACGCAAACGGGGTTGTCCCGCCTGGGAATATTCAAATATACCGAGATACAATATGCGCCTAAAGATACGACGCGCCGGTGCGACACGTTGGATGTGCGCATCAATACCGCATACGATTTGCCTTTGGATGGCGAACTGGAGTTTAACGTTACGACAAAGAGCAATGACCAGACCGGTCCGGGGGCTATTTTCTGTATGACAAGGCGGTATATCATCGGTGGTGGAGAGGTGCTCTGCAGCCAGGTGAAATGCTCGTATGAATGGCAGACCGGTAAACGTGTCGGGGGAAAGTCCGCATTAATGAATAGCTATGAAATGGGAATCAGCAGCACATTGACTTTGCCCCAGCTCCTGTTTCCGGGATATTTGAAGCGGAACCTGCATTATCCGTCCAGCACGACTTTCCGGATTTATGCCGACCAGATGAATCGGGCCAAATTTTTCAAGATGCTCTCTTTCGGGGGAAGTGCCACGCTTGATTTTCAAAGCTC
>URGO01000144.1 GCA_900547435.1 uncultured Parabacteroides sp.
AGGGGTGAACTGTCGGATATGGCGAAAAAGCAGACTGTATAGGGCGTATTAGGCGATGGCATCGGAAAATTGCCGGAAGAATATCGTCCCTCTCCGGCAGACTTGCATAGGTTGAAGTCTCAGTTACATCTGATCCGCCGGAGTCACCTTTTGCTGAATGCTACCTTGAAGGAAGTGTGCGCCCGGTTGCGTGAGGCGGATATTCATCCAATTTTGCTGAAAGGACAAGGGGTAGCTCTGTGTTACCGCTATCCGGAGCAACGGCAATGCGGGGATATTGATTTGTATATCTGTCCCGGTGATTACGAAAAGGCTTGCTCGGTTGTACGGGATTTCGGTCAGAAAACAGGCGAGGAAAGCGAGAGCATTCAGCATTATCATTTTATACGCAATGGTGTGACGATTGAGATTCATCGCCTGGCTGCCTATTCGGTAGTCCCGTCGGTAAACCGTAAATTGCAGCACCTGATAAGTAGGTATCTGCTAGGGAAAGACAGCGGTTGTCGGCATTGGGAGGAGGCGGGAGTCTTGCTTCCTCCGGTGAGTTTCGATGCCTTTTACCTGTTCTACCATTTTGCCAAACATTTCATGCAAACGGGTACCGGATTACGGCAAGTTTGCGATTGGGTGCGCTATCTGCATGTCCATCAGTCCGAATTGGACAAAGAGCGGCTTTTGGCGGATGTCCGTTTGCTCGGGCTGATGCCGCTTTGGGAAATATTCGGATGCATAGCCGTGGATTATTTGGGTTTGCCGGAACAAGAATTTCCGGGATTTAATCCGGATAAACGGAAAAAGGCCGGACGTGTGGTGTCTTTGATTTTCAAAGTAGGTAATTTCGGACAGTATGCGCCGATAAAAGGCGAACGGCCGAAGAGCTATTATCGGGGTAAACTCTATGCTTTTGGCAAATGGTTTTGGTGGAAGCAACAGATATTCACTTTGTCTCCGCTTATTTTCAGCCGTTGGAGTCTCTATTCTTTTGGGTATAGTTTGCGGGTAGCGTTATTGCGACTGTAGGTATATAAGTTTATGAGTTTATGAGTTTATGAGTTTATGAGTTTATGAGTTTATGAGTTTATGAGTTTATGAGTTTATTAGTTTATCAGTTTAAGAGTTTATGAGTTGAACTAAAACCTTATAACCTTATAACTTCATAACCTTAGAAAGCCTTGTAACCTTGTCAACTTGTAACCTAAAAACCTTATAACCTTATAACCTCGTAACCTTAAAAAGCCTTGTAACCTAAAAAACTAATGCGGATATTACGGATGTATATCGCTTGGCTTTGGCAGGCGGCAAAAGGGGTGCGTGTCAGTATTCTGTTTTGTGCTTTAGCCGGGATATTGCAGGTTGGAGTCTCTTTGGCTTTTGTATATACCTGCAAAGAGTTGGTGGATATAGCTACCGGAATTTCAGAGCAATCGTTGGAGATGTATTCTCTTTTTATGTTGCTCTGTATCGGATTGCAAATATTCTTTTCGGCTGTTCGGAACCGGTGGTTCAACTATACAGATATTTTGCTGAAGAACGGATTGCGCAGCCGTTTGTTTTCCCGTTTATTGATGGCCGGCTATATCGGAAAGAGACGGCATAGCGGGGATATGCTGAACCGGCTGACGGAAGATATCCGCGTGATAGGCGGAACGCTGAGCCGAGATGTCCCGGATGTGATTACGACGGGACTTCAATTTGTGGCGGCATTCGTATTTTTGGCACGGTTGGAGCCTCAATTGGCGTGGCTGATTGTGGTCGTTTTCCCTTTGTGCCTGTTGCTAAGTAAACTCTTTGCCGGGAAGATGCGTCGCATGACTTTGGCTATTCGGAAAAGTGATAGTCATGTACATGCACATGTTCAGGAGAGCCTGCAACATGGGACGTTGGTTCAGGCGTTGGAGAAAGAGGATTGGATCGTTCGGCGTCTGGATCAGTTTCAGACGGATTTGTACAAAGAGGTGATGCGCCGCAGCCGTTTTTCCATTTTCTCGCGGGCCATGATCAGTACGGCATTTTCATTAGGCTATGCCATCGCATTTCTTTGGGGAGTGAATGGAATCAGGGAGGGTACGATTACATTCGGTATGATGACTGCCTTTTTGCAATTGGTGGGCATGATACAACGTCCGATAGCCGATATGGGCGGATTGGCATCATCTTTTGTCTATGCAACGGCATCTGTTGACCGGTTACGGGAATTGGAAGCGGAAGAGAATCCACCGGTAAGTGTCCCGCATCTGTTGAAAGGATGTGCCGGTTTGCGATTGGAACATGTCTCATTTGCTTATCCGGACGGAAAGCGGATGATTTTGGATGGATTCTGTTATGATTTTAAGCCGGGCACGCGAACGGCTATTTTAGGAGAGACCGGTGCGGGGAAGACCACCCTTTTCCGGTTGATTCTGGCTTTGGTTGCGCCCGATTCCGGTACAATCACTTTGTATAATCAGGAAGAAGTTGTGCCTTTGTCTATAGATACACGTTGCAACTTGGTCTATGTTCCGCAGGGGAATAGCTTGTGGAGCGGGACGATACGGGAGAATCTGTTGTTGGGTAATCCGGATGCGACGGAAGAAGAAATGCGTTGGGCATTGCAGGTAGCAGCAGCTGATTTTGTGTTTGAACTGCCCGAAAGATTGGATACGGTATGTTCAGAACAAGGGGGAGGATTGAGTGAAGGGCAGGCGCAACGTATCGCTATTGCCCGAAGTCTGTTGCACCAAGGGGCTATTTTGCTTTTTGACGAGTTCAGTTCATCGTTGGATGAAGATACGGAAGAGAGATTGATGCATAATTTGGTGACGGCTTTGCCGGAACGCACTATGCTTTTCATTACCCATAGGCACCGTATCGTAGCGTATTGCGACCAGGTGCTGACGATTCACCGGGTAAAGAATGACAATGATTCGCAAACTAAAAAACTTACAAACTTAAAAATATAGTAATATGAAGGAGCAAAAACGATTTGTTATTTTGATGAGAGTGATTTCTTGTATGATGTTGGTTTCTATGTTTTTACTTGTTTCTTGCCGGTCCACTAAAAAAGTGATTTATTTGCAGGATGTCGACCCGTTGAAGCAACAAGAGATTGAACAAAAATATGAGGTGATCATTCATAAGGATGATTTGCTGGCAATCATGGTGAACAGTAAGAACCCGGAACTGGCTGTTCCGTTTAATATGCCGATGGTGACGTATGAATTGGGCCGGGAAACGACAGGTCAGTATCGGGTATTAGGCTATTTGGTGGATGCGGACGGATATATCGATTTCCCTATTTTAGGTAAGATTCATGTAGAGGGACTGACTCGTTTGCAGTTGACAGACTTGATTAAACAGCGTTTGATAGATGAGGATTTGATTAAAGATCCGATTGTAACCGTGCAGTTCCTGAATTTTAAGATATCCGTCATGGGAGAAGTGGCGCGGCCAGGAAGTTTTGAAATTTCAGGAGACCGTATCACATTGCTGGAAGCATTGAGTATGGCGGGGGATTTGACGATTTACGGTCGGCGTGACCGGGTTGCCGTGATCCGTGAGAAAGACGGTAAGCGAACTATCTTGTTCCATGATTTGCGTTCGGCAGATATTTTCAATTCGCCTTGCTATTATTTGCAACAGAATGATATTGTATATGTTGAACCTAATAAAGCCAAGGCTGGGCAGAGCGGTATCAACCAGAATAATTCGGTAAGTGTCTGGTTGTCGGTTGTGTCTGTATTGGCTACGGTAGCTTCACTGATAGTGACTTTGACAAACAAATAATATGTTTTATTTTTCCCTGAAAAAGAGGCTCTCGAAAACGGGGCTGCTGATGGGCATGACGGACGTTCATGCCCATCTTCTTCCGGGGGTGGACGATGGTATACGGACGTTTGAAGAGGCAGTAGATGCCGTACGCTATTTGGAGCAGTTAGGGGTACGGCGTATGGTTCTCACTCCACATGTCATGGAGGATTATCCTGAAAACAGTGCGGAGCGTTTGAAGCAGCGGTTCGCCGAATTTGTCGGAAACATCGGGAGTGACATTGATTTCTCGCTTGCAGCGGAGTATATGTTGGATGCGTCTTCTTCCCAACATTTGGAGGGGGATGTCTTACTTTTGGGAGGCGACCGCCTGCTGGTGGAAACCTCTTACCTATCCGGGCCACCCGACTTGAAGGATATTTTGTACGGACTTTCGCTGAAAGGGTATGTCCCGGTGATTGCTCATCCGGAGCGTTACTTGTATCTGCCGGATGAAGCCATAGAGGAGTTGGTCGCGTTAGGTTATGAACTCCAATTGAACCTGCCATCTTTAGCGGGTATTTATGGCAAGGAAGTTAAAAAACGTGCCGAATCTTTTCTGGCGAAAGAATTATATACCTACCTCGGATCCGATTTTCATCGGCTATCTCTTTACAGACATTGTATAGAGAAGATTGAAGTGAACGGAAAACAGATGAAACAATTAGAAACGCTTTCGGATAACAACAAACATTTGATGGAAAGTAAATAAGCAAACCGATTAAGGCAATAAAAAACAGCATGTGCAGTCAGGGTTAAACCTGATTTTGCTCATGCTGTTTTTATTTTAGAGCTATGTGAATCTTATCCTAAGAATCCTAACAAGACACCGGCAGCTACGGCAGAACCGATTACGCCGGCTACGTTCGGACCCATAGCGTGCATCAACAGATAGTTGGTCGGGTCATATTCCAAACCTACAATCTGTGAGATACGTGCTGAGTCAGGTACAGCAGATACTCCGGCGTTACCGATCAACGGGTTGATCTTGTTGTCTTTCTTCAAGAACAGGTTGAAGAACTTCACAAACAGAACTCCGGCACATGTTGCGATGACGAATGATAAAGCACCCAGACCGAAAATCTTAATAGAGTTGATGGTCAAGAACTGAGTAGCTTGTGTAGAAGCACCAACGGTGATACCTAACAACATAGTGATTGTATCAATCAACGGACCACGGGCTGTTTCAGCCAAACGGCGTGTTACACCGCTCTCTTTACACAGGTTACCGAAGAACAACATTCCCAACAAAGGCAGACCGGACGGAACCAAGAATGCAGTCAGCAACAGACCGGCAATCGGGAAGATGATTTTTTCGGTTTGCGATACGGCTCTCGGCGGCTTCATGCGAATCAAACGCTCTTTCTTGGTCGTCAATAAGCGCATGAACGGAGGCTGGATAATCGGAACCAACGCCATATACGAATAAGCCGAGACTGCAATCGCCCCCATCAGGTTTGGAGCCAGCTTGGATGACAGGAAGATAGCAGTAGGACCATCAGCACCACCGATGATACCGATAGCTCCGGCTTGGCTTGGGTCGAATCCCATTTGCAACGCAATGATATAAGCTCCGAAGATACCAAACTGAGCGGCTGCTCCGATAAGCAGCAACTTCGGATTGGATATCAACGCCGAGAAGTCCGTCATGGCCCCGATGCCCAGGAATATCAGTGGCGGATACCAGCCTTGCTTCACACCTTGATAAAGGATATTAAACACTGACCCTTCTTCATAAATACCCAATTGCAATCCGGCATCTTTGAAAGGAATGTTACCAATCAAAATACCGAAACCAATCGGAATCAGAAGCATGGGTTCGAACTCATACTTAATCGCCATGAAAATGAACAGCAAGCCGACCAGCAACATGATGAAATGTCCTGGCGTTGCATTGGCGAATCCGGTGTAGGAGAGGAACACCTGAATATTTTCCGCTAAGAATTGCGTGAAACTTTCGTGTGCTACTCCCGCTTGTAATAATATAGATGATAACATAATATTAACCGATTACGACGAGGTCAGCACCTTCCAGTACAGAATCGCCTTTGTTTACCTTAATTTCTACAATCTTACCATCGCGATCTGCATTGATCGTGTTTTCCATCTTCATGGCTTCCAATACCAGAATCTTCTGTCCGCGTTTTACCACGTCGCCTACTTTGCAGTCAATGCTCAGGATAACACCGGGGAGCGGAGATTTTACGGCTCCGGCTACGCTCGGAGTCGACGGACGAGATACAACTGGATCACCGGCAGCTGTGGTCGGAGCCTGAGCCGGACGTTTGATTGATACGATTTGTTTCTTGGCCGGTTTCTCCATCTTTACGTGATAAGGAGTTCCGTTTACTTCTACATCTGCCACATCATCAACGATTGAGTTGATATGTACTTTATATACGTTTCCGTTAATGGTATATTTAAAACTTTTCATTCTTGAATCTGATTAAAAGAGATAATTACTTTTTTAAAACAGGAGTTTGGCGCAAGCTATAAATCTTGGAACTCCATGGTGAATATCTGCGTTGAACCTTGCGAATTGTAAGCACGGTATTTTCGATGTCGTGATTGTCATCACTGATTTCATACAATGCCATGGAGATAGCGGCAAAGATTTCGCCTGATTCCTGACCCGCATTGGCAGAAATTGTTGTGCCGGTTACAGCAGCTGCTTTTTGTGCACGGCGTTGGCTGGCTCGGATAGAGGCATTACCGATTTGCTTAAACAAGAGGTACAAAACAATTAGTCCGATAAATACAACAGCCATAGCAGTAATGGTCATACCGATACCCCACGAGTCGTTTACCTGGAAGTTCTCAACCTTTTCGTTGGTGTTTTGTGTGATATTATTCGCGCTCGGTGTGACACGCGTGAAATTAATCGATTCACCACCTCCATCAGCGCTTCGTCCATAACTGATATCTGCTTTCTGACCCGCCGGAATAGTGATTTCGTCAATCAGCGTTTTTCCGTCAGAATCATACAAGGCTACATAGTTATCTTTATTCGGGTCAAATGTGAAGTTTACGTGGAAAGTACCCCGTTGTTCTTCATTGTCGGCCCAGAACAAAGTCAACTGATAAGGAGGAATCTTAGTTTGAACATCCCCTTTAGGAATCATATATTTCCGTGGATTATTCTTGTCGTCGGTCAAGAAGCATCCGCCCAAATCCACAGTACCGGCAGAGTTATTATATAACTCAAACCACGGATGGCGGTGTCCGTAGTCATCCATGAAGTTTTCTTCATTGATGACCAACACTTCGTTTATTCTGACGGAAGTGGTTAATTGTGCTTTAGCCCCGAAAGTAAAGAGGAGCATCAAGAACAATAACATTCCGAATTTCTTATTTGTCATATACATTCGTTTTTTAAGATTACAGAGGCAGGTTATCATGTTTCTTAGCCGGGTTGCTCAACTTCTTGGTCTGCAACTGCTGCAATGCACGGATGATGCGGAAACGCGTATTTCTCGGTTCGATTACATCATCAATATATCCATACTGAGCTGCATTGTACGGATTGGCAAATGCTTGCTTGTACTCTTCTTCGCGTGCTGCGGCACAAGCTTTCGGATCTTCAGCAGCTGCTACTTCTTTCGCAAAGATGATTTCAACGGCTCCGCTTGGACCCATTACGGCAATTTCGGCGGTTGGCCAAGCATAGTTCATATCGCCGCGCAGGTGTTTGGAGCTCATCACGCAATAAGCACCTCCGTAAGATTTACGTAATGTTACAGTTACCTTAGGCACAGTTGCTTCGCCGTATGCGAACAGCAGTTTTGCGCCATGCAGGATTACACCATTGTATTCCTGGCCTGTACCCGGTAAGAATCCCGGTACGTCAACCAATGTAACCAAAGGAATGTTGAAAGCATCGCAGAAACGGACGAAACGGCCTGCCTTGCGGGAGGCGTTGCTGTCCAGACAGCCTGCCATTACTTTCGGCTGGTTGGCTACGATACCGACAGTCTGGCCGTTAAAACGGGCGAAACCGACGATTATGTTCGAGGCAGAGTCGGCATGTACTGCCAGTAGATCGCCGTTATCGATGTTGGATCC
>URGO01000145.1 GCA_900547435.1 uncultured Parabacteroides sp.
AATATAAATTTTTTATCAATTTAATTCCGCCAACGGGTATTTATTATACAATTTCAAAACCTTTTCCATCTTGTAATTAGTTAGGAAAAGTTGATTGGCTTTCTGTTTTTGCTCCTTCATTGTCCTATATCCATGTTCCTCAAAGAAAGAGCGGGCAGTGATACTCACTTCAGTATGTATCTTGCCCACGCCATATTTCTGAGCCATCTTTTCCACTTCCGAAAGCAACCGTGTCGCTACTCCACACCCTTGCCAGTTTTCATGGACAAACATAGAGTGCAGATGGCCATCGGAGTCCATAGAGGAGAAGCCTATGATATTGCCTTGCCCGTCAAGTGCACCGATGTAATCGTTCTTTGCAAGTAGTTCTTTCCAATGTTCTATGCTGTCTCCGCATGAAGCCCAATCTTCTACTTCCTCTTTTGTGTAATCCTTGGAATTGACAGTAAGGACGGTAGAACGGAACAATTCCTGTACTTTCGAGATGTCTTGGTCCGTAAGCGGACGCATGTCGTATATAAATGTCATTTTTCGTTTCTTTCTGTTTGGCAAATACAAAGATAAAACATTTCACGGACAATGAGTTACGCCGACTGTATTTTCAGTAAAAATGGTACGGTTTGCCTACTTATGGTTACAACGTTCTTCCTTGTTCCGGTGTAACTTTGCATCAGATAAAAACGAGAATAGAATGAAACAGGAAATAGAATTACCCGAAGAGTTGTGCGCGGACGAGGCGGTGTGCTTCATCGCAGACCGCCACCACGTCACACCGCAACAACTCTTGCGCCATTTCCTTTACGGAGAGGCATCCATAGCCTTGGAGGATAACGAAGTGGAGATACTGAAAGGATTGTCAAAACAGAATATAAAAGGAGAAACACGAAACACATCAAGCGTATCAAGGAAAACATCGGTGGTGCGGACATACAGTTCATGACCGAAGAACTGGCGGATATCCGCCGTCATTTGGACAGCATAGAGATAGTGGGTGGACGCTATCCTGAAGGCCAGGAGCGGATGACGAATCTGTAGAAAGGTTTTCCTCTGCCACGCTCCATGATTTGAAAACTTTAACAAAACCGTGCTTCCGTGCGTCACTTTATTTAACCGGCACGCATTTTAAGGCGGATTTTGTTTTTTGTACATTTGCCGTAACAGGTAATCAATAAACAAAAAACAGCATGAAACAGTATCTTATCCTTTTGTTGGCAATCATCTGCGAGGTGGTTGCCACGAGTGCCCTGAAACAGACAGAGCAGTTCACCCGCCTTGTGCCGTCATTGATAACCCTTGCGGGCTATGCGGGCGCATTCTATTTCCTCAGCATGGTTTTACGGAGCATCCCATTGGGCATTGCCTACGCCATTTGGTCGGGAGCAGGCATTGTGCTGGTGGCGCTTGTCGGCTGGCTGGTGTTCAAGCAGCACCTTGACCTTGCTGCCATCATCGGCATCTGTATGATTCTCGGCGGAGTCGTGGTGATAAACTTGTTTTCGGAATCGGCAAGGCATTGACTTGCCCACACCCAAAAACAGTCCCAAGCATCCCTCGGACACGAAACACCCTCAAATCCGGGATGCGTAGGACACCAACACAAGCCAACATAGGCATTAATGTTTTTGTTGTTTACTTGCTCTACACTACAACAAAGCCAAGAGAAAATGTAAGAATAAGTCAAAATTGCTCCAATACAGCAATCCGTTTATCAATAGGCGGATGCGTAGCGAACAATCCATTGAAACGTTCCAAAAAGCCCTGCGCTTGCTTGCCGGGATGCTGAATAAAAAGTTGCGCCACATCAGCACGCGTTACAGCTTCTATGTCCGGATCTGCTGCAATCTTGCGCAAAGCGCTTGCCAAAGCCAACGGATTGCGAGTCATCTCGGCAGAACCTGCATCAGCCAAATATTCTCTTTTACGGGAAATAGCAAAGCGCATGAGCAATGCGAAGAAATACCCGATAGCCGCAACCAGCAAGGCAAACAGCATTAGGACAATCGCCCCGTTCCCTTTCTCATCTCTCCGACGAGGCGTCCATGAAGCATAATACACCCAGCGCATACAGATTTGGGCTATCATGGCAAAGATACCTACAAACACAATTGAGATAATTAAGAGCCGTACATCATGATTACGTATATGTGAAAGTTCATGTGCTATCACCGCTTTCAATTCCTCATCATCCAATTTCTCGATGATTCCTTTCGTCAGAGTTACCGTATAAGTACGTTTATTAATGCCACTGGCATAAGCATTCAACGACTCATCATCTATCACATGCACTTTAGGCATCGTCATTCCTTGACTCATACACAAATTTTCTACCAGATTATATACCCGCTTATTATCTTTCCGTTCCAACGGAATAGCGCCAGTTGCCGAGTCGATAATACGGGTATTGGCAAAGTAGGCTATCAAAAACCAGAGCAGCACCCCACCGATAACGTAAGGTACAATCTGTATAAACATCCGGTTGGTATATGCGACCACTAAAGGCATCGTGGTCCGGTCGTCTGCCATAGAAAGGTAGTGAAGCAGAAAACAAAACAGATAAGTCAATCCGACCACCAAACATGGGAACAAGCAAAGCAGAAACAACGAACGGAAGTTGTTCCTGCTCTGCTGGGTCTGTATTCCGACGTACTCCATCGTTTAGAAGTTGATTTTCGGAGCTTCTTCCAACGAAGTGCGTTGTTCGCCCAAATCAAACATAATCTCTTTCTTAAATCCAAACATTCCTGCTACCAAATTAGACGGGAATGTCTCTACCGCGTTGTTCAACTCGCGCGTAGCCGAATTGAAATAACGGCGTACGGCTGCCAATTTGTTTTCCAAGTCTGCTATTTCCTCCTGCAGATGCATGAAGTTCTGATTAGCTTTCAGATCAGGATAAGCCTCTACCGTCACCTTCAATCCGTTCAAAGCCGCCGACAAGAGATTTTCCGCTTTGATTTTATCATCTATAGTCTGTGCGGTCATCGCTCCATTACGGGCAGACACCACACGGTCTAACGTTTCTTTCTCGTGAGCCGCATACCCTTTTACAGTTGCGACCAATTGAGGAATCAAATCATGCCTTTGCTTCAATTGAACATCTATATCGGCAAATGCATTCTCCCGATTATTTCTCAATTTCACCAAGCGATTGTACAGAGACACCAACCAAATGCCTACAATCGCAATCACAATAATCACAATTAAAATCGTCATAGTCCTTTTCTTTTTACGTTAAAAACACGCCAAAGGTAATGATTTAATTGATATATTATGCTACTTCACGATTTTTATGCTTTCCGGTGCATGAATCTCAGAACGTACAGATCCGTCCTCCTGACGTTCATGACGCACTTTGATTTCTCCGAAAGGAGTCGGGAATGTCCCTTCCACCCAATCCAAATCGCCCAAATGCGGAGCAACACGAACAACCTTCATACCCGGTTCTATGACCTGTATGCCCAACACATACTCGCTCAGCCAAGAAGTCGGTCCCGAAGCCCAACCATGACACAAGCTATGTCGGAATCCTTTATAACAATAAGCTCCAAAATCACCATGAATGTCCTTCTTACCCGCAGGAACCAGTTCATCTATAGGTGCGGCACCCGGAAGCCAATCCAAGTTAAAATCCTCCCAAAATGTAGTCGCTCCCATATCCAACATACCTCCCCAATAGCTACGAATAATATCCAAGGCACTCTGATAATTTCCGGCTAAAGCCAACGAACGCAACATATAATAGCCATAGAAAGTCGAAAATCCTCGCCCGCCTTCCACGGAAAGATACTCCTTGTCCGCCTTCTCCGGTTCCATCAAACCTGCCCATGCCAACAGAGCAGCAGCCTGCTTCATACCCGGTTCAGTCGGTGATTTTTTCAGTTTCAGGAAAGGACGTATCACCTCAGGAGCCGCCTTACGCAATTTTGCTTCGGTTTGTCGGCACGCTTCCGCCAGTTCCAGTTCATCCAACAATGCGCACAACTCCTGTCCGGCTATCATGGCACGCACCATCAATGCCTGCAATCCGGCATTAATAGCCTCTGAATTAGCACTCGACGGCCAATCTAAGAAACGGTTTCCATCCAAATGTTCGCGCCCCTCATCGTCCACCTTCGAGATAAACAAACGCAACAAATCTGTCAGATAAGGCTTTTGCTCTTTCAGATAGTCTAAATTTCCTTGATACCGATACCAGTCCTGCTGAATCAGCAACCACCAAATAGAATAAGAACTGATTCCGTTCATCCAATTCGGAAGAGGAGTAATATCTCTTGACAAATCGAGGCTCTTAGCTACGATAGGATTATATCCGAACACGGTATTAACTGCCATCACCTCCGGATGAAAATCGCCAATCCACACCAAACGGTCGCGCTTAGCCCCCTCAATCAGGAACTCTTGCATATTAAGGTGCACTGTATAGGCTCCGGTCTGCCAAATACGGTTCAAGCGTTCATCGTTACTCTTGAATGACCCGCGATAAGGAATATCCTGAAACACCGATATCGCCCTAATCTCTTTCAGTTGAAGCTCTACGGAATCATCCGGCAGGTCGATACGCACAAAACGAAATCCTGAATTACCGACCTCTGAAACACCCAACCAAGGAAGTTGGTGGTAAAAATCACGCATAGCGTGATCATTAGTTGCACCGTTTTTTCCATCAATCTCGCACATCGCCTCACTTGCCGATTCCCCTAAACGCACCCGGATACGTACCGGTTCATGACTGGCCGGCATTCCCGTAACAAACTGTAGTCCTCCCTGTATTTCTTTTCCGAAATCCAATAAGAGAGCCGGATGCTTATCGCCAGTACTTCGCATAAAGCAAATACGGGAATTCGACAAGTCTGCTTGTCCGTTACCCTCATCCAACAAATATTCCACATTTTGAATTTGTGAGCTATCCTGCATCCATACAATCCGCTTTGGAGCAAGATATTCACGCACACGGATATCTCGTTGCTGAGCAGAAAGAGGTAAAATACAAAGAGATACCAATATAATTAGAAAATAATTCTTCATCAGCTATCTTTTTAGAGGTTGAATGCCGTAACCAGATCATCCAATTGCTGCTGAGTCATACCTTCCGGTTCCACCCCTGAAGCTAAACGGGCACTGAAATAAATCTGCGCGGATTTACTCAACGTATCGATTGCATCAAAACATTCGATAATATCCTCACCTACCGCCAAAATGCCATGCTTCTCCCAAAATACCACATCATGCTGTTCTAATTGTTTAATTGTAGCGTGAGCAAGCTCAACAGTTCCCGGAATCTCATAGGGAACAATACCTATCCCTTTCGGCACAATGATACGGCATTCCGGAATCATACTCCATAAAACGCGCGTTATCACATCCGAATCCAAAAAGCGCTTACAATGGGTCAAGCCAATCAAATCCGTTGGATGCGTATGAAGTACCACACGATTATCCCTTCCACACGCACGGAGATAATTGTGCATCATCAAATGAGATGGCAATTCAGAAGTCGGTTGTATAGGAAGCTCAGCTATAGGCTCATAACTCAGGCCATCATTCGCCACACGAATCAAAGCACCATTCTCCCACGGTGCCTTTGCCACATAACGCATCCGCTTCCCCGTACCTGTTACATAAAACACATGTCCTGCCAATGCTTCCATTTTCTCCGGCAAAGGCTTAGCCGGAGCCAAAGCTGGTAACGCCAACTCTTCGGAAGAAAGCAAAGTCGTTACATTTACCGAAATATTTCCCCCATTACGTTCGGCCCATCCTCTTGTCCATAAATAACCTGCAACTTCGGCAATACATTCTATTTCTGCCATCAATGCAGAGTTTTCTACTATTTGTTTCATTTCCTATTTTAATTTGATATTTATTCTGTAAAGTAGAGACGCAAAATTTTGCGTCTCTACTAATATTAATCTCTAATCTCGAATTATTTCTTTCCCATAAAAGTTTCCTATGCCTTATATGTTCGGGAAAATAAGAGAGATAATCAAAACCAACATACCCGTAGTAAGTACAAAGATTGTCTTCCGGCTCACCCCTTGCCATTCTTTCAAGATAATCCCCCACACATTGCTGAAGATAACATTCAATGACATCAGGATACTCCATGAAAACGCCAACATAACGGGCGAATCAGCAAAGAAGCTCTTTCCCATACCCAATCCGAAGAATTGTGAATACCATAATACTCCAGCGAGCGCACAAAATAACACATTATTCAGGAATATTCCACCAGACACCGAAAGATATTCACTTCCTGTATGATTCTTTAAGTTCTGATAGATACAATATGCCGCGTTTGTGATGAAACCACCCAAAGTAACAAACAGGATAACGGGATTCAAAGCAAACAGCTCGCTTGCCCCCTGTCCACGGACATAATCAGAGATAGGCGCACCAGCCTCTAAGCCCAAATTGAAGCAGGCACTCATCACACCGGCAAGCAAAGCCACCAACAGCCATTTAGTCAACGCAAAATCTTTTACAGCTTCACTCTATTCCTCTTCCGTCATATTCTGGGCACGTAAACTTCCGGCATACCCGATAATGGCAATACCCGCCAACGTAATGCATACGCCCAATAAAAGTATCAAACCATCTCCATGTAACAAATCTTGTCCACCCAGCAATGCAGGAAACAAGGTGCCAAAACCGGCACAGGTGCCGAGAGCGATACTCTGTCCTAAGGCAACGCCCAAATAACGCATACTCAAACCGAACGTCAATCCGCCGATTCCCCAAAGCATACCGTAAATCATTGCGCTAAGACTTCCTTCCTTTTGAAAAAGCTCGCCCAATCCAATCCCTTCAGGCAACGCCAAAAACGCCCCTAAAAGAGGAAAGACAATCCAAGCAAATACTCCTTGAATCAGCCAAAAACTCTCCCAACTCCAGGATTTCACCTTATTAATCGGTACGTATGAGCTGCTTTGCCCCAAGCTTCCGACCGCAATAATCAACAAGCCTATTAATATATCCATAAGCTCATCCACGTTTGTTTGTTACTTCTGCCTCATACTTTTCTATATCAGTCAGGTAATTTTCGCCTACCGGTACATTATTCTTCAAGCAGAACATATCCCAAACGGCATTCCATGGCATACTCTTCAATTCTTCCTGTAAAGCCAAACGCTGGAAGAGCTGCTCTTTAGCCTCGTAGGCTTGCAACGTAGCTGACGGTTCCAACAAAGCCTGAAGTAAAGCTTTTTGCGTTGCACGAATTCCTATCACATACGCACCGATACGGTTAATAGTGGCATCAAAGTAATCCAATCCTATATGAACACGATTCAAGGCATTACAACGCACCAATTCTCTTGATAAATCCATCAATTCATCATTAAGGATTACCACATGATCACTATCCCAACGAATCGGACGGCTCACATGAAGCATAATTTCCGGAATAAACAGCAACAAAGCCGAAATCTTGTCAGCAATACTTTCCGTCAAATGAAAATGCCCAGTATCCAAGGTAACAATCTTCTGCTTCTTTGCACCATATCCCAAATAAAAATCGTATGAACCAACCGTATAGCTCTCCAAACCGATGCCGAAGACCTTCGACTCGATGCAGTCCTTCATGTGGTCGTACTTCTGCTCGAAGATCCGGTCGAGCGAGTCGCGCAGCAGTTCGCGGTAGAGCATCCGATTCACCGTCAGGTCTTTCGACCCGTCGTGAACCCACAGGTTCATGATACAGGGATCGCCCTGCGCCTCGCCCATCGCTTCGGCGATG
>URGO01000146.1 GCA_900547435.1 uncultured Parabacteroides sp.
ATGGTCTCTTTAATTTCCAGCCGCCCCTTCTTCTGGATATAGCTTTTCAGGGTAATTCCCTCGATCAGCTCCATGACTATGTAATGAAGCTTTCCTTCACCGATAACATCGTAAACACTGACAATGTTCGGATGGGAAAGCCCGGCAGCAGACTGGGCTTCCATCTTAAACTTGCTGACAAAGCTGCTGTCGTTGCAGAATTCTTCCTTCCGGACCTTGATGGCCACCAGACGATTTAATTTATGACATTTGGCCTTGTAGACCACAGACATGCCGCCTGAGCCGATCTGCTCCAGGATTTCATAGCGGTCCTGCAAAAATGTTCCGGGTCTCAGTATCATAAGCTCACCTCACTTATCTGCGGTTCCACAAGAACAACCGAAATGTTATCCAGTCCGCCGCTGCGGTTTGCTGCATCCACCAGGGCTTTTGCCCGGCTTTCTACTCCATCCTCGGAACGAATAATATCTTCGATTTCCAGTTCATCCACCATCGCCACGGCGTAGTCTTCTACGGAAATATGGCTGTTACCGTTCTCATCCACAATAAGGTCATCTTTTCCCAAACGGAATTGTCCTGTCCGCTTTCCGGGTTCAAGCGTACCTGCCGGAGAGAAGAAAACCCAATCGATGTCCTTTTCATTCATTAATGTGTTCAAGTAGAACTCGCCGAGCGACTTGACACCGCCCATGATGGCATCAGGGATAGCTCCAGAATCAACCACCCGAAGCCCCGGAGCGCAGAACAACGTGCCTGCACCGCCCACACATAACAACCTTTTGACTCCCGATTTCTTGGCTGCTTCCAAAATCAACGGATAATTGCGCAGGGTTTCCTCATAGATGTTCGGATTGCTCCACCCCGGATTGTATGCGCTGATAATGGCATCTTTGCCTTTGCAGGCATTAACAAGAGCATCCGTATCGGCAACATCCGCCTTGACGATGCTAAGGTCAGGACTTAACACGCTCATCTTTTCAGGATTGCGCACCACTGCTGTTACTTTATGGCCTCTTGCCAACAACACGTTCAGGATAGCGGTTCCAACGAATCCGCTTGCTCCAATCAATGTTACATTCTTCATAATTATACATATTAAAAAGTTTATTGCTTACCAAAAGTTTCTTTGTTTCTTTTACACCGCAAAATTGGGAAGAGTTTTTTAATCCTACAAATAGGTACTTATACATCAGATACTTACACAAAAGTAACCATTATTGTATATGAGTTACTTACAGACAAAAATATTTTTAAAAAAAAGTTTCTTGCAGCTCTAAAGGAATTTACTTACCTTTGTATAGCGAATTGAAACACATTATATTATGGATAGAACAACGATAGAAGATGCCCTGTTTCCGGACTGCCCGATACGGAATATCTTGGCAAGGCTTTGTGACAAATGGTCTCTTTTGGTCATCTACACGCTGAACAAGGCGGACAAGGAAACAATACGTTTCAAAGAGTTGCAGCGGGAAATCCCCGACATATCGCAGAAGATGTTGACGGTCACTTTGCGGACACTGGAAGATGACGGCTATGTCATCCGTACCGTATATCCCGAAGTTCCTCCAAGAGTAGAATATGCACTGACATCTCGGACACATTCTTTACTTCCGCATATCAATGCGCTGATAGAATGGGCATTGGAAAATAAAGACGCGATTATAAAAGACAGGAGAAAAGCTTGTAAAAAATAATACCATTTCCTGAAGAATGTTTTCTTAGAAAGGGCCAAACAAAAAAATCGCAGAGGATCGGAGTCCTTATTTTACCCCTGATCCTCTGCGATTAACCTACCTTATGACGCGAAAGTGTGTTATAACGAAATTACCCCATCACTCTCCAAAAAGCGAGTTCACAAATTCGCGTTTCCGAAAGACCTGCAAATCCTCCATTCCCTCACCCAAGCCAATATACTTGACCGGAATGCGGAACTGGTCTGAAATACCAATCACGACACCACCTTTTGCCGTCCCGTCCAACTTGGTTACCGCCAAGGCATTGACTTCGGTTGCAGCTGTAAATTGTTTAGCTTGCTCAAAAGCGTTCTGCCCGGTCGAGCCATCCAGAACCAACAAAATCTCATGAGGAGCATCCGGAATAACCTTCTTCATGACGTTTTTAATCTTCGTCAATTCGTTCATCAGATTGATTTTGTTGTGCAGACGTCCTGCGGTATCAATAATCACCACATCCGCATTGTTCGCCTTGGCCGAACTTAACGTATCAAAAGCCACCGAAGCCGGGTCGGAGCCCATCTTCTGCTTCACTACAGGCACATCCACACGTTCGCCCCAGATAACCAACTGCTCTACGGCCGCTGCACGGAAGGTATCAGCTGCTCCGAGATAAACACTTTTTCCGGCCTTCTTGAACTGATAGGCCAGCTTACCGATAGTCGTGGTTTTACCGACACCGTTCACCCCTACAACCATGATGACATACGGCTTCTTGTCTTCCGGCAAAGTAAAAGCATCGCCATCCTGCGTATTATTCTCCGTCAAAAGGTTTGCGATTTCATCGCGCAAGATTGCCGTCAGTTCCGAAGTGGTCACATACTTATCGCGAGCCACACGCTTTTCGATTCGGTCGATAATCTTCAACGTCGTTTCCACACCGACATCCGAAGTAATCAGGACCTCTTCCAAATTGTCCAGCACATCGTCATCCACCTTGCTCTTACCCGCTATCGCTTTGGTAATCTTGGTGAAGACATTCTCTTTTGTTTTGGAAAGACCTTTGTCTAATGTTTCCTTCTTCTCTTTACCGAAAAAGCTAAATATACCCATATTTTGACTTGATTTATTGTTCTATTTCGTATGTGCGTGTAAAATTACACAAAAATGCTATTATTTTATTACTTCAAGCCGCGCAAATTTCAGTAAAAGTTGCTTTTGCCCGAAATTATCAAACGCGACAATCGCTTTCCGGTTGTTTCCATCGCCTTCAAAAGCCAGCAACTCTCCTTCTCCGAAGCGACTATGCAATACCCGCGCACCTACATGCAGACCGGCATAATCCGCCGATTCCGAATGCGGAGCGACCGATTCTGCCTCCGGGACAATCTTCGTCAAACGACGCGGCTTAGTGACCGGCTGAGCAGGTTCCCGGTAAGAAACAGTTTCAGGCTGACGAAGCGGAGAGGCAAATGCCGGACGCTGATACCGGCTCCGTTCTTCATCAAATGACGATTCCTCCTGACGGGAGTAGGATGCCACCGGAACATCCATGTAGCTGCGGTCGATATCTTTCAAGAAACGGCTCGGCGTACACATGGTGGTCTGACCATTCTTGTAACGGCTCCGCGCGTAAGTAATGGTACAACTCTGTTCTGCCCGCGTAATCGCTACATAAAACAACCGGCGCTCCTCCTCTATCGCACGTATATCATCTTTCGACATGGCCGACGGAAATAAATCTTCCTCTAACCCGACGATAAAAACATGCGGGAACTCCAGTCCCTTGGCGGCATGGATGGTCATCATCGTTATCTTGTCGGCAAACTCATCCTTATCATTATCCTGGTCGGTCAACAGGGCTACCTCGGCCAGAAAATCGTTCAGCGTGACACTGGCATTGTTTTCTTCGCGGCGGATTTCGCAGAACTCGACGATACCTTTCAGCAACTCCTGGATGTTCTCGACCTTACTGATACCCTCATTGGAACGGTCGGCCATCAAAGTCGCCATCAGTCCGCTTTGTTTAACCAGTTCGGTAGCGATGCCATCGGCCGGAATTTCGTTGCATTGACGGATAAACGGCTCCATCAGTTCGCGAAAAGCCGTCAGCTTCCTGGAGGTTCCGGTATTGATTTGCACGCCATATTCCAACGGAGATTCCAATACCGTCCACAAACTGACATTGTTTGTCGTGGCGGCATTTATCAGCTTATTCAATGTCGTATCGCCTATTCCGCGCGCCGGATAATTGATTACCCGCTTGAAAGCCTCCTCATCATGAGGATTCACCACCAGCCGGAAGTAGGATATCACATCTTTCACCTCTTTACGCTGGTAAAAGGATAGTCCTCCATAAATGCGGTAAGGGATTCCCCGTTTACGCATAGATTCTTCCAAGATACGCGACTGGGCATTCGTGCGATAAAGGATGGCAAAGTCGGCATAGCGGCTCCCTTTGAAACCGGCGCGCATCTCCTGAATCCTCGCCGCGACAATATAGGCCTCTTCATAATCGGACATCGCCGTAAACACCTTTATCTTGCTCCCCTCCTCGTTCTTCGAATAGACATTCTTTGGTATCTGCTTATTGTTCTTCTCAATCAGGCTATTGGCGGCGTTCACAATGTTCTGCGTAGAGCGGTAATTGCGTTCAAGCTTGAATACCTTGCAGCCCGGATAGAGATTCTTGAAGTTCAGGATATTGTCAATGTTCGCGCCACGAAAGGAATAGATGCTTTGCGCATCGTCGCCCACCACACAGATATGACCGTTCCCGCCACACAGTCGCTGCACAATCAGATGCTGCGCGAAGTTGGTGTCCTGATACTCGTCTACCAAGATATATCGGAAAAAGCTCCGGTAACTCTCCAGCACATCGGGATTATCCCGAAAGAGAATATTCGTATAGAGCAGCAGGTCGTCAAAGTCCATCGCCCCGGCTTGTCGGCAACGATTCTGATAACGCTGGTAGATTTCGCGGACAAGCGGGACATTGGCACGGGTATCATTTTCCACCAATTCCTTATTCTGCCCGTAAGCCTGGGCGGTTATCAAGGCGTTCTTGGCGTTCGAGATACGGCTCTGTATCCATCCCGGGCGGTAGGTCTTATCGTCCAGCTGCATCTCCTTGATAATCGTCTTGATGAGATTCTTCGAGTCTGTGGCATCATAAATGGTGAAGTTGGACGAGAATCCTATCCGCACAGCCTCCTTCCGCAAAATCCGGGAGAAGATGGAATGGAAAGTTCCCATCCACAACCGCCTCGCGACATCCTCACCTACGATGCCGGCAATACGCGTCTTCATCTCGCGGGCCGCCTTGTTCGTGAAGGTCAACGCCAAAATAGAATAAGGAGGCAATCCGTTCTTCAGCAGCCAGGCTATCTTGTAAGTCAACACACGTGTCTTGCCGGACCCGGCCCCGGCAATCACCAAAGAGTGACCGTCGCAATAAAGCACGGCCTCGCGCTGGCTCTTATTTAACTCTGATAAATATTCTTCCACAATACAATCCTTTTTATATTAACAATTGGCAACTGTTGCGTTACCGGTCTATTATTCCATTAAGTCATCGCGGCCACCCAGCCGGTAAACCGTACTCCGATGCACACCATACGCGCGGGCGATGTCAGACTTGGCTACATTCATCTCCTTGAGCTTGGCTATCTCCAGCTCACGGCCCGACAACTTATGCCCTGCCGTACGCCGTCCCTTCGGCCTCCCCAGGCTTCCCCCTTCCGCCTTACGCCGGGCAAGGGCCTCCTTGGTACGCTGCGAAATCAGCTCACGCTCTATCTCGGCCGACAATCCGAAAGCGAATGCCAGCACCTTCGAGGTCATGTCGTTGCCCAACCGATAGTTGTCCTTGATTGTCCACACCTGTATGCCGATGCGCATACACGTATGCAGGATACTCATTATCATCAGCAGGTTGCGGCCCAGGCGGGATAGTTCCGCACAAATCAGCACATCGTTCTTCGCCATGACGGACGACAACAGATAGCCGAGTTTCCGCTTCTCCAAATCCTCTTTACCGGACACGATTTCCTCAATCCACTTGTCTACCTCGACCCCTTGTCGCAGGCAAAACTGGTTTATCTCGAAACGCTAGTTCTCGACGGACTGCCTATCGGTACTGATTCGAATATATCCATAAATCATACCTGTTACATTTTAAATAATAAATCGTAATGCTTAGGCCGATTACGGGTACGATAGGCGATAGGCGAACAGCCCATCCATTTCTTAAAGTCGCGGGTGACCTGCTCGTTGCTGCACCCCAAATAAGCCGAAATCTCCCGGACCGTCATGTTCGTACAAGCCAAGAGCTCGCAAAACGCCAGCATTCGATATTCCAGCACGAAGGCGGAAATAGTCATTCCCGTCTTTGCCTTAAACAGGTTGCGCCCGAACAACGGATCGGATTCAAACAGGGCATAAATGCGGTCTGCCGTTATCTTTTTGCTTGTGGCCAGCACCTGCGCCACCCGGTCCATGTCCTCGTTGCCTGTGGGTGGAGGAGTTTTGTCTACCGTCACCATCTCCCAGACATTCGCGTCCTTTTCTACCATCTTCTGCCGCAACCGACTCACATAAATCTGCTGCGGCGTTATCCTATTTTCCTTTTTCTCCATACGTCAATCCATTTTGCGCGCAATATACAAATAAGTCTCAATCTTCCCATCATTTCTTTGAGGAAAACGAACATTTTACTCAAAGAACATCTTTTTTTTTGAGAAATATAAACGTTTTCATCAAACATTATACCTACTCTTTGAGCGATACAAACATATTCCTCAAATCATTCACCTATTCTTTGAGAAGTATGAATGCAGAGCTCAAGTCTATTGCGTTTCTTTGAGAAATACGAACGTACAGCTCAAATATACTATACATTCTTTGAGATATAAGATAACAAAGAAGGCAGGGAAGCGGAAACATTCGGCTTATTTCGGGGTATCAGAGGACGAACGATAATAGTCCGCATACCACGCATAGAAGCGCCGGACACCCTCATCGATGCTCGTAGATGGCTTGAAGCGGAAGTCCTGCTCCAAGCGAGTGCTATCCGAGAAAGTGCTCTGCACATCGCCGGCCTGCATCTCGCGATATTCCTTCCGGACCTCCCGGCCGGAGCAACGCTCTAAGGTATGAATGAAGTCCATCAGCGCGACGGGCGACGAGTTGCCTACATTATAAATAGCATAGGGCACCTCCCCGGAGGCAGGACGGTCAATGACACGAAGCGTCGCCTCGACCACATCCCGGATAAAGGTAAAGTCGCGCTGCATATCCCCGTGATTGAACACCTGAATCGTCCCTCCGGAAAGAATCTCCTTCAGGAAGAGGCAAGGCGCCATGTCAGGACGCCCCCACGGTCCGTACACGGTAAAGTAACGCAAGCCCGTCGTAGGCAGATGGTACAATTTACTGTAGGCATGAGCCATAAGCTCGTCCGCTTTCTTGGTCGCCCCGTAAAGGCTGACAGGGCGGTCTACCTGGTCTGTCTCGCTGAACGGGACATGGTCTGCCAAGCCATACACGCTGCTTGAGCTGGCATAAACCAAGTGCTTGACCTGCGTATGGCGGCACCCTTCGAGGACATTCAGGAAGCCGACTACATTAGACTGGATATACGAATGGGGATTCTCAATGGAATAGCGCACGCCGGCCTGCGCAGCCAGGTTGCAGACGGCATCAAACCGCTCGTCCCGGAAAAGGCGCTCCATAGCCTCGCGGTCCGCCAGATCCATCCGGACAAAACGGAACGCCGGAAACCGCCGGCCGGACACGAACGTACCCTCTCCGGCAACCTGCCCGATGCCTAAGCGCTTCAGGCGGTCTAACTTCAAAGAGACCGGATAATAATCATTCAGGTTATCAAGGCCTACCACCTCATCTCCCCTTTCCGACAAAGCCTCAGTCAGAAAAGAGCCGATAAAACCGGCTGCACCTGTTACCAAAATCTTCATATCATTCTTTTGTTTTATTAGCTTTACGTCCTAACATTATATTTCGTGTATACACGATGAAGCC
>URGO01000147.1 GCA_900547435.1 uncultured Parabacteroides sp.
CGAGTAGCTTTGCGAAGAGCGAAAGCAGGAATTAAAAAGGAAAGCCTCGCAGACATGGTGTTCGCGAGGCTTTTTTTGAAACAACTGCGAGGTTAATATGACGAAAAATATGAGAAATTTTAGGGCATGAAACTTTCTCGGCAAAACTCACTTTCCGGCTGATACAAACAGATTTTACCTTTTTTCAAGGATTGTTGTACGTCAATCAGGCGCTGGTTGGAGCTTCCTCGGAATAATAAATCCGAATCTTTCAATGCTTCCATGAAACGCCCGTCCACCAGAACATCGACCCATCGGAGCAAATCCGCTTGTTCGGGGCGTTTCAGTAAATTTTCGTACCGGAATCCCGTATAGCACCAGATGTTTTTCGAGCTATTCGCCTTTATTTTTTGAGCCAGTTCCGCAAATCCGTCAGCCTGAAACATGGGATCACCTCCGGAAAAGGTTACATTGGCAAATTCATCTTCCAGTATATACGCCAGAATTTCATCTGTTTCCATCATTTTTCCGTTATGGATATTCCACGATTCGGGATTATGGCATCCCGGACAAGCATTCGGGCATCCGGCACAATAAATAGCCGTCCGGAAGCCCGGTCCGTCTACGGTGGTATCTTCTACTATATTTAATATGGATAACTTCATTTTAGTTTTTATTTTTGTGAGTCCAATTTACCAACTCATAAATTTATTCATGTGTTACCCGATCATGCAATTCCGCTAATTTCGCCTGGTTCCACCGGTCAGTTGTTCCTACCAGATATCCGGTAATGCGCTGGAGTTTATCAATATGTAGACTTTCGCACTTCGGGCAAACCGTCAAGTCGGCCTCGGCATTCTCGTATCCGCAATCTAAACAACGGTTCCGATTGTGATTTACCGATCCATATCCGATATTATATTTATCCATCATATCGACCACCTGCATGATAGCCTCCGGGTTATGCGTGGCATCTCCGTCAATTTCTACATAAAAAATATGCCCTCCGCGCGTAAGCTCATGATAAGGAGCTTCCACTTCCGCCTTATGCCGGGCGCTACATTTATAATATACCGGTACGTGATTGGAATTGGTATAATATTCCCGGTCGGTAACTCCGGGTATGCATCCGAACTCCTTGTGATCCTTTCGGGTGAATTTACCCGCCAGGCCTTCGGCCGGTGTCGCCAGGACACTATAATTATGATTATATCGTTCAGAAAAATCATTGACCCGGTCGCGCATATAGGAAACGATTTTCAATCCTAACTCTTGTGCCGAGGCATCCTCTCCGTGATGTTTCCCGACCAAGGCGACCAGACATTCCGCCAGTCCGATGAATCCGATGCCTAATGTCCCCTGATTGATAACCGAGGCTATCGTGTCGGTAGGTTTCAAGTGTTCGCATCCCAACCAGAGGGAAGACATCAACAAGGGGAATTGCTTCGCGAATGCCGTCTTTTGAAACTCGAACCGCTCATGTAATTGACGG
Source organism: uncultured Parabacteroides sp. (assembly GCA_900547435.1). GTDB lineage: Bacteria > Bacteroidota > Bacteroidia > Bacteroidales > Tannerellaceae > Parabacteroides. Next base: position 1,472 of record URGO01000147.1, read on the forward strand.
GCGGCAATCTCCAGCATGTGGTCCAATTTGGAGAAAAACAGGGCGATACGCTCCTCCCGACTCTTTACATCCCGGCATTCGATGGCCAAACGCACGATATTAATGGTAGAAAACGAAAGATTCCCACGCCCGATGGAGGTCTTCGGACCGAAACGATTCTCGAACACCCGGGTGCGGCATCCCATCGTAGCCACTTCATGCAGATAACGCTCCGGGTCATCCTCCCGCCATTCTTCACTTCGGTTGAATGTCGCGTCCAAGTTCAGAAAATTCGGGAAGAAACGACGAGCCGTCACTTGGCAGGCCAACCGGTAAAGATCATAATTGCGGTCGGTCGGCAAATAACTCACCCCGCGTTTTTTCTTCCAAATCTGAATTGGAAAGATAGCCGTCTCACCATTCCCCACACCCCGATAGGTGCTCTTCAGAAGTTCACGGATCACGCAACGCCCTTCGGCCGAGGTGTCCGTTCCGTAATTAATCGAACTGAACACCACCTGATTCCCTCCGCGCGAATGAATCGTGTTCATATTATGAATAAAAGCTTCCATCGACTGATGTACACGAGCCACGGTACGGTTCATCGCATGTTGGATAATCCGCGCCTCTCCAACCAGCCCGTCCAAAGGCTTTTCCAAATAATCTTCTAAAGGAGTATGATATAGATGTGCGTAGTCCACTCCATTCAATTGTTCCAAGGTCTTCAATTCCTCAATAAAACTATCCCGCACGTAGGGAGCCAAATAGAAATCGAATGCCGGAATAGCTTGTCCCCCATGCATCTCATTTTGTGCCGTTTCCAAGGAGATACACCCTAAAATGCTGGCGGTCTCGATACGTTTTGCCGGGCGCGACTCGCCATGTCCGGCCGAGAACCCATGCTTCAGGATTTTATCCAGCGGATGCTGCACGCAGGTCAGGCTCTTTGTCGGATAATAATCCTTATCGTGAATGTGCAGGTAATTGTTCTCCACCGCAAGCTGCACCTCTTCGCTAAGCAGATAGTCGTCCACAAAAGGCTTGGTTGTCTCGCTGGCAAATTTCATCATCATGCCCGCCGGCGTATCGGCATTCATATTGGCATTCTCGCGCGTTACATCATTCGATTTGATATTGATAATCTCCAAAAAGATATCACGTGTCTTGGCTTTTCGGGCAATGCTCCGCTGGTTCCGGTAGGCGATATATTTCTGGGCCACATCTTTCCGGCTACTCTTCATCAGCTCCATTTCTACCGCATCCTGAATGGCTTCAACCGTCATCTGCGGTTGCCCACGGAAAGCAATCCGGTCGGTTATCTGACGAATCAGATGCATATCCTCGCCTATCTGTGTATGCAACATGGCTTTCCGGATAGCCGTAGCAATCTTCTCTTCGTTGAACCCGACTATGCGCCCGTCTCTTTTGACTACTGTCTGTATCATGTCTTGTAAATATTAATTCGTAAAAACTTTGCCGCAAAGATAGGCTTTAAAAATCATAGGTTTTACTTTTTGGAAAACTTTTTCGTATTTAAAAAATGTCAAATAGTTAATAGTAAAAATGTTATGTTTTAAGTTTGAAAAACTTTTAGTTTATCATGTGATAAAATATTTTCCCGAATAGGAAATCTCAGTACCTTACTAATCCTTTGGAAATTTATGCCTATCTTTTCGGGAAAAGATGCCTATCTTTGCCGACGAAGTTAGGCATAAACGCCGACGAACATAGGCATGAATTTTTTCATTCCCCATTAGCATTTTAAAAAGCGGAAATAATCCCTTTGAAATGAAGTAACGTTGAAAGGAAAAATGTAATTTTGTCCTCGAAATTAAAACAACATGAATCCATTAGAAATTATACAAAAATATTATCCGGAGCATTCGGAGGCTTATCATATATTGACCGTCCATAGCCGGAGTGTGGCTGATAAGGCGTTGGAAATAGCCCGGATGCATCCGGAATTGAACTTAGATTTGACTTTTATCGAGGAGGCGTCCATGTTGCATGACATCGGAATTTTTCGATGCGATGCGCCGGATATCGATTGTCATGGCGATGCCCCCTATATTTGCCATGGTTATTTAGGCGCAGAGCTGATGCGTGCCGAAGGATTCCCGCGTCATGCCTTGGTGTGTGAGCGGCATACCGGAACAGGGCTTTCTCTGAAAATGATTGAAGAGCAACATCTTCCGGTACCTCATCGGGATATGCGTCCGGTGTCGATGGAGGAGCAACTCATCTGTTTTGCGGATAAGTTTTATAGCAAAACTCATTTGGATAAGGAAAAGAAAATCGAGAAAATCCGGAAAAGTTTGTCCAAATACGGGGAAGAGACGCTTGCCCAATTTGATGTGTGGTATAAGTTCTTTTTAGGGGAATAAATGAATTTTAGGGGAATAAATGAGCAAGACTTGCCTTTTTATTATACCTTTGCCGACTATAATGGCATACGGTGAATTTATACGTAATGAAATATAGAGTTCTATTAACCCTATTTATCTATATAGTAGGCAGTTGGGCACTGGATGCCCAGCGAAAGACGACTCCACCCATTTATACGTCTGACCCGATTGCCGCTGATTCGACCCGATTGGGGGAATTGGCGGTACGAGATTCTATTGCACCTATTGATTCCGCCGCGACCGACTCTACATCTCGTACCGGATTGGATGCGCCTGTAGCTTACCAAGCGACCGATTCGATAGTTATGACCGCAGACAATATGGCTTATCTATATGGAGAAGGGGATGTAAAGTACCAGCAAATACAGCTTCAGGCCGAACTTATCCAAATGAGTATGGACAGTAGTCTGGTATATGCCACATTCGGACTGGATTCCATTGGCGAGCCTTTCGGTTATCCGTTGTTTGTAGACGGAGGCGACCAGTACGAATCCAAGACTATGCGTTATAATTTTGAGACTAAAAAAGGATACATCACCGATGTTATCACCCAGCAGGGCGAAGGATATGTCACGGCCGGAAGGACCAAGAAAACAGAGACCGACGCGCTGAATATGGTGGGCGGAAAATATACGACCTGCGATGATCATGAGCATCCGCACTTTTATATCCAGATGACCAAAGCGAAAGTGCGTCCGAAAAAGAATATCGTTACCGGACCGGTTTATATGGTATTCGAGGATGTCCCGTTATACCCGTTGGGGTTGCCTTTTTGCTTTTTCCCCTTCTCAAGTACCTATTCGTCTGGTATCCTGATGCCGACCTTCGGTGATGAGTCTGAACGCGGATTCTATCTTCGTGACGGAGGATATTATTTTGCTATCAACGATTATATTGACCTGGCCTTGACGGGCGAAATTTATACGAAAGGTTCATGGGGCCTTTCTGCTAAATCCAGCTATCGGAAACGGTATAAATATTCGGGGAACTTTATGGCTTCCTATCTGGTGTCCAAATATGGCGATAAGGGATTGCCGGATTATAGTGTGTCCAAGGACTTCAAATTGACCTGGACGCATACGCAGGACGCTAAGGCAAATCCCTATTTGTCGTTTTCGGCAAGTGTCAACTTTGCAACAAGCAGCTATGATCGGAACCAGTTATATGGATTGTATAATCCGGAGTCGACAAGCAACACGAAGGGGTCAACGGTCAATATTACCAAACGATTCCCCAATAGCCCGTTCACTATTTCCGGTACGATGTCGGTGAACCAGACCACCCGCGACTCGTCTATTTCCGTTACGCTCCCCGATGTGACCGTTACGATGAGCCGTATCTTCCCGTTCAAACGTAAACATGCCGTAGGGAAGGAGCGTTGGTATGAAAAGATTTCGATGTCGTACACCGGATATTTGAGAAACAGCATTCAGACGAAAGAGAATCTGTTATTCAAATCCAATTTGATAAAGGATTGGAACAATGCCATTCAGCATCGTATTCCGGTAAGTGCAACCTTTACCCTCTTCAAATATTTGAATATTTCGCCTTCTTTCAACTATACGGAGAATTGGTACACACACAAGGTAAGGCAGGCCTATAACCGGAAGACCAACCGGATGGCACCGGTAGATACAACCTATGGTTTCTATCGTACTTATGAGTATGATGCGTCAATCTCTGCATCTACCACTTTGTATGGATTTTATAAGCCGCTTCCTTTCTTCGGAGGGAAGAAGATTGAAATGATCCGCCATCGTTTGGAGCCATCAATCAGCATCAGTGCACGTCCGGATTTCGGAGCTTCCAAGTATGGTTTTTATGAGAATTATGTCTATACCAATGCGCAAGGTGAAGATGTAACCGTACAATATTCACCTTTTTCAGGACAGATATTTACACCTCCTTCGGCCGGAAAATCAGGATCTGTCTCATTGACCCTGAATAACAATGTGGAAATGAAGGTCCGTTCCGATAAAGATTCTACCGGGTTTAAGAAAATCAGCTTGATTGATAAGCTTTCGTTCTCGCAATCCTATAATATGGCGGCCGATTCCTTCAAATGGAGTGACTTATCCATCAATCTCCGCTTGAAATTTTCAAAGAATTATACATTGAACTTGAATGGTACATTCGATAATTACCTGTATGAATATGATGAGACAACGCATCGGGCTCGCCAGATAGACAAGTTGAGGTGGGGGGCCGGGAAGTTCCCGCGTTTACGCCAGACCGGTACCAGTTTCTCTTATACCTTTAATAATGATACTTTCAAGAAGTGGTTCGGAGGGGGAGATGATTCATCCGACAAGAAAGACGAAAACGAAGATTCGTCCGAAGGTACAGATACCGAAGGCCTTCAAGATGGAGAGAAAAAACAAGGACGTTTGTTGGGTAAAAAGAGAGATGATGGCGAATATGATTCAGATGGTTATTATAAAGGTACCATTCCCTGGAGCTTGTCCTTCAATTATAGCATGAGCTTGTCTTATGACAATAGTAGCTTCAATCGGAAAAAGAACGAATATGATTACCGGCTTACTCATGCGTTGAGCTTTAACGGGAATATCCAGCCGACCAAAAACTGGAGATTCAATTTCAATGCGACCTACGATTTTGACACGCATAAGATTTCCTATCTGACGTGTAACATTTCCAGAGATATGCATTGTTTCCAGATGACGGCCAGCTTTATCCCGATAGGGCCTTACAAGTCCTATACTTTCTCCGTAGCCGTTAAATCTTCGCTCCTGAAAGATTTGAAATATAACAAGAGCAGTAGCTATCGGGAGGGACAACAATGGTATTGATGCTTTGGAGATAAGAAAAATTAAACACAGAGCCAAGAAAAAGAACTTTCGTGACTCTGTGTTTTTTTATTGGCCTCAATCTCCGATTCTTTCACCAATCGATAGGTTCTTGGCCGGTGGCAATCAAATAATCATTGGCTTTGCTGAAATGCTTATTGCCAAAGAATCCACGATAGGCGGAAAGTGGAGAAGGGTGTGCGGACTTCAATACTAAATTGCGGGTTGCATCAATGAACGCCCCTTTCTTTTGGGCATACGATCCCCACAATATATAGACCAAATGATTACGCGCCTCTGTTAACCGATGAATTACAGCATCTGTAAAAGTTTCCCAACCTCGATTTTGATGCGAACCGGCTTGATGAGCACGAACGGTCAGTGTCGCATTCAATAAAAGTACGCCTTGATCGGCCCATCGGTTCAGATTCCCGCTTTTAGGCATAGGCTTTCCCAAGTCATCTTCTATTTCCTTGAATATATTCACCAGCGAAGGAGGGAATGGAGTCCCATCTTGTACGGAAAAACAAAGCCCATGAGCTTGTCCGGGCTCATGATAAGGGTCTTGTCCTAAAATAACGACCTTGACTTTATCAAACGGACAATGTTCAAAGGCATTAAATATGTAAGACCCTGGCGGATATACAGTTGTCGATTTGTATTCTTGACGTACAAAGTCTGTCAAGTTTTTGAAATATTCTTTCTCAAATTCCGGGGCTAACTGCTCTTTCCAGCTTTGTTCTATCTTTACATTCATAATTTTATTGATTGAGAACTATTTTTCCGACTCCTTCTTCGTTTCAAGCTTTTAATTCTACATTAAATTAGGTTGATACCGGCCTCTTTTGCCTCTTTGCGCATAGCATCCGGCCAAATGCTGGATTGAATCTCTCCGATATGTGCTTTGCGCAAATAAAACATACACAAACGACTTTGCCCAATTCCTCCTCCAATACTTTGAGGTAGTTCGCCATTCAATAAACGCTGATGGAAAAACAACTCTTTACGCTCTTGTGTTCCGGTCA
>URGO01000148.1 GCA_900547435.1 uncultured Parabacteroides sp.
AGCTCTTCCAGACGATGTGCACTCCATCCGGAAATACGGGCAATCGCAAAAATCGGAGTAAATAATTCTCTCGGAATACCAAGCATAGTATATACAAAACCACTGTAAAAATCAACATTTGCACAAACCGGTTTATAACGCAAATGTGCTTTCATAATCAAATCTTTGGACACTTCTTCCACTGTTTCATACTGATGAAAATCATCCAATTTAACTTTTGCCTCCGCCAGTTTTTTTGCATACAACTCCGGATACCCTCCAGGCAAATAAACAAAATCCGATTCAGGCAAGAGCGCATCATGTAAAGGACTAAAAAAAGTCACATCCCCAATCCGTTCCAGCAATGTGATATTCTCCGCATAGAAAAAATTAAAAGCCTCATCATGTGCTATGGCTATACGCATTCTGGCTTTAGGATTCGATTCTTCTTGGTGTACCACAGGTAAAACGGTTGAAGTCAATTCCAATAACCGGTTTATATCCACCGATTGTTCTACTAAATCGGCTATCCGATCAGCAAAGCGAATGAAATCAGCATCCACATCCATCGATAAACCTAAATGACGGCTCGGAATAGATATGTCATCCGCCTTAGGCAAATACCCCAAAGGTTCAATCCCTACATCTACACAAGCTTGCTTCAAAAAAGCATAATGATTCTCGGAGGAAACAAAATTAAATACTGCGCCAACTATATTTAATTGCGAATGAAAATGCTTAAGGCCATACAACAACGGAGCAACCGAGTAAGCTGAACTACGAGCATTTACCACCAGTAACACCGGAATTTGAAGTAACTCAGCTACCTCAGCACTACTTCCCCGCATCCCTGCATATCCGTCAAACAGCCCCATCACACCCTCTGTTACCGCTATCTCAGAACGAGATGCATAGCGCGTATATAAATCACGAATATGGTCATCCGACATCATGAAGCCATCTAAATTAATCGATGGTTTGCCCGTTGTCTGCTGATGATACCAAGTATCAATATAATCCGGACCACATTTAAATGATTGCACACATTGCCCTCGCCGCTCCAAAGCCCGGAGCAATCCTAACGTCAGAGTTGTTTTTCCGCTCCCCGATGTCGCCGCACCTATTAAAAAATGAGATTGTAACATAACCCTTCCATTCATGATTATTTGGCTTGTGCACGACTTTGCGTCAATACCGTATTAGGTGGTACGCTATGGGTCAACCAAATATTTCCCCCAATAACCGACCCTCTGCCAATGGTAATCCGTCCTAAAACAGAAGCATTAGAATAAATCGTCACATAATCTTCCACAATGGGATGACGAGGTACATCCACCGGCAAACCTTGTTCGTCCAACGTAAAACTTTTAGCTCCCAATGTTACTCCCTGATAAAGACGAACATGATTTCCTATGATAGCTGTCTGACCGACTACAATGCCCGTTCCATGATCCATGCTAAAATATTCTCCGATTTGAGCACCCGGATGAATATCAATACCTGTAGCCGAATGTGCCATCTCGGTAATCATTCGAGGGAGAACCGGTATTTCCAGCTTGAACAATTCATGAGCCACACGTTGATGCAACATGGCAAATATAGCTGGGTAACAAAATATCACTTCACTAAGGCTCTTAGCAGCCGGATCCCCATCCAAAATAGCTTTCACGTCCGTAGAGAGCAAGTATTTCAACTTAGGAATCTGATTAAGAAAAGACACTGCTAAATCCGAAGCACGAAGCCGGGCTGAAGAGCAACAAGATTCCGCCTCGAAACACAAACTATCATAAATCTGCTCTTGAAGCACATCATATATCTGTTCTAAATAGACTCCTATATAATAAGGTAAAGAATCCAAAGATATTGTCTGCTCCTCATCAAAGAAGCCGGGAAAAATCACAGAACGCAACAAAGACATCACCTTTTGTATCCGCAATACCGAAGGTGAAGGCTTTTGGTGTAATGGAATATATTGAAATTCTGGAGCATTTGCTTCAGACAATATACGCACATTACGCTGAATCTGTTTTAACACGTCTGCTCTATCCATGAATTAATTATCCCATGAAGGATCATATTTTATAAATCGTTTAGCACCATTTGTCATACCGATATAAATCATATCGCCCGAAGAAAACATAAAGATATTATTGACCATACCACCGGAAAGTATGGAAGACAAAGAGGTCTTCTGCTTATTCCAAGCATTTGTTTCCGGATTGAAAGCCCATATCTCTAAATTAGTATCCAATACAAATAATTGTCCATCACATTCCACTCCACGAATAATACCATTAGCTTCTGTTGGACAATCCGCCAAAGCCTCCCATGTCTGCATTTTGTCATCCGAAGCCCACAAACGTTTACTATAAGAAGCACCGGATATACCATTGCCTGTCTGTCCCAACCCGGCATAAACAACGTCGTTGATAATTACCGAAACAGCACCAAACTGTTTTTCCGGGAAGTCACCAACTTGCTCCCATACATCGTTATTGAACCGATATATCTTATTGCTGATGCTATCTTGCGCCTCTCCTCCTATCAGATAAGCATAGTCATCTATCACCATACCCGATGCTTTAGACAAGGCTACCGGTGAAGATGTCATCTCGAACGGATGCCATTCATTACGGGATGCATAATAGTAATAGACCTCATTTGTTACACTATTCTGATTATCTTTTCCTCCAAAACTTAAAAGAGACAAGAGATTCCATTGGATAAACATAGATCCTTTTACAGCTACCTGAGAAGGAGCTTTATCTTTCCACTCATCCGAACTGATGTTATACACCCACAAAGCATCCGACCGTACACTTCCCAAATCACCTCCGAACACATAACCGACACCTCTCAATACACAAACCGATGCTTCTGTCACCTCTTCACCCGCATAATTGGTCAAAGTCGAAATAATATTCGGAGTCGTAATTTCCCGTGTTTCTCCATAAGAGATTGCATTGGAATTCTGCGCATAAGCACGAATATAATAGGTAGTAGCCCCCCTCAAGCCAGAAATAACACCCGTCAACAAACTATCACCACTAACAGATAATTTCCCATTTACATTTGCAATTGTTGGCTCAGGATTAGTCGACCAGCAAAAACCGGCATCCAGAAATTCGCCTTCACCCTTATCCTTAATTTCTCCTCTTACTGCTATAGAACCAGCATATATATCAGCATTCGCAATCTCTGAAGTAGTAACCGTAGGAGCTTGACTCCGAGCTGTCAATTCATACGCATCTCCCTCATTATATGTCAAACCAAACGAATTTTCCACATAAGCCCGTACATAATAAACAGTACTCTGCTTCAAATCAGGCAATATCCCGACAAAGACCGAATCATCCACTAACTCACAGGAGACATTCAATACGCCATCATCCTCCAACGATGGATTCTCAATCGAATCGCTATAACAATACCCACACTTTATAATTTCTGAATCCCCTTTCGTGCGTAATACAGTCCGGAAAGTAGCCGAGGTATAGTCTTTAGACATCAATCGGAATGAAGATATGTAAGGCTTTCCATCCGTAGTCGCGAATCGAATAGCTTCACCTCCCGGAAAGATACCGAAAGCATTCTCTACATAAGCTTTCACATAATAAACCGTTGACGGATCCAGATTCGGAATGATCTGAAAAAATGAATCTTTCTCCGCCTCTATTTCCATCGGAATGAATACCGGTTCAGGGTCTTTTAAAGTAGATTTATAAAGATAAACTCCCGATTGGGTTATTTCGCCTTCTCCCCATTCTATCATCTTTCCACCACACATAGCCGATGAAGCCGTCGTATTCCAAGGTTCCAATGTCTTAACAGAACCTATTCCGGTATTGGTCGTTACCGCTAATCCATCCCCATAAGCCACACCTTTCTTATTCATAGCATAAGGACGAATATAATAGGTTGTATCAGCTTGCAAATCTCGGGCCACACCTTCATAAACGCCCAAGCCAGAACCACAAACTATGGTATCCCCCCCTTCAACCGTCGGATTCTCCTCCAAACTCCAACAAAAGCCATAGCGCTCAACCGGGAGTCCGTTGGCCCGTTCTACTTCAGCCTGAAGAGTTATAGTTGTAGCGGTCTTTTGCAAGTCATACCCTTCCTCTATTCCAGTCAGAAGTTTCACCTCAGGAGGAGCAGCGTTCTTCACCTCACTTGACAATTCAGGATCCTCTATGCAGCTATTCATGCAACCGACCAGTCCTCCCCAAAGTAAAGCATATCGTAAATATCTAATCATCTATCGAATTCTTCTTCATAAAAAAAACACACCGGCACCTGCATTAAAATCAACATATTTAAAATTGACCGTACTACATCCGGCACTTACATATATGGGTCCCAACTTCAACATAACATCCCAATCTGCTGCAACACCTTTATATGAAGCATCCAGATGCTTCGCCCAACCAGTCTGTTGTTCGTTTCCCGTTACCGGATCCTTCAGACTATACTCATAAAGCAAAGTACGGTCTCCATATCCAATACCTACCGATGTATATAGCCAATCTGTACATTTTACGACCATGCCGGCCGTTAATGCATAACTGTTGTTCTTTTTATTTCCTGTAAAACAATATATCTCATCGGCCGATGCACCAATCAGCTCTCCTCCATTCTGATCATTGCACTCGAACACATGCTTATCAAACGACATATTTGTTTTGAAACGCACATACCATCCCAATCTCCGGCTAACTCCTCCAATGGTCAACCCATATGGAGCCTCTATCGCATAATGATAGCCAATGAAGAACCTCATCCGTTCACGCGGATTTGAGATTTCATCCACCGGAACATCGGACTGGACATATTCTACCAACCGACGTGTCTGTTCCAATTTATCCGTCCAATATTCCGCCAGATCAGCATTTACCGGTGTACCTATCCCCTGCTTATAATAGGTAATCAATTGATGCATAGCCGTTGTATCCTGCTCTGTTCCACGAACATTCAAACAATTCAGGCATTTGTTCATTAAGCTACGCATTGAAGGACGCATCCGAGCGTTAGTCAACCATATCTCCGTCAACTTATCTATACTATAAGCGTCACAATAGCCCACACCTTCTTCATACCAAATCTTCGCATCTTGGTAATCTTTGCGCTTCATAGCCTCATCCCCTTTCCTATTGTATTCCGTTTGCTGTTGAGCAAACAAACCCATAGGAAAAAGCAAACAAAATAATATACAGTATCCTATTACTTTCATAACCTATAATTCTTATCCGAAATCATGTTCAATAATAAGTAGCTCCTTGAATAAGGATATTCCCGTCAGAGCCATAAATATCAAACAAATTATCCTCACGTTCAAAGGCCCGGCCATTATCAGCCCTGCCTACACTCAAATATTTACAGGGGATGCGTTCATTCCCCTCCTCATCTATCGCCCCATACCGATTATTGGACTTTTTTCTCACAATCGTATAGGAACCAAAAGACATCATTTCTATATATTGAGCTTTTTTATCGACGATTTTCTCTTCGCTTATTTTCTCTTCACAAACCACCAATAGACGAACCACCTCTTCGGTTACCTTCATATTCTTGGCATTTGTCAAATCACTCTTTGCGCCCACAAAATCATTCTTGCTCATCTTATCCTTCCCTAAATTCAACCATTTGGCATATTGTGTATCAATAAGGGTGGCAGATGAAGCAGAAATAGTCTCTTTCTCCTCAATCCGCTTAGAAACTTGTTGAGCTGAATTCTTTTCATCCTCCCGTATATGGTCATTCGCCATTGCATTTGAGGCTTGCTTTTCGGGTACTGAAATATCCGGCTTCTTTTGCTCGTTTTGTGCCGATGTTTCTTTCCGTTTATCCGCATCTTTCTCCTCAAAGATAGTATTCTTTTCAGGCTGTACCGGGTTCTTTTCTTCTGGTTGAGGAACAATCTCTTCAGATGGCTTGTTTTCATCCTGGACTACGGTCTCATTCAAATCCGAAAGAGTTACTATATCTTTCTCCGTACGATTTAGCCAATACCAACCAGCTCCCCCAACAAGCAAAAGTACAATCATGCCACTTATAAAAGCCAACTTTGAAAGGGATTTCTTCTTGGGATGATTCTCCTCCGTTTCTTTTCGCTCAGGCTGATTCAGGATAGTTACCTCATCAGGCTTGTTCACAATTGTTTCATCATCTTCATCTGCCTCAGACAATGCATCTTCTTCTTTCTTCCTTTTTTCATCCGCCGAAAGCGAATCATCCTCCGACTTGGGAAGAGCAATAGGTTCCGGAAAGTCCAGAGCATCCATCATTTCCGCAATACTTTGATAGCGGTTTGAAGGAATAATTTCCATAGCTTTCAAAATGACTTCTTCCGTCTTAGCAGATATATTCGGATTCAATGCTCTGGGATTAAGCAAAGGACGTGTGGCACGAAGAATAGACTCTACCGGAATTTTACCCGTAAGCAGATTGTACATCGTTGCCCCCAAAGAATAAACATCCGGGCAAGGTGAAAATGACTGGATACCTTCACTATCATATTGTTCAATTGACGCAAACCCTTTGGATAGGGTCAACATTGTCGTACTCGTCTCCTGCTCACCAACATCATATCGTTTGCTCACACCAAAGTCTATCAAGCGAGCATTGTTATCTTTATCAATCAAGATATTGCTTGGCTTGATATCCAAATGAAGGATATTTTTCTGATGAACAAATTGTAACGCCTCACCTATCTGGTGCACATAATGCAACACTTCATTTTCCGAAAGCTTACCCTCTTTCGCCAGTTTATCTTTCAAGGAATTTCCTGAAATGTATTCCATCGCAATGTAGGCGGTATTATTCTCTTCAAATACCTCCAACACATTGACGATATAAGGATGATGCACCTCAGATAATATCTTGGCCTCTTTTATCAGTTTTTCTTTAAACTTATGGAACAGGAGCTTACCCGTATCAGAATGTACTCTTACATTATAGGATTGAGAGTCTCTGACACAATAATCCTTGAAGAAATATTCCTTAATGCACACAGGAACTTCCGTCCTCATCGCTCCCAAAGAGCCTTTAACCTCAGTGAACCATACCCCCTTATAGGTTATACCAAACCCACCTTGGCCTATAACTTGTGTAAGTCTATATTTCCCTTGTTGAAGTAAATATCCGTCAGGCAAATTCATACAGCAACTTCATATTCCTGTTTTAACTTGCCAAAGTTACACTATTTAAACAAAAGAATAAAGAAATGTCAGAACATTTTGTGCAAAACTTCCATTTTTTTGTATCGTGCAGAGTCCAACAGCAAATGCAACATTACGAAATATTTTTGAAAAAACACAATTTAGGAGTATCAAATTGTAGTT
>URGO01000149.1 GCA_900547435.1 uncultured Parabacteroides sp.
TGGTTGATAGTCCCCAACTTATACATGTGACTGCTCTGGTTGGAACCGGAACCGGCATTCATGAAAGAGAACATGCCCGCAATGAGCAACGTGCTCTTGTGGTGCGTCACGGTGAACGGTCCCGCAAAGATAGCGCACGCCTCGCCATTCTCGCCCTGGCAATTGCTGAAGAACAAGGAGTCCGAGGCCGAGTAGTTGTGCCCCAATTTGCAGGCCTGCCCCACGAAGCAGCGCGTCAGCATCGCTCCATCATCCACGTGTGAACCGCTGGAAATGATGAATTCCTCGCACACCACCCCATGACCGATGTGTATCGGGGCCGTCTCATTACTATTAAGGCTACCGTTGTATAAACGTCCTGTTCCCGATATGCGACACCAATCGCCGATGCGGACGTTCTTGATGCTTCCCGTATTGAGGATGGTGACGTGATGGCCTATGGTGCCGCGGTCCGAGGCATGTTTGCGCGCGTAAAAGTCCGTGATTTCTTTCAGGCGTGCCGTCAGCACGGGGCGATGGCGGTAAAGGGCCATGACGTAAGCGATGTGGGCGGATAGCTTGTCGGTGATAGCCACCTCGCGCCCACCGGTCTCGTTGAGCACCGACACTTCTACGCCATTGCCGAAGGTTGCCGTGCCTTCCACGAAGATGCGGTCCACGTTCTCGATGAAAGTATCATCCCCGATATCGTAGTTAGCGATGTAGTTTTGGATGTTCTCAATACAACAGTTGTTGCCCACAGAGACGTTATGCAGGGTCACGTGGCGCAGGGCGGCGTGTTTCCTGATGCCCCCCGGCAGGGTAAATTCCCCCTCGAACACGCCCAGGCGGACATCGCCCGAAAAGCGCGTATGGTACACATGGTCGGTGACGAAGCCCTCGGCCACACTCACTCTCTCCCAATCGTCGGCCAGACAGGACTGGGCCTGCAGGCGGACAATTTCATCGTTTGTCAGTTTACGGTAGTTCATGTTTACTTGATTGTATAAGGTGTGTTTTTTAATCATAGCAATAAAAACAAACCCTTTAAGTGGTAGTTTTCACGCACACTTAAAGGGCTGTTTTCACACGAGAGACGGTTGTTTGTTACTTAATATTACCCACCTTCAGCAGGTATTCGGCAATCTGAACCGCATTCAGAGCGGCCCCTTTGCGAATCTGGTCGCTGACCGTCCAGAACGACAGACCGTTCGGGTTGGTCAGGTCCTTGCGGATACGGCCCACATACACCTCGTCATGGTCTGCCACGAAGAGCGGCATCGGATATTCCTTCTTCGCCGGATTGTCCTGTAGGATAATCCCCTCGGTCGTAGCAAAAGCCTCGCGCACCTCTTCCAGCGATAGCGGGCGTTCGGTCTCCACCCAGGTCGCTTCGCTATGCGCGCGCATCACCGGGACACGTACGCAAGTGGCGCTCACCTCGATATCCGAGTGCATAATCTTGCGCGTCTCGTTATACATCTTCATCTCCTCTTTGGTATATCCGTTGTCCGTAAAGACATCTACATGCGGAATCAGGTTGTAGGCCAACTGATAAGCGAATTTCTCGACCGTAGGCTGCTCACCTTTCAGTATCTGCTCGTATTGCTTCACCAGCTCGGCCATTGCCGTAGCCCCCGCTCCGCTGGCGGCCTGGTAAGTAGCTACATGCACCCGTTTGATATGAGACAGTTTTTCGATCGCTTTCAAAGCGACCACCATCTGGATGGTCGTACAATTCGGATTGGCGATGATGCCGCGCGGACGGTCCAAAGCATCTTCCGGATTCACCTCCGGCACCACCAGGGGCACATCATTTTCCATACGAAACGCGCTCGAATTGTCAATCATCACCGTGCCATGCTTCGTGATGGTCCCGGCAAACTCTACAGACGTACTACCTCCGGCCGACACGAAAGCCACATCTATGTCCTTGAAGTCATCGTTGTGCTTCAGCTCCTTGACCGTGTACGACTTGCCACGGAATGTATATTCGCGTCCGGCACTCCGGGAAGAACCGAATAACACCAAGTTATCCATCGGGAAATTTCTCTGTTCAAGCACACGCAGGAACTCTTGTCCTACGGCTCCGCTTGCACCCACAATTGCTACGTTCATTTTTTTGAGCCAAATTTAGTTTGATTATTATTGAATTGTATTACCTTTGTCGCAAAATTAATCGCGCTTCGTAATAAAAAGCGTGCAAATATAAACAATTTAAAAACAAAACTGATGGCTATGAAACGATTTTTGCTCTTCTTAGTGATTAATCTTCCGATTTTCGGGGTTGCGCAATCTTGGTCCGGCGATTTGGACAAATTTGAATCGTCAGGAGATTATTGGATGCTGGACGGGGCGAAGACTACGGAAACCCTGTCTTTGAAACAAGCCTACACCCTGCCGGCAGGGGTGGAAAACTGGGAATGGGAGTTCGGACTTTATTTCAGGACCAAGCCGACAAGCTCCAATCGCATCACGGTCTATCCGGTGGAAGGCACCGATATCTATTTCCAGGCCGGTAAGAACGGATATGAGGATTTGTTTCAGTTTTCGATAAATGGGAAAGAAGAGGCCTTCACCTTTTCGTTTACGGAATATGAATATAAGGAGACGGAGATGTCGGTGCGTATCACCCTGACGGATGGCGACCAATGGCATATCGCCTTGGTGTTGCAGGACCGGCTGAATGGCCGGAGCGAACGGCAGAGCGGAGACATAGAAGCCCTGATAGATTTACCGGAGGAGGCAATCTTCCACTATAAGGTAAAGCATACCAAAAGCAAGCCCAAGCACCTGGGCGTTTCCCCAGAAATCAGCATGACAGAAGACGTGCCTTCCGACCCCGTAGAAGAGCCGGAAGAACCGGACAGCAGCTCGGTTACGTGTCAATATATCGAGCCTTTGAGTGAGAATGAAATCCGTTATAAATTTACGGATGAGGTGGATAAATCGGATGCGACCTTCTTTATCTCCGGAAAGGGATTTGACGGGAAAACGGAGGCGGTCAGAGAAATCTATGATGACACCGACCATTCGATGATAAAGGTGCGTTTCCCTCAGGATATGATTCTTGATGAAGCCTATACTTTTTATTGGGAAAAAGTAAAAGATAGCCGGGGATTGCCCCTAAAAGACGGCTCCCTGCATGGTCTTTTCGCTTTCGAAGAAGAAGAGGAAACCCCGGATCCCGAAGAACCGGAGGAAGAGAATCCGGAACCTCCCGCTGCTTCTTTCTCGGCCGGCGACATCCGAATTAACGAAGTAATGGCCAATCCGAATGGTTTCATTCCGAACACGGAATATGTGGAATTGTATAACACCTTAGACAAGCCTGTTCAGCTGACGGGATGGAGCCTGCAATATGGGGACAACAAGCCTTTTGCCCTGGATGAGGCGTCCATTCAAGCTAATGATTACCTTGTCTTGTACCGGTCAGGGGACGAGGATTTTGCCCTTCCTTCGGACAAAGTCTGCGCCTTGGAAAAGTTTACCGCCCAATTGGCCAATACGGGCAAGTTCTTTACATTATATTATAAAGAGGAAAAGATAGACCACCAGACTTATCCCGAAGCAGAGGCGGGCATATCATGGGAATATGGTCCGGATGGCGGGCATCTCTGTTCGGATGAAAGCGGAGGCACTCCCGGAAGAGCGAACTCTGGCGGAATCAGGGAAGAAGAGCCGGATGAGGAAGAGCCGGATGAGGAAGGACCGGATGAAGAGGTTCCGGATGAAAAACCCGGACAGGACAATCCGGAAGAGGATGAGCCGGACAAGCCCGACTATCCGGCACCGGAAGCCCAAGAAATCATCATCAACGAACTGCTCCCGGAGCCTTTTGTCGGCGGGAGCGAATACATTGAATTGTTGAACCGTTCGGACCGGGAGCTTTCTTTGGAGGATGTCTGCATTTCGACACGCAAAAAGGATGGCTCCTTGAATACGCGTTATCCTTTGTCTGCATACGAAGAACCTTTACAACCGGGGGATTACCTTCTAATCTCGAAATCTATTGCAGATGTAGAGGCGTTTTACTCTTTGCCGGCAAAAGCCAATTGCTTGGAATGCAAATTGCCCGCTTTGTCCAATACCGGGGCATCGGTGGTTTTATATCGTGCTTCGGATGAAGAAATTATAGATGAAGTAACCTATTCTCCCAAGTGGCATAATGAATCGGTCAAGAATCGGAAAGGCATTTCCTTGGAACGAATTGACCCGGATGGTGATTCGCAAGATGCGGATAACTGGACCTCGGCGGCCTCATCGTGTGGATCGGGAACACCGGGAGGGCAAAATTCTCAATGGCACAACGGTCCGGAAGAAGATGTAACGGGAAATGAACAAATCTCCGTCCCTGTTTATCAACCTTCCGGGAACTATCTGATTACTTATCGGTTGAGTGAAGCCGGATATTCGGCCCGCGGCTGGATTTTCGACATGAACGGACGGCGTGTGGCGGTTTTAGTAGACAACGAATCCTTAGGGACCAACGGCGTGTTGGAATGGGACGGAATAGGACGAGACGGAAGCCGCCTCTCACCGGGAATATATATTATGTACCTAGAATTATGGAATACCTCCGGCACGGTTCATCGGAAGAAGTCTGCATTCCTGGTGCATTGATTTTAACACAGAGTCTCCGAGACTCTGTGTTTTTATTTATTTTTCCGGGAATAACCGATATTTTGCTACAATAACTTTTTAATGATTATGCTTAATCAGATTCATGAACTCTTCGCGCGTCTTGGCTTGCTGGAAGAATCCGGTGAAATCAGAAGTTGTGGTAAGGGAGTTCTGCTTTTCCACGCCACGCATCTGCATACACATGTGCTGGGCCTCGATAACCACCATTACGCCCAACGGATTTAACGTCTGCTGGATGCAATCCTTGATTTGCATTGTCAAGCGTTCCTGTATCTGCAACCGGCGGGCAAAGATATCCACGACACGCGGGATTTTGCTCAATCCGGTAATGTATTTCCGGGGGATATAAGCCACATGCGCTTTCCCGAAAAAGGGAAGCATGTGATGCTCGCACAACGAAAAGAAGTCGATATCCTTGACAATGACCATCTGTTTATAATCCTCTTCTTCAAACATGGCGGAACGTAACACGGCCGCCGGGTCTTCCCGGTACCCTTTTGTCAGATATTGCATCGCTTTGGCCACACGCATGGGGGTTTTCAATAGCCCTTCACGTTCTGTATCTTCACCTAATAAACCTAATATAGCCTGATAATGGGTTGCCAGGGCATCCCGGTTTTGTAATAACTGTTCTTCGTTTAAATTCTCCATTTTTTAATTCAAAGGGATTTTTACTTCTTCTTTTACAATGTACATTTCTTTGGCATAGTCAGGGAATGCCTCCATAAGCTGACGCATCAATTGATAAGCCTCTTCGTGCGAGCGAAAATCTCCTACACGCAACTTCCAGAAAGGCGCATTATAGGTGACGTATGTAGGTATATCCGGGAATAATTCTTTGATTTCTTCTTCCTTTTTGAATGCTTCGTCTTTGGATTTCCGCTGGTTGTTTCCGGAAAAGACCTGTGCACGATAACCCGGAATCTTGAGGAAGGTCTCTTCACCCTCTTGTTCCACATTCTCCCCGTACTTGTGCGCACCGACCATCGCACGGATATCTTCCGACTGGTGAATATGCACGGTCCCTTTGCCGGCCTCAGGCTTGGCAAGTTCGTCAAAAATGGTTATTACATGTACTGTCGTGTCTGCATTTATTTGTGCTTTGGCGCAAACGGACGAAAGGCAAACGATGCCACAGATAACAAGGAACTTCTTCATAAGGAATAAATTAAGAATTATGAATGAAGAATGAAGAATTAGAGGAAGGAATCGGAAAGATTCTTCATTCTTAATTCTTCATTCTTAATCAGTTTCTGTTTACTTGTCGAACGCTTCGATAATCGGCATGAACTTTTCTACAGAGAGAGAAGCACCACCAATCAATCCACCGTCTACATCCGGTTTAGCGAACAATTCTTTCGCATTCCCGCCATTGCAGCTTCCACCATACAGGATAGTGCAGTTATCTGCAATTTCCTGACCATACTTAGCGGCTAATGTAGCACGGATATGCGCATGGATTTCTTCAGCCTGGTCTGCTGTAGCGGTTTTACCTGTACCGATAGCCCAAACCGGTTCGTAAGCCAAGATAATCTTGCTGAAATCTTCTGCTGAAAGATTGAACAAAGAACCTTCAATCTGAGCATCTACTACTTCGAAGTGTTTACCGGCTTCACGTTCAGCCAATACTTCGCCAATACAGAAGATAGGAGTCAGACCGTTAGCCAAAGCCAATTCAACCTTAGTCTTCAGGATTTCCGGAGTTTCGTGATAATAAGCACGACGTTCAGAGTGACCTAAGATAACATATTTAGCACCGGTAGATGCGACCATAGCCGCAGATACTTCACCCGTGAAAGCACCCTTTTCCTTATCCGCACAGTTCTCTGCCGCAACACCAATCTTATTGGTGTCGATTGCAGCCGCAACACTTGCCAGATGAGTGAACGGAGTACCGATGATAACATCGCAATTCGTTGTTTTGTTCTTCAACGCTTCGTTCAAGCCTTTAGCCAATTCCAAACCTTCTGCAAGCGTGGTGTTCATTTTCCAGTTTCCTGCAACAATGTTTTTTCTCATAATTTCTATACGTTTTTAATTAATAGATTATATATTTAGTCTTCTTATTTCCGTCTGTTCTTCCGGTAATCATATACCCAAACCAGCAACAAAGGTACGGCAAAAGTCAATATGTTGGTTAATAACCGGCCTTCTTTCTTGGATTCAGCCTTACCTTGCAGCAAATTTGCCACGGTTTGAGGCAAGATTTCTTCCTGAGGGATATCGTTGTAGTGCCATTTTTGCAGGATTGTCCCGTTCTTTAGCAACACCAATCCCGGATTAGAGCGAATGATGGTTTTCAACATCGTCTCGTCACCAAACAGGAAAGGATATTCCGCGCCGGTATAATCAATCCAGGTGGCAATGGCCTCCTCATCCGAACCGGTTACAGCATAGAACTTCATTTTCTTCTCTACGGTATAATCATATACATTGTTTATTTCATCAATACGCTCTTCGTTAGCCTGCTCTAACTTCGGGGCAATAAGCAGAAATACTCCGGTTGTATCTGTTAATAGGGATTCGGTCATATCTTCGCCTTCGAAAGAAAGCAATGAAAAATCGGAAATCGGTGGCGTATATCCGGCTTTGATAAGCTTAGTTTCCGAACGGACAAAACGCCATGTCGAATCGTTAGCCGGAACATCCTCCAGCGTGAATGTTATTTCCAATACAACCTTCTCATAAAC
>URGO01000150.1 GCA_900547435.1 uncultured Parabacteroides sp.
AGTAGGTAGCCGCCGTTTTTTGATAGAAAAGCAGAAGGGTCCGGTTCAAACAAAAGAACCGGACCCTTTGTGATTTTAGAGGGGGTATTGACTTTATTAGGTATAATTGCGAGAAGATGAAAGAATATATAAAGGATGATGAGTTAGGGGTGATCACTATTTGTTATAATAGGCGAGCACGTAAATATCGGTTAAAGGTCTCGGATGGAAAGTTGATAGCCACTTTACCTTTAGGAGGTAAAATGAGTGATTTATTGCGATTAATAGAGAAGAACCGTGAAGAGTTAAAGGAGGCGTTAGAAACAACCCCCAAAAGGCCTAAATTGAATGAGGAAATGGATTTACATGCAACTACTTTTCGTGTGCGTATTATTTGCCAAAGTACCTCAGAACGTTTCCTAATGCAATTGCATGATGGTATTCTTCAAATTAGTTGTCCACAAGGTACCGATTTTTCGGATGATAAAATACAGACTTTACTTCGGGAAATGCTTTCTGCTGCATTACGGCACGAAGCCAAACGATTATTACCGGAGCGAGTAAAATATTGGGCTGATAAGTATGGTTTTACTTATTCTCAGGTAAAAATAACGAATAGTCGGACTCATTGGGGGAGTTGCAGTATGAAAAAAGGGCTTTGTCTTTCTTTAAATTTGATGTTATTACCTTGGCATCTGATAGATTATGTGTTGCTTCATGAGCTTTGTCATACGGTAGAAATGAATCATAGTCAACAATTTTGGGAACTGATGGATAAGGTTACTCAAGGAAAGAGCAAACAACTTCGGGAGGAAATAAAACAACGATATCCTTTGTTATAAATAAAAATGAGTGCAGATGAAGAATCATTGAATAATCATCTGCACTTATTTGTTTATTCCCGGTTCCTTCCAGACTTTTGGATTATCTCTGTAATACGTGTATTTAGCGTTGATGCTTGCAAGAGTTGTTCTATGGTCAAATGCATCCTGTATCTCCAATAATGACGTGGATTAGCCGGAATATTAATACGTTCTGCATCAATATCCGGATAGCGGATATCTTCATTAATGGATAGCCAATCTTGTAAAGAGAGAATACAAAGCATGGAATTTCCCAGCAAGTGATTCAACACGATGGTATCACAAATCGCACCTGAAGCCTCTTGTGGGCAATCTCCCCATCCATGAAGTACATTATAGAAATAATTGCATGTCTGATTGAAGTCTTCTTTCCACCAGCCACGGAGCGTAGACATATCATGAGTAGAGATGGTACAAACAGAACGGTAAGGGAAATGTGCCGGATTTCCAAATGTTTCTGCCGGGTTTTTCGGCATTCGTTGGATCTCCAAGCTAAGGATGCGAAGTGTATCCATTACTCCTTTTACACAATTTGGTATCATACCCAAATCCTCTCCACAAACCAACATCCGTGTAGCATCGATTAATTCGGGTAATTTCTTTAAAGCCTCTTGTGCCCAGAATTTATCATGCCGTTCATAAAAATAGTGATTATACAATCTGTTAAAAGCAGCTTTTTCCTCGTTAGTCAGTGCCTCATAAACCGGAGCATTTTGTACACCGATACGCGGATGATAGCGATTCGGGAGAGTACGGTCAGGTACAAACAACACGTTATTGACTAATTGGAATAGCCCATCTTTCAATTTATCGGCTTGATTATCCCGATGCCGGGTAAAATAATCCTCTATTTTGCGCTGAGTATCGAATTCCGGTAATAACCTATACTCCCGTTCGGTAATTTGCGTTAAGAAGCGTTCTCGCACGTTTCCGGCCAAATCACCAAAGATTTGCGTCACGATATCTTGCGTAATATATGGCTTGGTGAATAAGCGTTGATGGAATGTCAATCCATAACTCTCAATCTCTTCCGGACTCATAGGCAATGCCGGAACGAATTGACCGAGTAATCCTTCAATCGAATCTGCTGGGATTTCCCAAATTCGGAAGAACCCTAAGATATGGTCAATCCGGTAGGCATCAAAATACTCAGCCATTTTAGCAAACCGACGTTTCCACCATTTATATCCATCTTTTGCCATGACATCCCAATTATAGGTCGGGAGTCCCCAATTTTGTCCTTTTTCCGAGAAAGGATCGGGTGGAGCTCCGGCTTGTCCGTTGAGATTAAAATAATAAGGTTCGGTCCATGCCTCTACGCTATTCGGACTAATACCGATTGGGATGTCTCCCTTTAAGAGGATATTTTTGCTATGCGCATATTGGCTCGTTTCTATTAATTGCGTATGCAAAATGAATTGGAGGTAATAATAAAAATCCGTCTCCTTCTTGCATTCTTTATCGGTTGCGTATAAGTGCTCTATGTCATTCGCTTGATACGAGGAATGTTCCGGCCATTTCTGGAATTGAGAGGTTCCATATAAATCTCTCAAATAACAAAATACGCCATAAGGCTGAAGCCATTCTTTGTTATCTTCATAGAAATGGAGATATTCGATGCTATGCAATACCGTTTCTCCGTTTTGTTCGAACAAGGCATGAAGGTACCCCAGTTTCAGTTGGTTTACCTCTTCGTAGTCCACTTGGGGCAGAGTGTTCAACCGGATTCTTTTTTCCTCATATTCGTTTTTCAGCTTTTCATCTTTAAGTTCTTCCAGCTGGTTAATATCTATGTACATCGGGTGAAACGCATAAATCGAAATGCTGCTATACGGATAAGAGTCGGTCCAGGTGTGTGTAATGGTGGTATCGTTGATAGGAAGAATCTGTACCGCCTTCATGCCGGTCATAGCCGCCCAATCGATAAATTTCTTCAGGTCTCCGAAATCCCCTACTCCATAACTGGTTTCCGAACGTAAAGAGAATACGGGAATAGCTACACCGGCGGCTTTCCATGCCGGTAAGTCAAAATGAACTTCATCATCGGAGATAACCAATAACTCGCCACTCTTTAAGGGCAAAGAGGTAATGCAACGATTATTCCCTATCATCCATTCGCCCTCTTTGTTGTTCTCCGAGTCCCAAGCCAAGAATTTGTATTCGAAAGGATAGGAAATATCCTGGGCATCCAATAAGATACACCATTCGTTAGCTCCGCAAGGGTGCATGATTTTAGGTTTTGTCATATCCCAATTGCCCAAACACTCCTGATTCCCGCTTACGGCTAATTTCCGTGTTTTGGAGCGCATCCTCGGGCAACGCACTTTTAAGAGCAAGGAACGGTCATGGTTCGTTTCCGTTCCGGTCGGATAATGCCTGTCATCAGAACCGGAAAAAGCCGAACTATAGAAATAGGTATCTTCCGGCCGGTCACGCCAGGCGTCATTCAATATCAAATGAGAATAGGCGAGGTTTACGGTAAGTCTTCGTTTGACCCCGTTCCATTCTTTCCGAATGCAAACATTATTCCGGTATAACGCATAGCGATAGCTTATCTCGGAGGCGATATGCAACGGGTCTATGTCGATGCTATTGCGCCATGTCGTCCCGTCGTGTGTCTGCAATGCGAAGGTTTGTCCATCTGCAAAGAGAACGCGAAGCTCTTCGCCCCATTGCGTCCGGTATTCAATTTGAAAAGAAATCTTCATGTTTTCTAATTAATAATTAACAATTAAAAATTACAATTGGCTATTATCAAGTTCGTTCTTCCTTTATTTGCTTTTGATGAAATACACACATACGGCTCCTATCAGCAGGAATATTCCGGCGAGAACCAGCATATTGATTTCGGGCGGGAGCATTCCTTCCGAGGTCTGACATCGGAGCAGGGTGCCACCTATGGAGGCCGCTACGATTTGGGGTATGCAGATGGTTCCGTTGAACAATCCCAAATAGATACCCATATGGCCTCCCGTCAATGCATTGGTCAGCAAGGTGAAGGGTAATGCGAGCATAGCCGCCCAGGCACAACCTATCAATAAGAAAGAAACAAACAACAAATATTTATCATGAATAAAGAACGTTGAAATAAACCCTATTCCGCCAAGCAAAAGACTAATCACATAAGCGACCTTCAATTTTTTGAATAAAGGAATGACTACGGCCCAAATAACCGAGCCTATTGCTTGTATGGCAAAGAGAATCCCTACCCAATCCGCGGCATTCTGGTATTCTACGGATTGCGTATTAAGCACTAAGGCCGTTATCCCATGAACGCTCTTTTCAATCGTTGGGGCATCGAACGCTTGAGAGGCTATTGCCCCGCTGGTATAGGTCCACATATACATGAATGCCGACCAGCAAAAGAACTGGACCAATCCCACCGTCCAGAATACCGATGGGGCTTTTTTCAATAGTTGGAATACGTTCGTTTTCTCGTGTTTTGCCTCATTGATACCATGATATTCCGCATATTCCTTGGGGGGATATTCTTTTACCGTAAATACCGTATAGAATACGCACAAGACCAGAATCAAAGCACCGATATAGAACGAGTAAATTACGGAGTCGGGTACCACTCCTTTCGGGGCAATATTGCTGATTCCTATCCAGGCGAAAATAAAAGGGAACAGATACCCCACCAGGCTTCCCGCATTGCATAGGAAACTCTGGATGGAATAAGCCAGGCCCTTTTGCTTCTCGTTGACCATATCGCCCACCATCATCTTGAAGGGTTGCATGGCGATATTGATAGAGGTATCGAGGAGCATCAAGGCAAATAGTCCGAAAATCATGGCTTGCGATACACTCATTCCGAAGCTTCCCGCGTTCGGAAGCAGGCACATGACGATTAGGGCCAATGTCGCCCCAAGGAACAGGTAAGGAATACGTCTTCCGAACCGGGTCCAGGTCTTATCGCTGGCCGCCCCGATGATGGGCTGGATGATGATTCCCGCGAGGGGAGGAAGAATCCAGAAATAACTCAATTCGTGCGGATCGGCTCCAAGGGTGGAGAATATCCGGCTTATGTTCGCACTCTGCAAGGCATAGGCTATCTGGACTCCAAAGAATCCAAAGCTAATGTTCCATAGCTTTCCGAAACTATGATTAGGTATTGTTTTCATGTCTTTCTTGTCTACTTGTTAATTGGTTCCTCAATCTGCAATCAATATCAAGGCGGATTGGGGAGCTATCTTAATCTCTCCTCCGGCACATTTCCCCAGTCCGTTACGATTGGCTTTTCCTTCTGAAACGACCCGGGTATAATTCTCTTCCGGAATCCGGATAGTTTTTTCCTCCTTATTGCTATTCAGGATAACTACAATACGCTGGGCGGAGTCTATCCCTTCCAAGTCCTTCAATTGAAACGCCACGAGATTCTCTTGAACCGGGAAGAATTCCAAATGTTTTCTTACCTTATCCGCATTTCCCAGATAAAAGGCCGGATGCGCCCTGCGGATGGCTATCATCTCCTTATAATAAGAGAATAGGTCGGCATACCGGCTCTTGTTCTCCCAATTGATGGCATTGATAGCATCCGGACTATTATAACTATTGCCTACCCCTTGTTTGGTGCGGAACAATTCTTCTCCGCAAAAGAGGAAAGGAATGCCTTGCGAGGTGAGTACGGCCGTTTGGGCCAGCTTATCCAATCGGAGGAGTTCTTCTTCGGAAGTTCCTTGCGGATTGGTGTTAATTAACCGGTCACGCAGGCAATGATCATCATGGCAACTCACATAGCTGATGTGTTGTGTAGGTTCAGCCGCCCAGAAATCACGTGATTTCACCTGTTTATGGAGTACGCCTCCCGCTATTCCGAACTTAATCTCCTCTTCGTGTCCCCCTTCGCCTATGAGGAATGCCCCTTGCTTATGGTCGGAGAAAGGTCCGCGCAAGGCATCCCGCATATTATCGCTAAATGCCGCTATGCCCGGCATCCGATAAGCGTATTTCTTATAAGCCAGCTGATTCTCGTCATAGCCCAATGTGCCTACCGCCCATCCTTCTCCGTAGGTGATGATGGAAGGGTCTATCCGGTTCAATGCCTCGCGGATTTTGTTCATGGTTTCGATGTCATGGATTGCCATCAGGTCGAAACGGAACCCGTCAATATGATATTCGTTCGCCCAATAGCAGACCGATTCGATTATGAATTTACGCATCATCGCATGGTCGCTGGCCGTTTCGTTCCCGCACGCGGAGCCATTATACAGGGAGCCGTCCGGTTTCATCCGGAAGAAATACCCCGGGACGGTACGTTCGAACGGACTATCCAGGGCACTGAATACATGATTATACACCACGTCCAGCACTACCCGGATGCCGGCACGGTGCAGGGCCATGACCATCTCCTTAAATTCGCGGATGCGCGCATAAGGATTGGCGGGGTCGGTAGCGTAGGACCCTTCCGGGACATTATAGTTCTTCGGGTCATACCCCCAATTGTATTTGTTATCGTTTAATTTCGTTTCGTCAATCGAGGCAAAATCAAACGAAGGGAGCAGATGCACGTGCGTAATCCCCAGTTCCTTCAAGTGGTCTATGCCCGTCGATTTGCCATCTATCGTAAGCGTCCCCTCTTCGGTCAGCGCCACGAACTTACCCTTTTGTTCGATACCGGACGAGGGATGAATCGAGAAATCCCGGTGGTGCATCTCGTAAAGCACGATATCCGCCGGATTGCTCATGACCGGGCGCCGGTCATTCTCCCAGCCTTCGGGATTGGTTTCCCGCATATTGATGATGGCCCCCTTGTCTCCATTGATACCTACGGCCCGGGCGAACAGGCCCGGCGTCTCTTTGAGCCATTTCCCGTTATGATTCACCCGGAAGGTATAGAACATCCCGTTCCAGTCTCCGGAGAGGAATGCGCTCCATATCCCGTTTAGCCGGGGCATCATTTCAAAGACCTGGGTCGGTTCCGTGTCTTGCGCGTCATCATAAAGGCGTACTTCCACCTTGTCGGCCGAAGGAGCCCATAAGGTGAATTGGGTAGCGTTTTGCGAATACATCATTTCGCAGATAGGGTCATTGGGAATCGCATAATCCGGTACAGATATGGCCTGTATTTGATTGGTTTCTACATTGGCCCATGCTGCACCCGGCATACATAATCCCAGATAAATAAGAGGCGTTAACTTGTTCGTGTTCATGTATCTAAAAAATGCTTTTAAGGTAGAATGAAATTACTTTTTGCAAAAATAAAGAATTGTTGGAAATTCTCCTTATTTTAGGAAGAAAAAATTCATGCCTATTTTTATACGGCTTTTTGTCACCTTACGGATTTATTCCCTCCTTTTTCTAAAAAGCATACGCTCTTTCCGCCAAAAGCATACGCCCTTTCCCCAAAAAGGATGGGTGCTTTTTCGTAAAAACAATCCTCTTTTCCTGCCG
>URGO01000151.1 GCA_900547435.1 uncultured Parabacteroides sp.
CCGCGTCCGGTGTCCCGGGTTGCGGTGGAGTTCGGTTTTCAGCCGGAAACCTTCCGGAATTACCTCCATAAGTATGAGCCGGAATTGGTAGGCACAAGGAGGAAATAAGGAATATGATTTCAAATAATTTCTAAATAATCAGTTATGGTAAAAAAGTTAGTTTTTATCGGTATGCTTTTGTGTACGTTGTCTTGGGGGGCAAAGTCACAAGAAGTATTGAAGACGGATACAGTTCGGAGTGAACTGCAACCTGCTTTTGTGGAAGAAATTGGTGATTCCACTGATTTAGTGGTTGCCGGAGATGGAACCGCGAACTGGTTCATTAGCCTTTCCGGCGGAGTTAACTCATTGGCAGCAGAGGCCAATCGTTTGTATGATAATTTTATAGACCGTTCGCGGATGTCTTTCCGGTTGGGGGTCGGTAAATGGTTCACACCGGTTTGGGGATTCCGGGTGCAGATGGGTGTCGGTAAGTTGTCCGGTCATTCATTGCCTTTGAATTACTACAATATTTACGACCAGATGGCAGACCACTCGGTTATGCCGGACGAGATGCGGCCTTATCTGTCGGAAAAGGATGGTACAACTTGGTTCCATCGCAAATTCACCTATATGGACTGGTCGGTTAATCTGATGACGGATGCTGTCCGTTGGTTTGTCAAAGAGAAACAGCCGGTAGGCGTGATTCTGTTTGCCGGTCCGGGCTTCTCCCATTCATTTGCGTCACAAGGCCTTTCGGCCAGCAACTCGTTTGCGTTCAATGCGGGTATCCAGTTGAATGTGAATGTGCATAAGAACTGGGACATCTTTGCCGAGTTTCAAGGGAATATTGTGGATGAAACCTTTGACAGCCAGATCGGAGGTACGACCGGTGAGCGCAACCGCCCCTTGGAAGGCTATGCCGGCCTGACAATCGGTTTTGCCTACAAGTTCGGAGGCCGCAAGTTTACCCGTTATGCCAAAGTGCATCCGGTAACTTATGAATCAATCCGTAACATTCAGCCGCCAACCGTGATAGAAACTCCGCAGGGTGATCCGGAAGATATGGTTACCGCTTTTGCTGTCCGCTTCTTTATTGACCAGTACAATATCGAGGATGACCAGAAGTTGAATATCGACCGCATGGCCCGTTACTTGAAGAACCATCCGGAAGCTCGTCTGGAATTGGTAGGATATGCTGATAAGGAGACCGCTTATCCGGAGTACAACATGAAGCTGAGCCAGCGCCGTGTCAACGCTGTCCGCGACTATTTGGTGAAAGAGTGTAAGATAGATCCGTCTCGCCTGATTACCGATGCGAAAGGAGATACGCAGCGCGTGTATAATGAGGATTACCGCTGGAATCGTGCTGTGGTAATGAAAGTAGTAGAAAATGATAAATAATAAGGAGTTAGTGATATGAAAAAGATAGTAGCAACGATAATGATTGCGGTTTTGGGCGGATTTTCCGGATTGCAGGCTCAGAAAAAAGAGGTTGACAAAACCGTAAAGATGGATACTATTCATGTGGATTATAAAACACGTTATACTTCCTCTTTCTGGGATAATTTTTATGTGGAGGCTGATTTTGCCGGACGTATGTTGATGGGAGCGGAGGATACGCACCTCTCGTTTGGTGACCGGCTGAAACCGGGATTCAGCGTCAGTGTGGGCAAATGGTTCCACCCGGACTTTGCTGTCCGTTTGAACTTCGCCGGTTCCCGTTTGAAAGGTTGGAATAGCGGACCTACGGGCATTTATGCTTACAATGACGGTTGGGTAGAGGACTTTGACCCGGTTCAGGAGTATTGGAACAACAAAGGGGTTGACACGAAAAACGGTTATCAACAGGATATCAAATATTATGAATTGAATGCTGATTTCTTGTTTGACTTGTACAATATCTTTACCGCGAACAAGCGCTTAGACCGCAAGTGGACTGCCCAGGGGTATGTGGGAGTAGGAATGCTCCGTGCCGCTAAATACCATGGTATGGAAGATAATGTAAAGGTTGGACTCCGGTTGGGTTTGATCGGTAATTACAATATCACTGACCGCATCGGGGCTCATTTGACCGTAGGCGGAGAGATTACGGATGCCAACTTTACCGGTGAATTGGGTAAAGGCAATAAGTTTGCCGGCATCCTGAGCGGAACAATCGGTTTGAGTTATCGCATCGGCCGTCAAGGTTACAAAGTGGTTCGTCTGGTTCCTCAGGAACAGTTGGCAGCCCTGAACAATGCCATTACTTTAATCCGTAGCGAGCAGACCGTTCCGGGCGATACCATTGAGGTGATGAAAGAACGTATGGCAATCGGTAGCCTGTTGATTCCTTCTGTGGTATTCTATCCGGAAAAGAACGACTTCAATGAGGAGTTGCAGATGGTTAATATTTTCCGTATAGCCCGTTATATGATGCAGTATAAAGATACGAAGATTGCCATTGTGGGAAATACGGGCGGAACAGACAACCGTCTGGCCCGTCATCGTGCGGAGAAAGTTCGGGATATATTGGTAAATAAATATGGTATTTTCCCGCAACGCATGGAAATTCGGACTTATGATGTGAATGCCAAGTATGGCGTGAAGGGATATGAGCAGTCCGTTAACTTTACAGTAGTAGAATAATTTCAGTTTGCAAGTTTATCAGTTGATTGGTTTATGAGTTTTTCGGTTCGGATGTCTATAAACAAAATAGGTAAACTAATGAACGGATAAACTCAAAACTAAAGAACGAAAAATTGGATATGAATACGGAAACTCCATCCAACGACACCCGTTGGAGTGAAGAAAATAGTGAATTAAATTTGTGGGATCTCCTGCAAGTATTAAAGGCGAATTGGTACTGGTTTCTCCTTTCAGTTATAGTATGCCTTGGAGCAGCGTATGTTTACCTGCTCCAGGCTCCTCGTGTCTATACACGCGCGGCATCTGTTTTGATTAAGGATGAGCGACGCAGCAGCCGGACCATATCTACTTACGGCTTTTCTGATTTGAATAATATGTTGGGAATACCGCGTAATGTAGATAATGAGGTTATTGTCTTTAAATCCTATCGGTTGATGGAGAAGGTGGCTCGCCGGTTGCGCTTGGACATCAGTTATACGGAGAAACGCGGGTTGCGGACGGTTGAGCTTTATCGTCAGTCGCCTGTCACTCTTTCTTTTCCGGATGCCGAAGAGGCGCAGTCTTTCTCATTGACGGTCATGCCGCTTTCGAAAGACAAGGTGCGCCTTTTCAACTTCGTTACAACAAATAGCGCGGGTGAGGTAGTCGAAGTGGAAAAGCCACAGGACGTAGCCTTGAACGATACGGTCAATACTCCGGTTGGCAGGGTTGTGGTACAGCCCAGCCTGTATTATGCCGATACCTATTACAATCGGGAGATCCGTGTCCGCAAGTCCAATCTGCAAGGTGTGGCTACCGGCTATCAGCGGGCTTTGGTTTCGGACCTGGCGGCGGAATATGCGACCATTGTCAATTTGAGCTTGTCGGACGTGTCTATTTCGCGGGCAGAAGATGTGTTGAATACGTTGATTGCCGTGTATAATGAAGACGCCATCGAGGATAAGAATCGGATTACGGTCAATACCTCGGAGTTTATTGCCGAACGTCTGGTGATTATCGAACAGGAATTGGGTAGTGTGGACGCCGATATCGAGACCTTCAAGCGCGAACATCAGTTGACCGATATCACTTCGGAGACGGGAATGTATCTTCAGAATACCAGCCAGTTCCGTAAGGAAGGATTAAGCCTTGAGAATCAACTCTCGGTTGCGCAGTATATCCGGAACTATCTGTCTGACCCGCAAAAAGCGCTTGACCTGATTCCCGCCAATACGATTACGGATATGACGGTCGAGCAACAGATATCCGCCTATAACGAGATGTTGCTGAAACGGGATAACCTGATTCGGAACAGTAGCGACAAGAACCCGGTTGTGATGGATCTGAACAATTCGTTGAGTGCGATGAAGCAGACCATCATCCGTTCGGTGGACAACCTGATAGCCAGCTTACGGATCAGCATCAAGAACGTACAGGCACAAGAAGACCAATTGCAGCGCCGCATTGCCGCAGTGCCTTCGCAACAGAAGTATGTGCTTACGGTGGAACGCCAACAGAAAATTAAGGAGGAGTTGTATCTCTATTTGCTGAATAAACGGGAAGAGAACGCTTTGGCACAGGCTATGACCGAGAGCAATACCCGTATTCTTGACGCGGCGCACGGAAGCAATATGCCGATTTCTCCGAAGTCGCAAATGGTCATGCTGGCGGCGTTCGTCATCGGGTGCTGTATTCCGGCAGGTATCATTTGGCTTTTGTTCTCGATGGATACGAAAGTGCATACGCGCAAGGATGTTCAGGATGCTACTACCATCCCGTTCTTGGGCGAAGTCCCGATGCAGAACAAGAAGGAGAAAGACCGGTTGGTGGTACGTAGCGGAAGTCGCGATGCGGTGTCTGAGGCATTCCGCATTATCCGTACCAATATGGACTTTATGCGGGTGAAGGTCAAAAACCTGCAGGTGGTCATGTTTACCTCCATGAATGCCGGTGCCGGCAAGACCTATATCTCTTCCAATCTGGCAACCAGCTTGGTATTGGCGCATAAGAAGGTGGTCTTGGTCGATTTGGATATCCGCAAGAGTACGTTGAGCAAACATGGCAATCGGATGCAGAAGGGCGTGACCAATTATCTGTCGGACAAGGTGGAATCGCTGGATGAGATTATCACGAAGAATGAGTTGTTCGATGGATTGGACTTGATTCATGCCGGGCCGATACCTCCCAATCCGGCCGAGTTGTTGCTGAGCGACCGCTTGGACCAGCTGATTGCGGAGTTGCGCCAGCGTTACGATTACATCATTGTGGATAATGTCCCGGCGGGAATCGTGGCGGATGCCTCGATTGTGAACCGGGTGGCCGATTTGACCATCTGTGTGGTACGTGCCGGAACCATGGATCGTCGCCAGCTTCCGGAACTGGAGCGTATGTACCGGAGCGGTATGTTCACCAATATGGCGGTTATCCTGAACTATGTAGGCTTTAAACGTACCGGCGGGTTTGGTTACGGCTATGGCTACGGGTATGGGTATGGTTACGGCTACGGTAACGAGGAGAAGAAAAATAAAAAGTAACTCTTCAAAAGGAGTTATAAATCGATTTATAAACAATTAAAAATTTAGAGTTATGGCAAAAGAAGTAGTAAAGGTCTCACCTGAGACCAGGGAAGCTTATGAGGCTCCCAAATGTGAAGTAATGGAACTCCAAATGGAAGGAGTTTTGTGTACTAGTGACTTAGGAGGATGGGGAACTGGAGATGATGGTCATGACCGTCCAGTAAATCCTGAAACGCAAAGATTTGAACGTTAATATGTTATGTTATGAAAAACAAATTTAGTGTTTTGTCAAGTGTAGCCCTGATTTTAATCGGGGCTGCAGCTTGCACGGATGAGGTAATCATCCAAGAATCACAAAAAGTTGGTTCTCCTATTGAATTAACATTTAGAGCATCTAATGATAAAGTAGATGATAATGTTGCTACTACTCGTACATTGGTGCGTGAAGGTTTTAAAACTTACTGGACGGCCAATGACCGGATTAGTTTGTTTGACGGGTCGGTGAATAATCCATTTATTACAAAAGATGGTGGCATAGTCGCTGATTTCAAGGGAACGGTAACTCAATCTTCTGATTGGTATTTTGCTCTTTATCCCTATAATAAAGATGCTAAATTCAATTATGATAATTATACCTTTAGAACGGTTCTTTATGCTGAACAATATGCAGAGCCGGATAGCTATGCATCCGGTATGAACTTGGCAGTAGGTCGCTCTATGGAATCAGATGCTCAAGATTTGGGCTTTTATAATTCGGCTTCTTATTTGCGCGTGATTATTCCGGAAGATTATGTGGGTGATGCCATTTATTCCATGAAATTAACGGGTAATAATGATGAAACTTTAGCTGGAGATGTTGAAATTTCTGTAGTAAGAGAGGATGAAACGGGGGCTCGAGTTATAGAGAATGAAAATGCTAAAAAAGCGATTTATTTGAATCAGATTAATGAAGGTGAAACCTGCTATGCTGGTAAGTCTTATTATTTTGTATTACCTCCGACTAATATGACTAAAGGTTATACATTAACGCTCTTCAATAAGGAAGGAGGAACATGTACTATATCAGGTGCTCCTACTGATTTCTTACGGAATGTGGTATATGATGTGACTATTGGAGATGTAACGTTTGGTGAACCTTCATGCGGGTATGATGAAAATGGCGTGTTTTTGGTAAGTAGTGCTGCTTGTTTTAAAGAATGGGCGGAACTTGCGAAGAACAATCTGACTTTGAGCTGTCGTTTTACGGCTGATATTGATTTCAGTGAGATTGATACGGATGATTGGAATTGGCCACAAATTGGTACAGAGGAATCTCCTTTCATAGGAAATGTAATAGGAAGCAGTAAGACAATCTCTAATTTTAGAATTGATGGGAGCAACCGATTTAGTGGATTAATTGCTGTTTTAGGTGAAGGCGGTTCTGTAGAAGGGCTTACTTTTGATGCTCCGTCTGTTTCTTCGTCTTATTCAGGGAATCCATCTATGACGAATGATGATGGATATATGGGTGTTGTAGTTGGCAAATTAAATGCACAAGATCAATTTAATTATACCACAGGCTCCATTACGAATTGTCATGTAATCAATCCAACTATCGAAGGAGGTGAGAATGTCGGTGGTATTGTAGGTAGAAGTTTCGGACGCAATGATGCCATTACCAATTGTACGGTTTCCGGTGGAACGATACAAGGAAGTATGTTTGTGGGCGGTATTGCCGGGAATAGTGAAGGAATTATTGAGAATTGCCATGTTAAGAATGGAACTCAAATTTCTTATATCGATTCACAAGCAGAAGCTCGCGTCGGTGGAATTGTCGGAACCAATAATTCCGGTCAGGTTGTAGCTTGTACAGCAAATACCATTGTCAATGGTGAGGCCGATGTTTTGGATGCCCGGTATTGTGGCGGTATTGCCGGTGCCAACAACGGAACGATCATTGGATGTGCTTCCAGTGGAAAAGTGGTTGGTGATTTTGGTGGTGCTATTGCCGGTGAAAGTTACGGGGATATCTATGGTTGTTATGCGAACCAAACGGAAGCTGCGGCTTTAATCTATAAGATTAAGAAGAGCATGAATGACCCGGCTGATGTTACCTGCAGAGTCCAACAGCAAATGCAACATTACG
>URGO01000152.1 GCA_900547435.1 uncultured Parabacteroides sp.
AGGGTGATTCCCCACCGGATGATCCAGGAGGGGATTTCTCCCATCACTTCCTGTACCTCTTCACTGCGTAATTCTATGTCATTTTTCTTTTCCATCATCATTTTGTTATCTTTGCTAACGCAAAATATGTAGGGATAGCGTTCTTTACGGTGATATGATGAAGGAATTGGGAGTCCGTTTCACACGGTTTTCCCAACCTGAAAAAGGCAATGAATAGGTGGCTATTTTTTTCTTAACCCCTCAAAAATGGCAAATATGCCCCAATGACGGATACGGAATACAACCGCATATCACCTTTTATTTCCAACAGCTTACATTATTTCTCTAAAATCTATCCGTATGTGGTCGAGTTTCCTTATCTTTGTAGCGTTATAAAACTTTATACTATGGCAAAAAAAATAAAACTTAAAGTAGACGAATTGATAGCCAATCCGTTTCATTCAAATATTTATGCATTGATTCTCGTTGAAAATGGCGGCGAACGTCGTATTCCTATTATAATAGGAGCTGCGGAAGCACAATCTATTATTGTACTTTTAGAAAAAGTCCCTTTACAACGCCCGCTAACGCAAGATTTGGTTGTTTCAGTGCTGCATTCTTTCGGAATATTGATGCAAGAAGTATTTCTCTATAAATTTGAAGAAGGTGTTTTCTTCTCGGAAATAGTGCTCTTTGATGGTCAGCGGCAGGTACGTGTCGATTCACGCACTTCGGATGCAGTCGCGTTGGCTTTACGCATGAATGTGGATATTTATACGACTGACGATTTGCTTATAAAATACGCCTTGTCGGAAGACAATAAGGAAAATGAATCGGATTATCTGTATTTTGATGATAAGAATAAAGAGCTATATCAGAAAATGGATGATATATTTAAAATTCGTTTCAATGTTCCTGAAGCTTTGGATGAGCTATTTAAGAATAAAAACGAGTCTCCTCAAAACTTAGAGGATACATTTGACCATGATGACGATGGTGATGATTGGAACATGGAAGAGCTTACCCCTGAATTTTTCGAGTCAGAGGAGCTTTTGCATGAATGGCTTGCCTCACTGCCTAAGGATTGCGTAAAAGCCAGGATGGCGTATGCTATCGAGCAGGAGAAATATGAAGATGCAAAAATATACAGTGACGAATTGGAGCGCAGAAAGAAGAAGCGAACCAGTCATCGGGATAAAAGTAAATAGGTTTGCGCGGCATGACACAGCCGTACAAGCGGCTGGCCCGCACGCCGGCAAAAAGTAAAATTCAAAAAACGAATAGATTAAATATATGGTAGAATCTACAGGCTTTGGAATGATGTCTCTTGGACGGGGCATCTTGGGCATCATGGCGGTGTTGCTGATATGCTATTTATTGAGTTACGACAGAAAGCGAATCGACTGGAAACTGGTAGGCGGAGGATTATTGATACAGATAGTCCTGGCCCTTTCCATACTTTATATTCCAGTGGTGGGCGACATCTTTAAGTCACTGGGCATCATTTTCGTAAAAATCATGGATTTCACCAATGCCGGTTTAGAATTTCTGTTGGGTCCCTATGCCTCCAAGTCTGCGGGATTCAGTTTCCTGCTTCACTCACTGCCCATTGTGGTCTTCTTTTCCGCATTAGTTTCCATCTTTTATTACTGGGGGATTATCCAGCGCGTGGTAGGGGCTTTGTCCTGGTTACTGCGCAAGGTAATGAATATTTCGGGTACGGAAGGCCTGGTGGCTTGCGGTAATATCTTCTTGGGCATGACCGAGTCGCCGGTCCTGATTAAAAACTACCTGCCTGCAATGAACCGTTCGGAGCTGTTTCTGGTTATGGTCTCCGGGATGGGTACCATTGCCGGATCAGTAATGGGTAGCTACGTCGGAATGCTGGGCGGAACCGACCCGGTAGCCCAGCAAATATTTGCCACACATCTCCTATCAGCATCGGTGATGGCTGTTCCCGGCTCTATCGTTATCGCCAAGATGCTGTGCCCGCAAACCGAGCCGATAGCCAAAGAGGCCTCAGGCGAATGGGGCGACGAGGGACATAGCAATGTGCTGGGGGCAATCTCTTCGGGTACCGTCACGGGGGTGAAGCTGATGACCAACATCGCTGCCATGTTGCTGGTATTTATATCATTGGTGGCTATGGTCAATTATATTACCAATGACATCATAGGACATTATACCGGGTTGAACGACTGGATAGTCCGTATTACCGATGGAAAGGCTGAGGGGCTGACCTTTCAATTTATGCTGGGGACAATTATGTCGCCATTCATGTGGCTAATCGGCGTTCCCTCCGATGATGTCATGCTGGTAGGCTCCTTATTGGGTCAGAAGACCATCCTGAACGAGTTCGTGGCCTATTTCCAGTTGCAGCAGTGGCGTGACGCCGGATTATTCCTCACACAGAAATCCGTTATCATGTCTACCTACCTGTTGTGTGGCTTCGCCAACATATCCTCTATCGGCATCTTGTTAGGCGGACTTGGCGTATTGGCGCCCGGTAAGAAAGACCTAATCTCCCGGACCGGCGTAAAGGCGATGATTGGCGGTGCGTTGGTATCTGTCCTATCCGCCACGATTATAGGAATGATTTTAGGGTAAAAACAGATTAACACTTACATATCATGCAGATATTTTATACACCGGACATTTCCGTAAATCCGGAGCTCCCGGAAGAGGAATCAGGACATTGTGTGCGGGTTCTGCGGCTATCGGAAGGCGCAGAAATACTGCTGACCGATGGGAAGGGCAAGTTTTATAAGGCGCCAAATACGGTTGCGCATCCGAAGCATTGCCAAATAGAGGTGACCGACTCATGGACAGCCGGGAAACCTTGGCCCTTTTATGTGCATATAGCCGTTGCTCCAACCAAGAACATGGACCGTATGGAATGGTTTGCCGAGAAAGCCACCGAGATAGGCATCGATGAAATCACCTGCCTGAATTGCCGTTTCTCAGAGCGAAAAGAGGTAAAGCCAGCCCGTCTGAAGAAGATTCTGGTCAGCGCCATGAAGCAATCTCAGAAATCCGTCCTGCCCAAGCTGCACGGCATGACAGACTTCAGGCATTTTGTGGAGAAACCTTTTGAGGGCCGGAAATTCATTGCTCATTGCGAGGAAGAAGAAAAGCCTTTGATAAAAGATATCTATAAATCCGGAGAAAATGCCTTGGTGCTGATAGGTCCCGAAGGCGATTTCAGTCCGGAGGAGATTGCACTGGCCAAGGCAAACGGATTCGAGGCCATTTCATTAGGGAACAGCCGTCTGCGTACCGAAACGGCCGCGCTTGTGGCTTGCCATACCCTGCATGTCTTGAATTAATGTGCATCATATTCCAACACAGCGTATGCAGCTGTTAGACAAGAAATGAATCAAGAAAAATGAAATTTGAATATGAAAAAACTGATTTTATGTAGTTTATTTTGTTGGCTGTTCTCTTCGATTTATGCAGCCCAGGTAGATACCCTGTTAATAAGGAGTGAACGTATGAAAAAGGAGATAAAGACGGTGTTGATAGTCCCGGACGTAGGAAACACACGGGCATGTCCGACGGTGTATCTGCTTCACGGCTTCGGGGGGAATTATAAGACCTGGCTTCAAATCAAGCCGGGCCTGCCACAGATAGCCGACGAGATGGGCTGTATCTTTGTCTGTCCCGACGGAGCCGGAAGCTGGTATTGGGATAGCCCCCGCAATCCGGATATGCAATATGAGACCTTTATCTCGTCAGAGTTGGTACGCTTTATAGATACCCGATGCAACACCATCAAAGAACGGACAGGACGGGCAATAACCGGCCTGAGCATGGGCGGACACGGAGCGATGTGGAACGCGCTGCGCCATCCGGATGTGTTCGGTGCGGCAGGGAGTACAAGTGGCGGAGTAGGCATCCGTCCCTTCCCGAAAAGCTGGGAAATGTACAAGCAACTGGGCGAACGCGACGAATATCCCGATGTATGGGATGCACATACAGTGATAAACCTGGTGCCGAAGCTGGAGAACGGCCGGCAGGCATTAATCATAGACTGCGGATATGGCGATTTCTTTTTCGAAGTAAATAACCGTTTCCATGAAGCCTTGTTGAAGCAGGGCATAGACCATGATTTCCTGGTGCGACCCGGTGAACACAATAATACCTATTGGCACAATTCCATCGATTATCAGCTTCTGTTTTTCCGGAAATATTTTGAGAAACAATGAATCGCATAGCAGTTTCTTTCGTATTTTTGCACCAAAATTAAAATATAGCCATGAGAAGTTTTGCAAGCGACAATAATTCTGGTGTTCATCCCCGGATTCTGGAAGCCATTATCCGGGTGAACGATAATCACGCCGTAGGCTATGGGGACGACCCGTGGACCGGCCAGGCAGTAGCCAAACTGAAAGAGGTGTTCGGGCAGTCAGCATCTCCCTATTTGGTATTTAATGGTACAGGGGCAAATTCGGTAGCCTTGCAAGCCGTAACCCGCCCTTTCAACAGCATTCTATGCGCGGAGACGGCGCATATAAACGTAGACGAATGCGGAGCACCCGCACGAATGAGCGGATGCGCGGTAATTCCTATCGCTACTCCAGACGGTAAGCTGACGCCGGAGCTAATCAAGCCGCATTTGCGTAATTTTGGGTTTTGCCACCATTCCCAGCCAAAAGCAGTCTATATCTCCCAGGTAAGCGAGTTAGGTACGGTTTATACCATAGATGAAGTTCGGGCCATCGCCGACTTGCTTCACGGATATGACATGTATCTCCACATGGATGGCGCTCGCCTGGCCAACGCCTGTGCCTATTTAGGTTGCTCGATGAAGGAACTGACGGTAGATGCCGGTGTTGATATCCTGAGCTTTGGCGGAACCAAAAATGGGATGATGATGGGCGAGGCGGTCATTGCTTTCCGTCCGGAGCTGACAGAAGCCTTGCCTTACATCCGGAAACAATCGGCACAGTTAGCCTCGAAGCTACGCTATATGTCCGCTCAATTTTTACCCTATCAGGAAGGCAATCTATGGCTGGAAAACGCGGAGCACGCCAATCGCTGCGCAAAACGGCTGGCCGATGTCTTGAGCGAGTTTCCCGATGTGCACATCACCCAGAAAGTAGAATCTAACCAGCTGTTTTTTACGATTCCTACTGAGCCGTTGAAGAAATTGCAGGAAAGATATTTCTTTTATATGTGGAACGAGGCGATAAACGAAGTCCGCTTCGTAACTTCCTGGGATACTACCGAGGAGGACATAGATGACCTGGAGGCATATCTTCGCGAGATTTTGAAGTAAAAAACTTTTAATAGCAAGCTGAATGAAAAAATATCAGATTATAGCGATTGTGTCGGTACTCGTAGCCGCCCTTTTCAGCTGTCAGCTAGACAAGCACGAAAAGATATTCATGAGTTATAACGTGAAAAATTGCATCGGTATGGATGACGCTGTAGATTATGCCCGTGTGGCAGGAGTCATTACCCAAGTAAATCCGGATGTAGTAGCTATACAGGAACTGGATAGTGTCACGGGCCGAAGTAAGAACCTTTACGTGTTAGGCGAATTGGCGAAGCATACGGGAATGCATCCTACCTATGCACCGGCCATCAACTATGACGGAGGAAAATACGGTATCGGGATTCTGTCGAAAGAAGAGCCGGTGAAGGTCTATCGTCACCCGTTGCCGGGAAGAGAAGAATCCCGGATGCTTTTGGTTGCAGAGTTTCAGGACTACGTCTATTGCTGTATGCATCTCTCTCTGA
Organism: uncultured Parabacteroides sp.; assembly: GCA_900547435.1. Lineage (GTDB taxonomy): Bacteria > Bacteroidota > Bacteroidia > Bacteroidales > Tannerellaceae > Parabacteroides. The sequence continues at coordinate 5,722 of URGO01000152.1, forward strand.
CAGACGAAGACCGCATGGCTTCGCTACCTATCATCAAAGAAGCGACATCAGGCTTCTCCAAGCCGTTATTTATTGCAGGCGATTGGAACGCTACTCCCGATTCTCCTTTTATCCAGGCGATGCAGGAAGATTTTACTATCCTGACTGATTTGGATAAATTCACCTGCCCATCAGATACTCCACGGGTGACGATTGATTACATAGCCCTTCGGCAGACCCCGGCGGTAAATTTATATCATCAGGAGAGTCATGTAATCTCTGCTCCGGTAGAATCAGACCATCTTCCTGTGATGGTAGGGGTTGTTTGGAAAAAGAAATAACGGAACGAAACAGGTAGCCCATGGGAATCGACAAGCAAGCACAGTGCGAGACAGCACAACCCGTACAATCGGCGGATTTGATTTACGGAATAGATGATCGCCCACCATTTAAGGAGGCGATGTTTGCCGCACTACAACATCTGCTGGCCATCTTCGTGGCAATTATTACCCCGCCATTAATCATAGCCAATGCCTTGAAACTGGATTTGGAGACGACGGGATTTTTGGTTTCGATGGCGTTGTTTGCTTCCGGATTGTCGACATTTATTCAATGCCGGCGGTTTGGTCCTTTGGGAGCCGGTCTTTTGTGCATCCAAGGAACGAGCTTTTCTTTCATCGGGCCGATTATTACCGCGGGAATGATGGGAGGATTACCGATGATATTCGGTGCCTGTATCGGCGGAGCTCCGGTCGAGATGATCATAAGCCGTACCTTCAAATACATGCGAAACATCATCACACCGTTGGTGTCCGGTATTGTTGTCCTGCTGATAGGCTTGAGTCTGATTAAAGTAGGCGTCATCTCGTGCGGAGGAGGTTATGAGGCAATGGATAACGGTACATTTGGAAATGCACAGCATATAAGTGTGGCAGCAACAGTATTGCTAAGCGTCCTCTTCTTCAATCGGTGTCAGAACAAATATCTGCGCATGAGCTCTATTGTATTGGGATTATGTATCGGCTATGCGCTCTCGTTTGCATTGGGAATGGTAGATCTGGATGCAGCTGCTTCTTCGCAGAGTTTCACCAATCTGAATATCCCACAACCTTTTAAGTATGGTATCGAATTTAATATCTCTTCCATTATAGCTATTGGATTGGTTTATCTGATTACAGCTATTGAAGCAACGGGAGATATTACTGCCAATTCAATGATATCGGGCAAATCCATTGAAGGAAAAGAATATTTGCAGAGAGTATCCGGTGGAGTATTGGCCGACGGATTCAATTCTCTCTTGTC
>URGO01000153.1 GCA_900547435.1 uncultured Parabacteroides sp.
GAAACCAAATCGTAAGCACCCCGTTCCAAATAGAAATTATTCTTGAACCGTAACTCCCCAGCATGAGCATTCTCTTCGTAAAGACGCTTTACCGTAGCCACATATTCCTTATCCCCGTCCACTTTCATAACGAAATCTTTCGGGTCCTCACGGAAAACATAGACCGTACCTTTGCCTACCGCATATTCACCCTCTTTCAAATCCTGGTCCAGTCCCATCAACTCAAAGAGATGTTCCGAGGGAGCCTTATAGCTATTCCCATCCTGATTCCACCATTCCTGCACGCTTTGGAAGGAATCCTTATCCGTTGCGCTATATACCAGCACACCACCGTTCTTCACCCAATCGGCTATATATTGATGCGCCTCCTTATCCAAAGGCTTCATGTTAGAATAGCTCATCAGCAACACCTTCGTATCTTTCCAGTTCTCCGGATAAGACACATTCTCGATATGCATCAGATGTACCGGAACACCCCGTTTCAAGAAAGGTAATGCCTGACCATAAAAGTTGGATAATTGCGGGTCATCATAACCGGCAACCAGTTCCGGAGCACGCTGGAACATCAACGAATTGGCCATCAACACGCTGATCCCCTCCGACCCGCTCACTTTATTATCCGAAAGAGGCATATTATTCAACGAATTAATCATCACCTGCATCTGCGTAGAGTAAAAACGCGGAATGCGGGTCTTCTCTTCGCTATCCGCACTGGTGCGCTACAACCCTTCATAGATACTTTCTGGCCAAGGCATCACTTCGTAGTTATTATTATTCGGATAGAGCAACTTAGCCGTAAAGGTGGCCTGGTAATTCTTCTTATAATCCGCCCAATCACGTGGCCAATCTTCAATCGGGTCGGTCAGGAAATAGACCTTACGCCCCGTCGGAGCCGTCATCGACACCATACATCCATACTCCAAAAAGGCATTCTCGAAGACACGTTCCTTCTTCATGCCATCGAAATAGTTCGGTTCGCGCGAAGTACCTGTCCAAACCTGCGCGATATACCCATCCACACAAGGCAAAGAGGCCAGGCTTGCCTCCGGACTTACGATTTGCCATTGCGAATAGTTCACCAACGAGTGAGTCGGGACATAGCATCGGATATTCATCCCCTTCGATTTTCCATACTCTTTCGCATAAGTAAACATCTCGTTCAGTGCACGATAATACAGATGATACTTCAATTTGTTCGATAAATAGGTATTCTCGGCCGACTCATGTTGCGGGCGCCAATCGAAGCCATAATATTCCTTCCATTCCCGCTTAAAAGCCTCGCTATACCCACCACGCGCCCAAAACTCAGGCTCTTCCAGATAAATAGCATCTATACCCGCGTCAATCACCCGCTTGATATGCTTTTCCTGCATATATTTAATAAAGTTTTTGGAAGGGACAATATAGGGAACCATGTGCCCATGCCATATCGTATCGCCCTGCTTCGTCACCTGTCCTTCATCCAGATGCCACTTCCCGCCCCATTCGCCGGTGAAATAATCCTGATATTCGCCCCATGCGCTCCCCGTCATAAAGTGCGTAATATACCCATGGTCGCGCCACGTCTGCACGCGCTCCTCAAAAGACATCTTCTGCTTCTTCTTATCCGACGGATTTCCCCCCACGCCATAGACAATAGCCACATCAGCCCGATTATCAATCGTAGGTCTCCAAGGCTGGCTGGTCTGGAAAGCCGTTCTCTCCCTCACCTCCGTCTGCATATCTGTAGCCTGCTTTCCGGACTGGCATCCGGTCAGGGCAAACGAGAACAACACACAACAAGTCAAAACTTTCTTTACGTCTGCTTTCATTGATATTCTATTTAAATTCAATAACACACTACTTTTTATCCATTTTATCCCTATCAAAGAATCGTCTAACAGCTGTGCACTTTGCGTCTAACGGCCGTGTACGTTGCGTCTAACAACTGTGCAACTTGCGTCTAACAGCTGTTAGACGATTTATTCATCCCCTGTATTTTCTTTTTCGACGGGAACCGATGCGAAGATAGTACTTTTTTAGGTATAAACGGACGGTTATTTAAACAAAACATGCCATAAAGGTGTTTTATATATACTAGACATTATTAATAGATTGAAAATTATGAAACATGAATTGATTAAATTGCCTTACCTTGTTACGGCATTACATCCGGTCATATCGGGAACTACTATAGATTTCCATCACGGGAAGCATCTGCAAACCTATGTCAATAATCTGAATAACCTGATAGCCGGGACGAAATACGAGAACGCGACGCTGGAAGAGATTGTCGCTGAGGCCAATGGGGCTTTATTCAACAACGCAGGACAGGTCTTGAACCACAATCTCTATTTCTTGCAATTCGCTCCGAACGCAGGAGGACGTCCGACCGACAAGTTGGCCGAGAAAATAAACCGGACATGGGGATCGTTCGATGCTTTCCAAAAAGAGATGACCGATAAGAGTGTCAGCCTTTTCGGTTCAGGATGGTGCTGGCTGACCCAAGACAAGGAGGGAAATCTGAGTATCGTACAGGAGCCTAACGGGAGCAATCCGGCGGCTCACGGATTGATTCCGCTATTGGGATTTGATGTTTGGGAACATGCTTATTATCTGGATTATCAAAATAAGCGTGCGGAACATATCGCGGCTCTTTGGAACATCATAAATTGGGATGTCGTAGCGCAAAGAGTTGCAGAATAGGGTTAAAAAACATACATCAGATTTGGAGAACGTACAATAAATTCCTACATTCGCACGCTCATTGATGTATTATTATGCTTAGAAAAATCCTATATGCTTTATTGGTAATCGCTTTACCGCAATGGATTGTGGCTCAAAACGAAGCGAAAGACACGGTTATGCCCTCCGACTCGGTTGCAAAACCCACATTGATGATAGATGGAAAACCGATGACCGAGAAGCAGATGAAGCGTTATTACAAACAGCTCCGCAAAGATTCGATACGCGCCACCAAAGACGTGTGGTGGTCCGTTCTGGGTGGTCCGTCTTATACACCCGAAGCTTCTTTGGGAGTGGGCGGAGCTGTATTGGCAAGTTTCCGTTTTCACAAAAACGATACAATTACCAAACGCTCCTTTATTCCGGCGGGTGTAAATGCGTCATTGAACGGAACCATTGTGGTTGCAGGGGCCGGAACACTCTTTTTCAACGAGAACAGGTTTCGTATTTATGTGAACTATGGCTTCCGCAATGAGCCTTCGCATTACTACGGGAAAGGGTATGAGACGATAGAAAATACGGTACGCGGAGATTCGACTACGAAGTATCACCGTACCTATTTTCAGTTTTATCCTCGTTTTGTCTGGGAGATTAAGCCGCATATCTTTGCGGGTACGTTGCTTGACCTGAATTTCTCGAAAGCCGATGATATCAATCCGGTCATGGCGCAAGACCCCTATTTCCTGCAATTCAAGCATAAATACCTGAACGTAGGCGTAGGAGGACTGATCCAATACGACACGCGTGACGATGTAGCCACTCCGACACGCGGAATGTTGCTCAGTGCCATGGCAAAAGTATTCGGGAAATATTTGGGTGGCGCTTACAATTATGAAATGTTCGAACTGGAATACCGGCAATTCAAGAACGTGTTCCGCCCGCGAAGCACATTAGCATGGACTGCCCGTACCTTGATGAGTGTGGGAGACGTGCCTTATTCGGAATTACCCTCCTTCGGTTCGCCTTTCGACCTGCGCGGATATTATATCGGGCAATACCGCGATAAGTCCATGGCTTATGCCATCCTGGAATACCGTCACATGTTCGGTAGCCCGGCCTCCTATCGAAGCGGGAACTTCTGGGCTAAGTGCGGATTCGTGGCTTGGGTAGGAACAGGCACCATCGGGAACAAGCCGGTAGTAGATTGGAGCAAATGGAAGCTGAACTACGGAGTTGGATTGCGTTTCCAAATACAACCAGGCAAGAACTTTCGCCTCGATTTCGGGAAAGACCCCGACAACAAAGGCATTTCCTTCTATATGAATATGACCGAAGCGTTTTGACGGACCTGCTATGCATCAATCCAACATTTTAGGATTGAAAATCAGATAGCCGATATTCACGCCCACGTTGAAGTTGCTCTTCGGATAACTATATCCGTTAGCATAAACACTGATGCAGGCAAAAGGCAAATGAAGCACTACGGCCGCCTCACCCATGTATTGGAACGAACGCATAAACTTCCCGTAATAGGGCATATCCACCTGCGTCCCATTATAGTTTTGCGTCTGTTTTTTGATTTCATACAAAGGCGCGAATCCGTACATATCCAACCGGAAATGAACTAACTTCCCGAACTTGACTATCGGGGATACACCAAATGCCGCATATTGATTGGCCCGGAATGCTTCATTAAAAACGATATTGCTATGAGGAGTCGGAGTAAAAGCCGGGGCTTGCAGAACAGATGAAGTATAGTTGTTCATCAAATTCTTGCTGGACAGGACAATCTCGCCCATATAGCCGAAATTGAAATAATTATTGATTTCGTGGTACTGCTCCCAATGACCTTTCATTTGCAACCAGCTATGGGTCTTCTTATTCGCAGACAATTCCGGATGATCTTTCGATATGTACTTTTCCGTCCCGGTTATATATTGGGCATTCAGCAAACGCTTGGTACCGGTTATCGGATACACCTTTGTCCCGAGCGAATTTTCTTCGATATTCAATGAACCGGAAAACAAATTATACTGGCTGTGTTCGAAATCCGCATCCGGAAAAGAGATATTGGAATTCAGGAAATAATAATCATTCAGCTGGCCATAGGCAAGTCCGATTTCCGCCTTGGCGCGATTCAGGAACGGAAAACCCAACTTGACCTTAGTATATAACTCCTTCTGCTTGATAAAGGCAGGCACCATGTCCTCATAAAACAGAGACTGGCTCTCAGAATAACGCTTATACGAATACACTCCTTGCCAATTCAGGTAGGTCGGGATTCGTGTCTGGAGATACATTCTCCCGTTCAACATCACCCCGCTAAACGAATTGCCTACCTGAAATCCGGCATCCGCATCTATGGCATAGCGTCCCAAATACCGATATCCCAATCCCAAATAAAGCTGATTGGCCTGATGAGACGAGATATTCCCTCCTAAACCGATATTCACCTCATCGGTTATCTTGACATCCAGGTACAAGTCGAACGTCTTATTCAACCGATTATACATGGCATGAGGTATGATTTCCTTGATTTTCGAGTAGGTTAATATCTTAAAATAGACGCGCTTGAACTCTTCCATCGAGAACTCATCATTGATATCCCGGTGCAATTGCGATTCGATATACTTCTTTTGCGCATCCGAAACGCCGGTCACATAGATATTCTTGAATATTAACGGAGGCAAACTAGCTTTATATGCTTTCCTTCGCCGGTTGACCTCCTCCAACGGGACCTCGCGCTGAACCCGTTGCTTAATAGAATCAATCATGGACAACGTACGTTTATACCCTACCTCCATAATCGCTTTCGCCTTGGGAAAATCCAACAAAGAAACATCCGTAAAGACAAAACGTGCAATCATGCCCTCCTCTTCCGGAATATCGTAGTCCGTATCCTGCATAATCATGGACTCCAATTGGTTATACGGGTTTTCGGAAGGCTTCCTATTATTGCCCGATACCACAGAGCCAAAGATGAAATCCGGATGAAAAGCCTCTTTCATCGGCTTCACGGGAAAGTTATCATAAATACCTCCATCAAACAAAGGCACATTATTCTTCCAAATAGGTTTGAAAAAGAAAGGGAAAGTCATGGATGCCCGCACGGCCTCTCCCAAATCCCCACTCTTGAATACAATCGCTTTCTTATTGTATATATCCGAACCTACACACCGAAAGGGAACAAACAGGTTATCAAAATTCCATGCAGCCTGGGCCGTAGCTTGCGCATACAAAGCCATAAAAGCCTGGTTCATCTGAATGGGATTAATCAAACTTTGGGGCAAAAAATTGGTCTTTACTTGCAATGAGTCGGAAAAATCAACAGAGAAATGTGCCATCTCCGGGGTGGGGTCCGGTTTGCGAAAATAGTACATGTAATCCTCCTCCACCATTCCGGTCTGCCAATACCCGAATTCTTTGGATAAAATCAGTTCAAGCATCTCGTCCGGTGTATATCCCATCGCATACAAGCTGCCTATGATCGCACCCATCGAGGTTCCCGTAACATAGTCAATCGGGATATTATTTTCTTCCAAAGCTTTAATAACACCTATATGGGCGGCTCCTTTGGCCCCTCCTCCGCTCAACACAAGACCGACCTGCTGCGCGGTAATCGGGAACGACATCATCAATAACAGATATATGCTGAGTAAAAAACGTTTCATGATATATAGCAATTCCTATTTTCGTCCTCAAATGTAAGGATTTATTTTCAATAAGAAATGTGCTGACCGAATAAACACACAAAATTAATTGCATCTATCCATGCAAACATAGTCGAAACATCTCCTACATGCAAAAAATGCATAACGAAGAAGCTGCATAAAAGAAATCCAAACAATATCAAAAGGAAATCAATAAAATGAAAGGAGGAAAGTGGGCAGTGATGGATTCGAACCACCGAAGGCGTAAGCCAGCTGAGTTACAGTCAGCCCCATTTGGCCACTCTGGTAACTGCCCTTCCTTTAATTGCGCTGCAAAGGTAAGTATTAATTTTATAACTTGCAAGAAAAATCTATCATTTTTATTGCTGCAGAGTCCAACAGCAAATGCAACATTACGAAATATTTTTGAAAAAACACAATTTAGGAGTATCAAATTGTAG
>URGO01000154.1 GCA_900547435.1 uncultured Parabacteroides sp.
TGGTCTATGCTGTTTGTGCTAGTACAATCCGAATGGTGGAAGGACGGTAGTTTCTTGTCGATTCAAAAAAATTGTCCATGAATTCTTTCTATCTCTGTCTTACGAAAAGCAAAGATATAGAAAAAAGTCTGTCCGAAGAAATACCGGGCAGACTTTTATTTGAGAATCCTTTTGTGGAGATTTGCTTCTGTAAATGGATTTGTTTTTGTCGAATATCCACCCAATTGTTTGCATCACCCGGGTGAATTAATTGCATCACAACTGTGATTTAATTGATTCACAATGGTAAATTAATTACATCACCCGGGTGATGCAAACAATTTTAAGGATGCATATAATTTGTTTTTTGCTCAAAGTTTTTTATATTTGCGGATATATATATTTTTTGTGTAGGGCTAATTTAAAATCGAATGGTATGAAGAAGTTTGTAAAATGGCTGTTTTTAGCTATGTGTGTAGTGCAGAGCGGTTGGTCAATATCCATTGAAAGAGTAGAACCGTTATGCTGGTGGACCGGAATGAAGAATCCGGAGTTGCAAATCATGGTTTGCGGGAAAGATATCGGTGCGGCGCAAGTGGAGTTGGATTATGCGGGCGTTACCTTAAAGGAAACGGTGCGATTGGAAAATCCGGATTATTTACTTCTCTATTTGAATATCTCTCCGGAGGCAAAGCCGGGGCAGATGAAGTTGGTGTTCAAGCAGGACAATCAGGTATCGGAGCGGAATTTTGAGCTGAAGGCGCGTAATACGAAGCCGGGTGCGGCTGGTTTCTCGCCGGCGGATGTCATGTATCTGATTACTCCGGACCGTTTTGCCAATGCGGATCCCTCGAATGACAATCTGGATGAGGTAAGGGTGGACCGAAGTAATGCGAATGCGCGCCATGGAGGCGACTTGCGTGGGATTATCGACAGGTTGGATTATATTCAGGATTTGGGATTCACGACCATTTGGCTGAATCCGGTGTTGGAAAACCGGATGCCGGGCGGTTCGTATCACGGATATGCTATTACCGATTTCTATCATGTGGATCCTCGTTTCGGTACGAACGAAGAGTATTGCGAACTGATAGACAAGGCGCACCAAAAAGGAATGAAGATAGTTATGGATATGATATTCAATCATTGCGGAAGCGCTCATCCGTGGGTGAAGAATATGCCTTCGTCGGATTGGCTGAACAATGGCGGGAAATATATGCAGACTACTCATTATAAATGGACGGTAATGGATATCCATGCGCCGGAAACGGAGAAGACGCAATTGGTGGATGGCTGGTTTTCTCCGGGAATGCCGGATTTGAATCAGCGCAACCGGCACCTGGCCCGCTATTTGATACAGAATAGTATCTGGTGGATTGAATATGCGCGGATTGATGGCATCCGGCAAGATACGCATCCTTACGCGGATTATGATTTTATGGCCGAATGGTGTAAGGAGGTCTTGGAGGAATATCCGGACTTCAATATTGTAGGCGAAGGCTGGTATCCGCGCGGGACGGCTTCGGCCTGGTGGCAACGCAATTCGGTTCTTAATGAAAATAATAGTTATCTGAAAACCGTGATGGACTTTAACCTGACTTTTGCGGCTCAGGAGGCTTTCTCCGAAGATTGCTCTTCGCAGGAAGGGGGCGAGTCCGGACTATTCAAGTTGTATGAAGTCATCGCGCAGGACTTTATGTATCCTGACCCGAATAATATCCTGACATTTTTGGATAACCATGATTTGGGACGGTTTATGTTGGAGGGCGAGACGGATTTGAGGAAATACAAGCAGGGTCTTGCGTTCCTGTTGACTACACGCGGTATACCTCAGATATATTATGGTACGGAAATCCTGATGACCGGTACAAAAGCCGAGGGTGACGGGCAGATTCGCAAGGATTTTCCGGGAGGTTGGCAAGGCGATAAGACGGATGCCTTTACCGAAGCCGGACGTACGGAACTCCAGAATGAGGCATGGAATTACCTGCATACCTTGCTGAATTGGCGTAAAGGAAACGATGCCGTGAAGATGGGCCGGCTGGTTCATTATACTCCTGATGCTTCCGGATGTTATGTCTATGCCCGTATCCATGGCACGGAAAAGGTTTTGGTGGTTTTGAATGGGACAAGTAGCGACAAGCAATTAGAAACCGCCCGTTTCCGTGAGGTAATAGGGGATAGTACCTCCGGTAAGGATGTGATTAGCGGAAAAGAGATTCCTATAGCCTCATCGTTGACTATTCCGGCGCGGGGAGTCTATATTTTGGAGTTGTAGGTCAAATAATTCCGTTTATTGCTTTTATTTCTCAACCGGATATCGTATATTTGCAAGCAAAAGAAAGTGAAAATGTTTCGACTGAAGGAGTTTTATACAAAATACTTGGCGTGGATCAACAAATATGTGTTGGTTACGATCGGGATGTTTATCCTGATGTGCTTGGATAGCGATAGTAATTTGTATAAGCGATATATGTATGACGAGAAGATTCGTAGCTTGGAGAAGGAGATTAAGTTCTATCAGAAGGAGATAGAGGTGAACCGGAAGAAGCTGGAAGACTTGCATACAGATAAAGAAGGATTGGAACGTTTTGCACGGGAAGAGTATTTTATGAAGCGTCCGAACGAGGATGTTTACATTATAAAGGATGAGTAAATAAATGAATCAACAGGTAAGAAGTTGGGTATTTGCCCTTTCATATATAGTGTTGTTGCTTGGAGCCGTGCTTTATGTGTTTCAGGGTTGGGTCGCTCCTTACTTGTTTGCCGTAGGTGCGGCAGGTGTGACGGTTTGTTATATGTCCGTTCCGGTTGTAGGATTGGACTTACGCCATAAACGGTTGCATCGTTTCAATGTGATATCCGGTATATTGATGATTTGTGCTTCCGGATTTATGTTTAAAGAGAGGTCAGAGTGGATTTTATTGCTGACTATTGCTGCTATTTTTCAAGTTTATACGGCATTTGTCGGAGGAAACGGAAGTAGTAATGAAAAGTGAGATTTGAGAATAAACCAAGACGCAAAGAAACAATCTTTTTCAGGGATGTTTCTTTGCGTCTTTCTATTTGGAGTAATGCGAAGATCAAGCGTTTTCTTCCGGAGTCTTTTCCTCTTCTGCTTTTTCTTCGTTGCTTTTATTCTTTTCGGCCTCTGCAGATTGAGCGGCAAGTTCCTCAAGTGGTGTGAAGTCCTTAAACCCGGCATCAATCAGAAGATTATACCACATGATCAGTTTTTTGATGTCTGACGGATAAACACGGTCGCGGTCAAATTCGGGCAGGATTTCAGCCATATAGGCACGCAATTCGTCTGCCGTGGCAGATGTTTTGACGGATGCCTTTTCTCCGTTCTCTTTCTTTAAGATATTGTTCAGAACTTGATGCAAGGGCACTTCCGAATCGTTGGTATAGATTGCGATGTCGCCCAATGAGATTACTTTATCTTTAGCGTAGGCCGGAACTTTCTTTTTATCTGCCAATGATTCCACAATCAGCATGTTCTTTCCGTGAGAAACTAATCTGAATAAACCAGGTCTTCCAGATATAGACAAAATAGTTTTCAACATAATTTTTTCTTTTTACTTAGTTATAAGATTTGAATAATGATTAAACGTAGCGGCAAAGGTAACATAACTATGGGATATTCTCAGCATATTGAAGCAAAAACTTTTCAACTTGTGGTATTAAAGCCTGTTTCCCATCGTTCAGGATGGTGAAATCAGCTTTTTCACGTTTTGCCTCGTCCGGCATTTGGCTATTGATTCGTTGTCGGATGGCATCTCGCGAGGTTTTGTCTCGTAACAAAGCCCGTTCGATGCGGATATCTATGGGGGCATATACCATCAGGCAAGTATCTACAATCCGATTAAATCCTGATTCGAATAGGATGGCCGATTCGATTGCGCATAAAGGTGTCTTTTGTCGGATGCACCAATCCTCGAAATCTTTGTTTACTTCCGGGTGGATAATGTGATTGACCTTTTGCAAGATACGCTCATCCCTGAAAATGTAGGAAGCTAAAAGCGGTTTGTTCAGCTTTTCTCCGGTATAGAGCTCCGGACCCAGTAGTTCGATGAGTTTTGCTTTTATGACAGGTGAGGTGCTTGTCAATCGTTTGCTTTCTTCGTCTGCTATATATACAGGTATTCCATGGAGCTTTAATAATTCGGCTACAACCGATTTTCCGCTTCCGATACCTCCGGTGATGCCTATTTTCTTCATCGGTTTGTATAGTTTTCTTCTAAAATAAACTCAATGGTACTCGGATTAAGGGTATAGCTTTTTACCCAATCCGGTTTCTGTGTTATGTCTATATCGAATGAGCCGGTTACGTTCTCTTCCAAATCTTGGAAGGGTACCTGGATGGCCAATGACTCATTGGTCAAATCCTTGAACTTGGATATCGGGATGTTGCAAAGCACTTCAACGGTTGGAGGAAACGTCCGGATTTTGTATTTCGAAGGGACATGAATGACTTCGACCGGGATATTCAAAGTCTTTTCGGTATATTCTTCGATAGGGATGATGACAGAAACCCGTTCTGTTCCCAAGTTGGCTCCGTCGATTTGCTCTAATTCCATATTTTTTGTCACGCTCTTTTTCCCGTTTTTTATATCCACAAAAGCGGTTCTGACCTCTTGAATCGTATCTAACACCGATTGGCTGGCATAAACGGTTACGTGAGAAGGGGTGATAATGATATCGCTTGATACCCGAAAGCCGGTTTCGGTACTGACTGACCCGTTGAATACAACCGGTACCTCTTTGCTTTTTCGTAATCCATAGTTAAGGACTATCCGTTGTGGTTCGAAATTGTAGACCGTTGTACTTGCTAAAATCTGTTTCTGAATATCTGTTTCCAGGCTATTCCTGCTGATGATAAGACGGTCTGTATCCATCGGAAGACTCTCTAAGTTGATGGTTATGGAGCGGAACTTCTGGCCGAGCGTGTAGTTTAGCAACGCGCTTCCCTTATCCCGAACATGAACCTTAATCATATCCGGAATTTTTGACTCAAATATAATATTTGCCGGGACATTGTTGTATTTGACCGGAATAGACAAATCTGTTTCATATTCTTGTTGCAAGGCTTGTAATAGCCAGAACCCGAAAGAAAGAAGTACGAAGCAGAAAAAAATTAAAGCTTCTTTCCATCGCTGGCGATGCAAAAAAGCTTTAATGTCTGTTACGGTCGACTTGAATGTCCGAATAAGCCCATCCAGTCTTACCATATAGTTTACTCTTTATGTTTGTAAGTTTTTTTAGTTTCTAAAATTAAAAACACTTACTTTTGTTTTGCATCTTCTGATGAAGCGAAAATAGAGGCTTTGTCTATTTGGATATTTACACCGTTGGCGATTTCGATTACCATATATACATCGCCGATTTCTTTAATTTTTCCGTAAATACCCCCTGCGGTAATGACTTTATCGCCCACTTTCAATGCTTCGCGTGCTTTTTGAATCTCTTTTTGCCGCTTTTGTTGCGGACGGATCATAAAGAAGTAGAAGATTGCGACAATGACAATCATCATAATGATACCTGACCATTGTGATTGTCCGGCTGATGCCGTCTGAAGTAAAATACTTAAATTCATCTTTTCGTTATAAATTAGTTACACGTTTCTCATCGGTTAGTCCGACGGGACAAATGTAACAATAAATATTAATCTTTCAATAAAAGCTGCTCACTTTTTAATTCGTTGACAATTGAATCCAGAATTCCATTGATGAAAATACCGCTTTTCGGTGTGCTGTAATGCTTGGCAATGTCGATATATTCATTCAAGGTGACGCTTATAGGAATGGTCGGGAAAGTCATGATTTCCGTCAGGGCCACTTGCATGATATAGAGGTCGATGCTGGCAATCCGGTCGGTTTCCCAGTTCTTTATATGCTTTTCGATGCGCTGGCGATAATCGCTCCCTTTCAAGATAGCTTGATGGAATAGTTTGGTGGCAAACAATTTGTCGTCCATATCCTTGAACATGGGCAATAACTCCTGCTTGCTTCCGGTCGATTCGTCAAAGCGCTTGATGGTTTTCAGGGTGAATGTCTCTATAATGGAGATGTCGTCATTCCAATAGATGCTTTTATCTTCTAGATATTCTTCCACATCATCGCTGCAACAAATCAGATTCTTGAAGGTGGAACGCCAAAACTCACGGTCTACGTCATAATTGTCTTCCGGATTTTTCAAATAATCGGCATAAATGTCGGATGCTAAAATGCTGTCCAATACATCTTTGACAAATTCTTCATCATTAGCCCATGAAATGCCCTGCTCCGATATATACTTCTGCAACATTTCGTTTTGCTCCAATTGCGCCACAAACCGGTTGTCAATCAGGCGCGTATTCGGATTCAAATCCTCTTCCGTAGGCATAAATTTATGCTTGCGGATGTCCAAAGTCCGTCTGTGTAAGTTGGTTACTTCAACAATAAGGAGTAGGAGGTAATAGTAGAGGTCATACGATTTCTGGAGGCTGAACATCAATTCCTTATCAGCCAGTTTTAAATCGCCACTTCCGTTCTGATAGTATGAGTAAACTATCTGCAATACTTTAATACGGATTAAAATTCTGTTAATCATCGTTAGAAAGAACTTCTTGTTTTACTTATTTCAGGGTGCAAAGATAGTAATTCTTTTTTTATCAAAGGCTCGTTTTCTCCATAAAAATTCATGCCTATGTTTGTCGGAAAAGATGCCTATCTTTTCGGGAAAAGATAACTATCTTTTTGTCTGAAGATAGGCATGAATTTTTAGGGAGAATAGGTGA
>URGO01000155.1 GCA_900547435.1 uncultured Parabacteroides sp.
GCGGCGTTCCCCGACCGATGAGTTTTTATCCTGTTTGCTAACGAATCGTTGCGTTTCTATTTGGATTCTTCACTTATGCCCCATGCCCTTCGCCGCCGGGTATTACTCCATTAAAAACTATTGGGAGCCGGGGTTTCTACAGGTTTGCCCTGCACTACGGCACGGGGATAATACACGCCCTGCCGTTTGTTGAACATCTTTTTCCAGAATGGCATAACTGTACGTTTTAATGGTCGTTAATATTCTGTTTCTGACTTCGTTTTCTCTTGTCGCTGACTTGAGGAGGTCGAGTCAGCGACTTGTGCTTGTCTTGTCAGCGACAAGAGAAAAGCGTGTTTATTTGTTCATATCTTCCACTTTTACCAATTCTAACTCGCATTCCGAAGCACCAGCTGAACGGGTCGTGGTATAAAAATAAAACGCCCCCCGATTTGAGCATCGTTGAGAGGCTTGGGGGGGCTGGTGTTGCAAAGATACAACAACAATTCCATACCGCCAAACTATTTCGACAGCCGTTACCTGAAATCTTCAAGCCTGCGGATGATTGCGTCCGGCTTTTCGATAAAGCCCAATGCCGAATCGGCAGGAATGCCCATAAAGTCGATGTATTTGCGAATCAACTCGTAATGATGTCGGGCAAATGTGGTGCTTACCTTGCCGGAAGCATCGAAACAGATAGGCTCGTAATGGGCTATGCGGTTGCGGAACTCCCGTATCTCAGTCAGTTCGCGGTAAACGTCACGCTGCATCACTCCGTGTGCCTTGTTCGGGAATATGCGCAACAATGTTTTCTTCCCCACACGGTAGTTGCGACGTGTAAGGAGCACATTGGTTCACTATCCAGTCCTCATCGCCGAATTGCTGTTTGTAATGTTTGTTTATTGCATTACGGAGCATGACCTCAAACAGTCCTATCACGCCATAGAAACGCTGGCTCAACTTCATATTGCACTGATAGAGCCATATCGCTTTGTTCTTATCTTGTCCGCAAGCTTACGAATACTTGTTCAAACGAGCTTTGGAAAGTGTTTTCTCGCATATTTCGTACTCATCTCAAATCTTTTGCTTGAAAGTTTGGTCAATCGGATTTAAATACCTATCTTTGCAACGTTAGACCCTGTTGTCCCTGCCGAAAAGCAAACTTCAGGGTTTCTGCTTTTATAGAGGCTTTGATCTTATGTCTGCCAATTCACAAAAGTAATGCTTTTATTTCGTATTACCAATGTTTTACGGATATTCTTTCCATTCTTCCTTTTTCCACTCTGTCAAAGCACATACAAACCGAGTTCCCTCTGTTCATGCACCAAAATGGCGGCCATGCCCCCACGATGACCGCCACTGTCGTGAGCACCCATGCAAATATATTCAAAAAGAAAGCCGCCTGCCTCTTGCGGTCGTTCGCAAAGGGCAGGCGGAATAATGGGAAGCCATCTGAAACGGGGATGGTCACTCCGTTTCGTCTATATCATTCAGGTCGAAGAACAATAAGCGTGTCGCTTGGCCGGCATCGTCTTCATTCAGTGGAATGAAACCGTTTTTCAGGTAGAACGGTATGGCATCGGCGTATGCGTCCACAGTGAGGAAGCGGCATCCTGTCTTGTTGTCGGTTACAAAATAGCTCTTGATAAACTTGACAAGGTAAGAACCAAGATGCAGACTCTTGGCTACGTTGTCCACAGCCAGTCTGCACAACTTCCCGGCAGGATAGCTCTTCAGGCGCTTCTCGTTCACAAAGCGGTGCTTGCGGAAACGGTTGAACTCGGTCTTGCTCTCGAAGTCGCTTAGCGACACTTTGTCGTTGGCCAAACTGAAATAAGCCAGTACCTTGCCGCTTTCACTATCTTCCACCACGTATGTCACGGCAAGCAACGCCTTGCGGTACAACGGAGCCTCTTCCAAGATGAAACTGTTCAAGTCTTCATCGCCGCAATCAAATGAAGCTATATGCTCAGCCGGGTTAAGCTTCCTCACCCTTAGCTGCTCGTAGTCTATCTTCATATTTCTTGCCGTTCTCGAACCATTTCATCACCATGTTGTACGCTTCCATCCGCGCCTGTTTTTCTTCGGGTGTTTCCTTGCGCACTTGCTGCATCCGTGCCTCAAACCGCCGTGCGTCTTCCCCAAACAGTATCGGGGTTTCTTTTATAGGTCTTGCCATATTTTTTTCCTTTCTTCAATTGGTATAAAAATAAAACGACCCCCGATTTGAGCATCGTTGAGAGGCTTGGGGGTTCTCGTGCTGCAAAGATACGGCTTTGTTTTGAGCCAACCAAAACTTTTTGCGGAAAAGCTTTTCTGTTATTCCTTTTCCAGCACATACAAGCCGAGTTCTCTTTGTTCATGCACCAAAATGGCGGCCATGCTTGCGATGACCGCCACTGTCGTGAGCACCCATGCGGATATTTTCAGATGCAGTTTCTTGTGCTCCAATGCGCTTTGTCTTTAGGATTATTTTCTTTGTAAGTTTCCGCCTTAGCCCAACGGATTTTCCGTTTAGTCCTCGCCCGGATTGGTGGCAGTACCACCACCTGTGGAAGACTTCATACTGCTGCGGTCAATGCTCAGTTCCACCGCATTGGCGGCATCACGCATCTTTTGCTTGGGCGTGAAGGTGATTTTCGGGGTCTTGAGGGCGTCTGCCACGGAGACTTCCTCCGGCGTGTCCATCATCTTGGAGGGAACAATGAGACGGAGGCTGCCCAACTCGGCAAGATCCACAGAGAGGGACGGGAAACTTGCGGTGTGTACCGCCGCTTACAGCAATGCCGCGTACTTCCGTATTTGGGCAAGCCGTTCCATAAAGGACTTGTCGCGGGTGGCTTGCTGCATGTTGTATTTCAGTTGCAGACGCATCAGCGAGTCGGCCGGCACACCCAACGCCGCCTCCAGCATCATGGCCGTGGCGGTGGTCATGGAACGTCGTCCGTTCAGGATGTCGTTCAGCACCTTATAAGGGATACCCGTTTGTTCGGCCAGTTTGCGTTGCGAGATTTTACGGTATTCAATCTCGTCTTTCACCACCTCGCCGGGGTGTGTCGGATATGCCGGTGTCAGGTTGTTGGCTATCATGTCCGGATCGATTCCTTGTATCTTAATCATAAGTCCTCTATTTATAGTGGTTCGACAAATCAGTGATGTTGCATATCGTAGCGATGGTTTCGCCCTCCCGCACCTGTTCTTCGAACTCGATGCGGTATTGGTCGTTCACCCTGACGGAAGAAAGCCCGGCTTTGTCGCCTTTGAGCTTCTCATAGTTCAACGAGTTGTATCGCGAAAGTCCTTGTACGTCCGGCGCATCTATCATAATGTCAATCACGCGGATATATTTGCGGACCACCTGTGGCTGATAGCGGTATTTCTTGTCCGTCTGTCCGGTGAGATACATTTCTTGCAAGTATTTCTCGTTGAAGATGATTTCCATTCCTTCTTTTGCTACGTTGGGGCAAAGATAGTGCAAAATCCCGAAAAGTCCACAATATATGAGGATTTTCCTTCGATAAGTTTCCCGTTTTCCAGTCTGTTAAAGAACGCTTTATCTTTATATCCTTTATCTTTGGCAAACTGAAAAACAAGCGTCCCGTCCTCCTCCACGATGGGGAGAGGGGCGGGAAATTAAGCGGATTGAAAATCCTTATACGTATGACCGGCGGATGGCATATCCGCCGGGACGGAAGATAAAGACATACTTCCTTTCCGGGCAAGTCTCGTTGATGTGTCTTTCTTCACTATCGGGCGGGCAAAGGCACAGTCTCAGTTCCATACTCCGTGAGCCTCTCACAATCCGTATCGGCAATTCCTCCGAACCTTCCGGGAGGACAATTACCAGCTGTTGATTCTTTGGACAAGACAGGCTTCATCTTGCTCATAAGTTAATCTTTCGGACTTATGAGCGTAGCTTTGAAAGATTGTGTGCGGGGGAGGGTGAAGTGAGGATTACAGTTCCATCATGTCGAAGAACATGAGGCGGGTATGAGAATCACTATCATTGGCAACCAACATCTTGAAACCGTTTTTTTCGTAAAAGGGAACGGCGGAGAGATAAGCGTCAACGGTAAGGAAGCGAAAGGTGGAACTGGAAGTTTCCGCATTCAGCAGGTGTTTTACCGACCACATCAATTCGCTGCCCACTCCCGTATGGTGGTAGTCCTTGGCCACGGCGAAGCGACCTATCTTGACAGCTGGATAGCTGCAAAAATGTTTGCCGTGCGGGAACTGCTTCTTTACTTTACGCCACGCGCTGTTTGAGACTTCAAGGCGCGAAATCTTGTCGTTGAACAAACAAAAGTAAGCGGCAATGACATCACCGTCCATCAAGAGAAAGGTTTTGCCTATCCGCTTTTCAGCAAAGAGTTTGGCATTATCCATCAAAAAGCCATTCAAATCGGCATCGCCGCAGTCGAATGGCTTTAAATCGTGATCGGTTGTCAGTTCTACCAGTATCATAGGCGTCAAGCTTTTGCGTATTGGACTTCAGTCACCAATTTCTCGTAAGCCTTACGCGCCTTTTCCCGGTTTGCCTGACGCTCTTCGGCGGTCATGTTTTCCACGCGCTTCATTTCTTTTACGAAACGTTCCGCGTCTTTCCCGTAAAGCACGGGAGTTTCTCTGATTGCTCTTGCCATAATCTTTCTCCTTTCTCTGTTGATTTACGCCACAAAGATACATTTTCTCCCTCAAAAACATTCTCTCCTCACACAAATCTTTCAAAGGATGTTCCATTTTTTACTCATTCGTGCCACCCGAGGCCGCAAGCCTCCGTTCATTGTCCGGCATCCATATCTATTTCACCGCCTTCCACCATTTGTTCATAGCATTACGTGGCCTGCCGATGCCGCCACCCGTAGAAGCCTTCACGCTTGCCAATAGGCTGCACTCTTGAATCAATTTCAAATTCCATCATAATGCTATCTCCTATATTTATTTGTTATTGAGCATTCGTTCTTGGTTTTTATACCTCTTGCAAGGGGTGTCGCCGACCCCTAACAAGGGGTATGACTGGCACCCTTGTATGGGTGTTAGTTCTTGTTCATGTCTTCCACTTTTACCAATTCTAACTTGCATTCCGAAGCACCAGCTGAGCGGGTACCGATGGAATTGGTACTGTTCACTGCAAGGTTAAATGTATAAGCCATACCTGGGGATAGACATCCCGGACGGCCTGTTTCCATGCCTAACTCATTTGGTAGATAGACCATCTTTTTTGTTGTACCTATCGTTACCCACATAAAAGGAATAACTCCATCCGTATTATAATAATAAGGAGAAACGATAGCTGTATAAGTGTCATTGCTTATGAAAGGCTTTATAGCGATATTGTTTGCGTCAAGACATTCGTTCTTGGTTTTTATACCCCTTGCAAGGGGTGTCGCCGACCCCTAACAAGGGGTATGATTGGCACCCTTGTATGGGTGTTAGTTCTTGTCCATATCTTACATATCTACCAGTTCTGACTCGCTTCCGGGTATCCGGCGGAATATTACTCCATTGTTTTTATCACAGGCAGTTCGTTACTTCCCAGTTCATATTGATAGGAATAACCGGCGGTTTGCAGGGCGGAGTTCATATCGTCAATGGCATCATTCCATTCTGTTACCTGCGTGCCGACACCGGTTCCTTGAGTATAATAACATGAGGTGACGGTGCCTCTGTTATAACCACAAATAGCGCCTCCATCCTCGGAATCTTTTTTTATTTTCCCTGTGTTATAACAAGCAAGAACCGTGGATTGATTATTGTCACCGCAAATGCCGCCAACATCTTCTGTTCCATTTATAGATGCAGTATTACTGCACGCTATGATTTGAGCACCGGAGGTCGTGGTATATGTGTTATAACCTGCTATGCCTCCGATAAGATTACTTCCACTTATAGTACCTGATACATGGCAATTTTCTATGGTTCCATAGTTATTGGCTGCAATACCACCTTTGAAGCCACCATTTCCACTAATATTGCAAGATATATTCATGTTCTTGACCACGCCACCTTCCCCAATTGTCCGGAACAATCCAAAATCACCACCTGAATTACTTGTCAGCCCTGTTATGGTATGTCCGTCTCCATCGAATGTGCCGATAAATCGCCCTTGTACCCTATTGGTCGTGGCATTACCTATCGGTGTCCAGTTGCCGTCATCGCTCAGGTCGATGTCTGCCTCCAGCCGGTAGTAGCCCGTAATGTCTGTTGCGCTTCCGCACCATTTCTTGAGTTCTTCTTCGGTAATGGTTTGCGGGGTATCCAAAGCGTATGACTGCGCAGGCACAGAGGCTCTCAATGTCTTCTCTATGTTGGTTGTCAAGTAATCAGCACTCACTGTGAGCCGAACATCTTCGTTCCACGAGCCGTAAAGATAGGCATTGCCCTTGCTGTCGGTGGTCAGTGTGGCGGTGTAATCCGACTGGGAGGTATCATCTCCTGCTGGAGTAAAGCCGGAAAGGGTAATTCCCAGTGGCGTATTGGTGGACGACACGAAACGCAGGCGGCTGTAGGTGCGCTGTACACCGGAGAAATCAATTTCGATATTGCGTTCTGTCTGTCCTGCAAGTGTCTGTTGTAAGAACTCGCCTGTTCCGGGAGCAGTGCTGCTTAACTCATCGCTGTTCCAACTGTAGGCCGGTGCATACCATGCTTCCAAGGTGAATGTCCCTTCAGGGCAGGTTAAGGTCTTATCGGCAGTCCAAGAACTTCCGTTGTAGGTTAAAGTTGCCGTGGTAAGGTTGTCGCCTTCCGTAAT
>URGO01000156.1 GCA_900547435.1 uncultured Parabacteroides sp.
CCAGCTTGTTCAGTTTGGGAGGCTCGCCGCTGTCTTTTCCTTTGTATTTGGAGAGTTTGTGCAGCGAATGGATGCTGACGAAGATAATATCGTTGTTCTGATAGATCAGCTTGATGACCTCTTGCATCTTGCCATTTACCTCCATACGTACCAATCCTCCGAACTGGCCTATACCGTGGTCAATATGTACGATATAATCTCCCGGCGTGAATTGGTTCAATTCTTTGAGCGAAAGGGTAATCTTTCCGCTACGTGCCTTATCGCTTTTGAGGTTATATTTATGGAAACGATCGAACAACTGATGGTCGGTAAAGAAACAAACCTTCAATTGCTGGTCGGCAAACCCGGCATGAATGGTCTTATTGACCGCAGTAAAGGGGATATTCTCGCCTCTGTCCTCAAATATCGAACGGATTCGGGCGGCCTGCTTCTCTACATCGCTCAAGATATAGAGGGAATATCCTTCGTCCAAATACTTGCGGAAAGATTCACTTACCATATCGAAGTTCTTATGGAAGATAGGTTGGGCTTGGGTTTGAAACGAGAGGGTCGCATCCACATCACCCACCGGATGATTTCCGAATTGTATTCGTCTGAGACGGAGCGCATCGTGCATGAAATCATCCCATCGCACCAGTTTGGCTTGCATAGCCTCGATACTGGAGAATGATTCCTCATCGGCTATCACCGGTTCTTCGTTCCATAGCGCACCAATGCGTTCGCGGCACCAGGCCAGGTCATGCGAGGTCAGGATGGTATCGTTGGGTAAAGATCCCAAGAGGCACCCTCCGGAATCCGCACTTTTCTTGTTGACCTCCGACACGATATAGATATTATCCAGTTTTTCTTTGGATAATTGCGTTTCCACATCAAACGCGCGGATTGTCTCGACCTCATCTCCAAAGAAATCTATACGATAGGGATATTCGAACGAATAGGAAAACACATCCACAATACTTCCGCGAATGGCATATTGCCCCGGTTCGTACACATAATCCACCCGTTCGAATCCATAACTCTCCAAGGTCTCCATGATAAAGGCATTTCCCAGCTTCTCGCCTACATGAATCTGCAAGGTGTTTTTTCTTAATAAGTCTTGGGTTACTACCTTCTCGGCCAGCGCTTCGGGATATGAAACGATGATAAAACGCGGATGTTTGTTGTTCAATACACTCAAAGTCTCGGTGCGCAGGATTTCATTGGCCGGGTCGGTATGTCCATATTTGATATCCCGTCGATAGGCGGAAGGGAAGAAATAAACGGACTCGCTTCCGGTGAGTTGTTTCAGGTCATTATAAAAATAGCCAGCCTCTTCCAGGTCATTAAGCAAGCAGATAAAATTTCCGCTTTGTCTGACAAAGAGGGAGGCGATGAGCATAGCCGATGCGGAGCCATTTACTCCGCGTAGAGCTATGTTCTGATCTTTTCCCTCTCTTATCAGGCTATCTAAAGCCGATACCCCGCTATGCGAAGCATAAAGTTTCAATAATTCTTGTATGTCCACCGTGAGTAGTTTAAAATTGAAAATTGAGAATTGAAAGTTGAAACTTATGATTTTTCATTTTCAACTTTCAATTATAATTATCATTTTTCAATGGATTTAAAAATCAAAGACGTATGGTTCGGGTTAGCCCATTCCACCATCAACTGATGGAAATCCGGATAAACCGATTGGGGTATTTGGGCCGATTTTACCCGCAAAAAACGTTTTACGATGACTTTATTTCCCGTCAATTCAACCTCCGTATTCATTTCTCCGGCTTTGTTCGTTATCTGTTTCTTTCCGGTCGGTGTGCAAAGCGTCAAGCCTTCCGGAATATCCATCGTATAAGTATAGGTTTCATCCGGAGCATAAAGTAAAGATAGGTTCCCGTTACGCGTGGTGTTCATCGAAGCGTAAGACAGGGTGTTTTCGCTTGCCGGGATTATCGGGAGATGAATTAGAATATATCCGTTGGTCAGAGTCAGCTCTTCCGTCCGGGTACTGTTCTTTTCCGGAACAAGCACATACGAGGAGAGTCCTGCCGGTACATTCGCTTGGATTTCAGTTATTACCTTCGAAGAGTCGATTCGCATAGTTGCTTCGCATACGATTTTAGAATCGGGCTGAGGCATATCCACGGGCTTATCGTTCTTGATATCCACAATCCGGCACCGGTCTGCCAACCATCCGGCATTGTCCATTTTATCCGAGAAAGGATTCAATACATAGGTGATGCCATCCGCTTCTGACTTTAAGAAAAGGGAAGCCCCTTTCAGTCCGAAGCTATCCTCCGGCGCATTCTTTAGCGGGAAACGCACGCATACCTCGGTAGGTATCTGAAGAGCGTTCAATAAGCCCTGCAACAGATCGGTCAGTTCGGCTTGCGTGCCATAGGCTGAATTGATGACATCCTCGACCGGACGAATCCGGTATCCCGTTTCTTCCAAAGAAAGTGCAGAATGGGCAAAATTTTGATTGACATACTCCAAGATAGCCCGGAGCTTATCCGTATCGCTTTCTTTTCCCTCCGTGATGGTCTCAGCCAAGGAAAGGAGCGGCATACTTTCGCGCATTTCCAGTTGTTCGTATAATCCTCTTAGCGCATCAGCTTCCGAAGGATAGCTTGAAGCCGTCAGGATTTGGATATCCCCGTCATAGATATGGCGCATCGGAGCACGCGAATAGGCTTTGATGTTCTTTAGTGTCCAAGCGGTAGTACGCATCCCGTTCTCTACGCTCACCTTAGCTTCCGCTTCCGGATTCATCAATCCATAGGACAGGTCATTCCCATCGGGAACGGAGATGGCCAGGTTATATTCTTTCACCGGAGAGCTTTGCGGGATAATCTCTAAGATGTCGATAGCCGGCAGATAGCCCGCCTTGCTGGTTAGCGTATAATCCAGATAAATGGTTGCCCCCAATTCCAGTCCGGTATGTACTACTACCATTTCCTTCAGGTTGTTGTAGGCCGGGGCGTCAGAGGCCGAACGGGGTAACACTTCGACAAACGCATTGTCCGGCGTTTTGATGATTGTGCCATCCTTTTGCTTGGTGTACGATGTGTTTATCTTCAAAGTCTGATAATCGGGATTATAGACGATAAATGTTTCGCCATACGCACTCCGCATGGCGGTATGGGTATATATAGTAAGCTCCATGCTGTAATGAAACACCTGGCTTCCGTCCGGATTTAAGGTCCATGATTTGGATAACTTCTTGTATTCCGCTTCCGGCCCTGCCCACGCGAACGAGGTAAAGGCACATAAAAGCAAAAGTAACAGGGATAATGAATTTATTCTATGTCTCATGATTTTTTTCCTCCTTTATTTCTTGATTACTAAATAATCGCCATACGATTTGAAGGCGTTGACCGCAGCACGGAATCCCTCCCAATCCGAGGCCTCATACACACGTTTCTTTAGGGCTATTCTCTGATGCAGAACGACTTTGTTTCCATCTTGTTTCAATGAACCGTCGAAGTCTGCGGATGCACTTTGCTTGGAATCCTCTTTTTCTTCATTTACCAATGTGTATCCTGCCGGGAGCTGGATGGTCTCCTCTTGTTCCACGAGCCGTGAGCAAGCATCTTTGAATCCATATTGACGGGTCTCTATGTCCGTATTGATACGTAGAAAACTCTTTACCGAACGATACAATTTGTCTAACGTAGGCTTTACCAGCAATACATCATTGCCGGTCAGCGCATATTCCGGTATTTCATAACGGAACGTAATCTTTATGGGAGCCGCCTGGTAATCTTTGGGATTCTTACCCCAATCCACGCTCAAAAGACGGGCGTTAGGCGATATGGCCAGCAATTGTGCCTCCATGCTGTTCTTCCAGTCCTCTTGCCATCCGGAGGTAAACACCCGGCGCACGCTGGCATCCGATTGCCCTTCGGCCTGTACGGTCAGTTCCCCTTTCAGGGTTCCTCGGGCATCCAATCTGTTATTGGCCTTGATTTTGAGATAATGATTTTCGGGAGCCGATACCGGAGTCAGGCGCAGGTCTGAGCCTTCCGGAATACCGGGCAGGTAGTTCTGTTGTTGCTCGGCGCTACTCCACAATTCGCGGACGAATGGCACCCACGTAGGGTCTAAGGGGATATAGGTACCGTCGGATAACTTCACCACGGCCACACAATGGTTGAAATGGTCTGCCGGAATCTGTTCTACCCGGCTTCCCGCCATTGTCATAGCCGGATAAGCTTCAAACCCCGCCATACGCAGGAAAGCTATCAACGTGCCCGCTATGTCCTTGCATACCCCGCACCGGTCTGTGTAGTTCATCTTCAGGCTATGTAACGTATAGCCTTCGCCCTTTCCCATCGAGATACCCGAATAGCGGATATTATCGGCCACCCAATGCGTCAGTACGGCGATTTTCTCCATCTCGGTTTTCTTTCCTTTGATTAACTCGTCTACTTTTTTCTGGGCTTCGGGGATAGGTTCAAAACTTCCATAATCCTCGTTGACCTTATGGAACCATAGGGATTTGTCTTTCCATTCGGGGGTTGACGAGAGCATCAATTTGGGAGCGGCGTCAAACAGGTTCACCATGTTAGGCTCTTGCTTTACCGGAATGACATCTTCCACAACGAATGTATAGGCTTTTTTTCCGTCCTCATAATGCATGGACGAAGAGCAATCGCCTTGATAAAAATGAAATTGAATCTCTTTTTCCTTCGGGATGGTCAGTTTATAGACCTTGCGGAGTGTAGGTTCGGACACCCAGAAAGGCACAATATCATAGAATTGCCCGCGCATCGGAGGGATGAAGCGCGATTCGTCCTCGCTTTCCGCTCCGGTCAGCAGGGCGTAGGTGAATCCCTTCTTTGCGATTTCATATTCCACCACGTCTCCTGGATACAGACGTCCCAGTTCGAGCATAATCTGACGGGCACCCCAATAAATAGCACGTGCCGGAGCTGCATAGTCGCAGGCTTGGGTCACATCAATATTGACGATATCCCCACCAGCCCGATAGATAGTAGCTTGCTTGAATTCGGCAAAAGCCGTCAACGGGTCATAATCATACTTGATAACGTGGTTGGCCACTCCACCCTGGAGGGTCTGGACCTTAAATTTCTTATAAATAGCAAATGAACCGGAACCGCTTTCTTGTACGCTCACGGCCGTACTATCCAGCAAGGTGACGCAATCGGCCATATCGAAAGCCGGATTCTTTTCAACTCCGTTTTTCCCTTGTGCTTCAATGTTGGGCGATAGGGAAATTAACGAAAGTGCAATAATCGAAAAATATTTCATATATTTTAAGTTTTTGAGTTTATTCGTTTTTAAGTTTATGAGTTTTTCTTCATTCGTTTTCAATTTTCAATTTTCAACTTTTGAAGCGCGACCCTCTTGCATTCTGCCCGGCTTATCTTGCCGGTTTCGGTCAGCGGAATGCCATCTACGAAAAGAATATATTTGGGTTGCTGGTATTTGGGTAATACTTGGGCTATTTCGCACTGTAGCCGGTCTTTATCCGGCATATCCTGTCTGATTAAGAGCGTCAATGCCTCGCCAAATTTAGAATGGGGAACTGCGGTCAAGGCAAAAGGAACGGGGATAAGACTACGAAGCTGGTTCTCCACGCTTTCCACCTGTATCTTGACACCCCCGCTATTAACGATGTTGTCTTTCCGTCCCAGGATAACAAACGAGCCGTCCGGTCGGAGGTCGGCCACATCGTTGGTGGTCAGCCGTTCGTCACTCACCAAAGGAGCATCGATGACCAAAGTCTGTTCCGGGCTTAACGACAAGCGCACCGATGGGAAAGGGTGGTAATATTCTGAAGCTTCCGCTCCGTTTAGCCTTCGCAGGGCAATATGCGAAAGGGTTTCGGTCATTCCGTAGGTGGAATAAATCCGGTTAGGGAGTAGTAAAATCGCTTCGGCAAGCTCTTTGTCGATGGCTCCGCCTCCTATGATGAGCGTCTCGATATTCTCCAACCGGGATTTTTCTTCCGCTACCTGCAACGAGTTATAAACCTGAAGCGGAATCATAGCTGCAAAGCGCAGCGGTTCATGGATATCGGCCAGCGGATGCCCCGAGGGTTCGCGGACAATTAAATCCAGCTCTGCCACCAATGCCCGTACAACCATCATCTTTCCGGCAATATATTTCAGCGGCATACAAAGCAGAGCCTTGTCGTCGGGATGAAGCTGGAGAAACTCACACGTGATGCGTGCGCTGTTCATCATCTGCTCTTTACGGACGACCAACATCTTCGGTGTACCCGTTGAACCGGATGTATGTACTGTCAACGTTGGAGAATCATCAAACCATTCCTTCAGAAACTTCTGCAAATCAGTATAAATACCATTGTTTCCCGCAAAATGTATATCCTCTGTTCCGGGCAGATAGCTAACTCCGTTCAGCTTGAACCGAAATCTTTGCCATGAAGCCTTTCTATTTCCGTTCTTTTCCATTGATAATGGCAATGGAATACCGGCAATCCGTTGGTGCGCAAATAAAAGGGATTGCCTGTTTCCGATTGACGAATACAAAGATAAATAGTTTTTTTGAATTGTACAAGAGGTACCATCTCTTGGAGATGCCCTGACTTGAAAAAAGGTCATCCTTCGTTTTTAGTGCAGTACTTACAACTGACAAATCTGACAACTGACAATTAATTATTATGGAACAAAAAAAGAGAAATTGATAGTTATATTATATATTATATATATATAATATATAATATAATTTTATTTTCTATCTCTATCT
>URGO01000157.1 GCA_900547435.1 uncultured Parabacteroides sp.
ACTACAATTTGATACTCCTAAATTGTGTTTTTTCAAAAATATTTCGTAATGTTGCATTTGCTGTTGGACTCTGCAGGAGGGCTTAAAAATATTTTCTGTGAAATTATTTGTTCATATTCCAAAGAATGCCTACCTTTGCACTCGCTTAAATAACATAGTATTAATTTATTATAAAGTATTGGAATCATGTATTTAGATTCAGAAAAGAAAAAAGAGATTTTCGAGAAGTATGGCAAGTCAGCTACTAACACAGGTTCAGCTGAAAGCCAAATCGCGTTGTTCACGTATCGCATCAGCCATTTGACTGAGCACCTGAAGAAGAATCACAAAGACTTCGCTACAGAAAGAGCTTTGAAGATGTTAGTTGGTAAGCGTCGTCGTTTATTGGATTATCTGATTCGGGTAGATATCGAACGTTACCGCGCAATCATCAAAGAATTGGGTATCAGAAAGTAACAAAAAAGTTGAAAATTGAAAATTGAAAGTTGAAAATGATATGAGGTAATTTTCAACTTTCAATTTTTTATTTTCAATTTACTCGTATCTTACCGCTGTACCCGAAGCCGTAACCATGAGCATACTCTCGCCGATGGTTTCATAATCCAAATCGACCGCCAATACGGCATTGGCTCCCATCCTTTCGGCCTGTTCGGACATTTCTTTCAGGGCTATATCTTTGGCCTCGCGCAATACTTTCTCGTATGATCCGGAACGCCCACCGATAATATCGCGGATGCTGGCAAAAAAATCTTTGAAAATATTGGCTCCGATGATGGTTTCACCCGAAACAATACCATAATAGGCGGTAATACGTTTTCCTTCAATGTCATTTGTCGTAGTTAGCAACATAATTTTTTCCTCCTGATTTTATTAAAACTCAGAAGCAAATATAGGGAAGTTCTTTGAAATACGGATTACGAATTTCAATAAATTAGAAAAATGCGTATCTTTGTCCATTGACGTAAGTTTTTTCGTTTATGAGTTTTTCAGTTCTCAAGTAACTGTACAACCCAAGAAACTTATAGACCAACAAATTCAAAAGACTAAATACGGATGGATATGGAGAGTCAGCATTATTATTCGATAATCATACCGGTCTACAATCGTCCGGACGAGGTGGACGATCTGCTATATAGCCTGACGGCACAAACCAACAAGAACTTTGAAGTCCTGCTGGTGGAAGACGGTTCGACAAAGCCCTGCAAAGAGGTGGCCGAACGCTATACCGAGCAGATGGACATCCATTATTTCGTTATTCCGAATGGAGGGCCCAGCGGAGCACGCAATTACGGAGCGGAGCATAGCAAGGGTGATTATCTGCTGATTCTGGATTCGGATTGTATCTTGCCCGAGACTTACATAGAATCCATAGAAGAGGAACTGAGCCACGAGCCGGCCGATGCCTTTGGCGGACCGGACAAGGCACACCCTTCGTTTACACCTATCCAAAAGGCTATCAGCTATTCCATGACTTCGTTTTTCACGACCGGAGGAATACGCGGAGGAAAAAAGAAGCTGGACAAGTTCTATCCACGGAGTTTCAATATGGGCGTGAAGCGCGATGTGTTCATGCGGTTAAACGGGTTTGATACTTCAATGCGCTATGGCGAGGACATTGATTTCAGCACCCGTCTTTTTTTAGCCGGTTGCCGGACGCGGCTCTTTCCCGAAGCATATGTTTATCATAAACGACGGACCAGTTTCGGCCAGTTCTTCCGGCAAGTGGAACATTCGGGCGAGGCACGTATTGTATTGTGGAAGAAATACCCCGGAACCCTGAAGGTGGTGCATTGCCTCCCGTCCTTATTCGTTTTGTTTGTATTCAGCGTATGCGTGGCAGGGATATGGTCTCCTGTATTATATGGCCTGTTACTGCTCTATATCCTGCTCTTATTCTTTGACGCGACTTTTCGGAATGAGGGGAACATATATATCGGTATGCTATCAGTCATGGCGGCATTCACGCAATTATTCGGGTATGGATTGGGATTTATTCGGAAATGTTTAAATATATAAGGTAGAAATATATGACAAAAGATATAACAAAGGAAAAGGCCGTGCTTGATGACTTACGTTATTTGCAATTGCTCTCACGGAGCTTTCCGACTATCGCGGACGCAAGTACCGAAATCATCAATCTGGAGGCAATACTGAATCTTCCGAAGGGGACAGAACACTTCCTTTCGGATTTGCACGGAGAGTATCAGGCGTTCAACCATGTATTACGGAACGCCTCCGGTTCAATTAAACGGAAAGTCGGAGAGATATTCAGCAATACGATGCGCGATGCGGAGAAAAAAGAGCTTTGCACCTTGATTTATTATCCGGAGGAGAAACTGAGTCTGGTCAAATCGGTCGAGAAAGATTTGGACGACTGGTATATGATTACCTTAAACCAATTGGTCAAGGTATGCCGGAATGTCTCTTCCAAATATACCCGTTCGAAAGTACGCAAGGCCCTACCCCGCGAGTTTTCTTATATTATCCAGGAGCTTTTGCATGAATCATCCATCGAACCGAACAAGTCTGCTTATGTAGACCAAATCATCCATACCATTATTTCGACCGGTCGGGCGGATGATTTCATCATTGCGATATGCAACCTGATACAACGGCTGACTATCGACCAGCTTCATATCATCGGAGACATTTATGACCGCGGACCGGGAGCGCACATCATCATGGACACGCTTTGCGATTACCATAACGTAGATATCCAATGGGGGAACCATGACATCCTGTGGATGGGCGCGGCTTCGGGAAATTGGGCCAGCATGGCGAACGTAATCCGTATGTGCCTCCGCTATGGGAATCTGGCGACCCTGGAGGACGGGTATGGCATCAATCTGCTTCCTCTGGCCCGCTTCGCCATGGAGACCTATGCCGATGACCCTTGTACGCTTTTTATCCCGAATCTGAATTCGGAAGAGAATATGTTTGACGAGAAGACGGTCCGCCTGATAGCCCAAATGAATAAAGCCATCTCGATTGTGCAATATAAGTTGGAGGGCGACATCATCCGCCGAAGACCGGAGTTCGAGATGGACGATCGCCTGCTCCTGCATCGTATCAATTTAGAGAAAGGAACCATCCGCTTGGGGAACAAGGAATATGAACTGAAAGACAAGAACTGGCCGACACTCGACGCCAAAGACCCTTACCGGCTCTCTATTGATGAAGAGGACATGATACGGCGTATCGGACGTTCGTTCGAAGGGAGCGAGAAGTTGCGCAAGCACATGCGTTGCCTGTTCCGCCACGGGAGTCTGTATAAGGTATGCAATTCCAACCTGCTCTTCCATGCCTCTGTCCCACTCAATGCCGATGGGACCTTGAAAGAGGTAAAGGTTAACGGGGAATATTTCAAAGGGAAAGCGTTGATGGACCGCATCGACCAATTGGTACGTACCGCTTATTTCGACACAGAAGATACCGAAGAAAAGCAATTCGCCATGGATTATATCTGGTATCTTTGGTGCGGTAAAGATTCACCGCTCTTCGACAAGAGCCGGATGGCCACGTTCGAGCGTTGTTTCATAGAAGACAAGGAGACGCACAAAGAGGAAAAAGGGGCTTATTATACACTCCGTGAAGAAGAGACGATATGCGACAGGTTGTTGGATGAGTTTGAAGTCAAAGGCGAGCATCGCCATATCGTGAACGGACATGTTCCGGTACGCTCCATCAAGGGGGAGAATCCGATTAAAGCGAACGGGAAGCTCCTGGTGATTGATGGCGGATTCTCGAAAGCCTATCATTCGGAAACAGGCATCGCCGGTTATACATTGGTCTATCATTCACGCGGTTTCCAATTGGTGCAGCACGAACCGTTCCAATCTACCGCAAAAGCCATTGAGGAGGGATTGGATATCCGCTCTACAACTATCGTGGTAGAACTGAGCGCCCATCGGCAAATGGTAAAAGACACCGACAAAGGAGCGGAATTGCAACAGCAAATCCGGGATTTGGAGAACCTGCTTTTCGCCTACCGGAACGGGATAATCCAAGAGCGCGAACGAGAACCCAGGTATTTTTATAGGAGCTGACAAGGCTTCAATCGGGCATGAAAACAAGCGTCCCGCCCTCCTCCACGGTGAGAGAGGGGCGGGACGAAATGAATAGAGCGAATAGCTCTTGGTTCCCCTTTAGTTCCTTACCTTATACCGCTGTCCGGCTACATCCACGATATAGATTCCGCGGGGCAGGTCGTAGCGCTGTGTGCCGGTTTGCTCCGCTTTCTTCACGATGGCGCCCGTCAGAGACACGATGCTCACGGTTGCCCGTTGCGGAGTGCGTACGTAGATGGCGCCCTCTTGGGCATAGACCGCTGTACTTTCCACACCTTCTATTCCGGTTGGAGTTTCCTCTTCCGTTACACCTTCTATCGTGATATAGATTTCAGTATAGATGTTACGGACTTCATACTTGCCCTCTTCATTCGGCTCGATAACATCGGTATAACCAAACAGACTGCGTTTCACCTTCACGACCATATCTTCGGCTGTGTAGCCCTCTGCCACTTCGATGGTAAAGGTCATACTGTTGCCTTCGCGTACCACATTCGTGCTGGTCAGGACCGTTACGCCCTCACACTCGTCTACATATATATTATAGTAGTCGGGATAGTCGGGGATTACCGGCTCTTCGGGTTCTTCTGGCTCCGGTTCGGGGTCGGGGTCTGTAGGTATTTTACTAAAGGTCGCTGATACCGTCACGTTGCAGGCAGGCATGGTGAAGGCGTTATTTTCTATTTCTACTTCCTTTCCGTTCCCATCTGTTATGTTCCAACCGGAGAACTCGTAGCCATCGCTTGCTGTGGCGGTAAGTGTAACGGTCTTCTCGAACTCTACTTCTTGGGAGCTGCTCGTTACCTCTGTATCGCCCACTTTAGCGGATATACTACCGCCTTCGGGCTGGTTGATTGTGAGGGTGTAGCTTTGCTTTTTGAAACTTGCGGATACCGTTACATTACTTGCCGGCATGGTGAAGGTGTTGCCGGTAACAGCTACCGGGTTGTCTTGTGCATCTGTAACCGTAAATTCTTCAAACAGATACCACTCATCCGGCGTAGCAGTCAGCGTAATCGTTGCATCTTTCTTCGCATATTTCGCCGGTTTTCCATCCACTGTTGCCGTGAGAGTTCCGTTAGTTAGCGGAGTTATAGAGATAGCATACAGTTCTTTTTTGAGTTTATCTCCCGAGAAGCCTCCAAAGCTATCGTCCTCATAGTCTGCCGGGACTGTTACGGTTGCTTCCGCACTTATGCCTGAGAATGCATAATCACCTATCGTTGGTTTCGTTGTTCCTTCATAGACTATGTTGGTTAATGCTGTGCAGTTATTAAAAGCATAGTGTCCGATACTTGTCACACTGCCCGGTATAGTTATCTCTTTCAAGGACGTGCAACCACTAAAAGCATAGCTTTTGATACTCGTCACTCCATCATTGATAATTACTTTTTTTAGTGCTGAATATTGTTTAAAAGCAGAACCAGTAATGGTCGTATATGTGCCTTCTATTATCAAAGTTTCTGCCGTTGTTTTATAAGTATCACCGTAAGGTCTATTTGTATGAATCGTCAAGGTCTTGGTATTCTCATCCCACGTATAGCCATCCTGTGCCTGCATCCATAGGGGAATAAGTAATAAGAGTAATGTAAAAATCTTCCTCATTTGTTCTTTCAGTTTTAAGGGGAGTGTGCCAACATACCTTTGGCACATTCCCCGGATTAATAAATATGTTTCGTTAGATATAAAATCCACCCCATTGCCTACCGGTTCCCGAAGGAGTAAAGGGGGTAAAAAAGGGGTTCGAGAGGTCTCTGCAACCCTCTGCCCGAGATACCTGCCAACATCTGCGGCAGACCCCTGTTGCCATCTGCGGCAGATGTCTTACCTGGTCTGCGGCAGATGGCGAAGGTGGTCTGCGGCAGATGTTGGAGCCCCTCTGCCGCAGATGTCCGAGGCTATTCGTCCGGCTCCGTTGACGGCTCAGAACTTTCCTCTTTTTTCTTGTTGCTGATGCGCTCGTAAACCACCTTGTTGTAGGTTTCCCTCAGGTCGGCGTGAGGGGTAAAGACGATTTTTGGCGTTCGCATCATGGTTGCCGCGTCAAAATCCTCTTCGTTCGCCACGCCTTTGCTTCCCACGGTGGGACGGAACGAACCGAATCCGTCGATAACTACTGTTCTGCCGTTCTGCAGGTGGGTGCGCAACTGGCGGGTCAGACGGTCGAACACACCCCGCACATCGGCGCTGCTCAATGCCGATTCTTCGGCGATGTTCTCACAAAGTTCTTTCAGGTCTACCGTACCGTTGTTCACAATCTGCGCATAATACAGTTTCGAGTCCGGGCTTGCATCTTTCGAGAAATCCTTGCGCTGAACCAGCTTATACTTCATACTCATAAGCAATTCCTCCTTTTTGTTTGGGTTATTAATCAGATTATTTATTGGCTAACTCCTTAAGAATTAGCCTGCATGTGTTGCAAAAAAAGGGACGTTTTTCTGCGACACTTTTGAAAAGTAGACTTTACATTATTCGGACAGACTTTTGCGGTTACGGCTTTGTGTGTTTTTCATGTATCGTGTTGAAGAAAAAGTGAAGAATCCAAATAGAAACGCAACGATTCGTTAGCAAACAGGATAAAAACTCATCGGTCGGGGAACGCCG
>URGO01000158.1 GCA_900547435.1 uncultured Parabacteroides sp.
TGAATTTGAGTAACGTTCCATAAAAGGAACCAACCCGGTAGAGGTCAATGCTGAATTCTTTACAGGCGAGCCTTTAGGACGAATATGAGATAAATCATGCCCTACACCGCCACGGCGCTTCATCAACTGTACTTGTTCCTCATCAATGCGAATAATCGCACCGTAAGAATCAGCAGGGCCGTCTAACCCAATCACGAAGCAATTAGAGAGAGAAGCAATCTGATAATCATTTCCGATACCCGTCATCGGGCTTCCTTGGGGAATAATATACCGGAAATGGTCGAACAAATCGAAAAGTTCCTGTTCTGTCAATGGGTTCGGGTAGTTCTTTTCTATACGTGCAATTTCGTTGGCCAAGCGATGGTGCATATCCGCCGGAGACTGCTCGTAGATATTCCCGAAAGCATCTTTCAAAGCGTATTTGTTCACCCATACTTTGGCGGCGAGTTCATCACCGGTAAAGTACTCCAAAGACGCTTTGTAAGCTTCATCAAATGTATAGATCTTACGTTCCACTGCATTGTATATTTTGTTCTTAGTTCTTCAATTGGCTTTCGATCTCTTCCACCGAAGCCCGGAAAGATTTGTTTATCTCTATCTGGTCTTTGATGGTTTTGCAGGCGTGCAAGACCGTAGCGTGGTCTTTCTTGCCGACAATTTTCCCAATTTGGGAGAAAGAGCAATCCGTATATTTCTTTGCCAGGAACATGGTAATCTGACGGGCCTGTACAATTTCGCGTTTGCGGGATCTTGTTTGGATTGCCGCCTGCTCTAAATTGAAATATTTGCAAACCGTCTCTTGTATGGACTGCACGGATAGCTGCTTTTGTTCTACACGTACGGCCAGGCTGACTACCCGTTTGGTTAATGGCATATCGATTTCCTTGTTGTTGGCTATGGAGTTGGCCATCAATGACACCAGGATACCTTCCAGGTCCCGCACGTTCTCGGTTACATTGTTTGCAATGAAGTTGAAAGCCTCTTCCGGCATCACTATGCCTTCGTGGCTCATCTTGTTCTTTAATATCTTCTTACGCAAGTCTAAGTCGGGACGATACAATTCTGCTATCAATCCCCATTTCAAGCGCGTGAAGAAACGTTCTTCCATTCCTTGCAATTCAACCGGCGGTTTGTCTGAGGTCAATACAATCTGTTTGTTCAGCAGATGCAAATGGTTGAATATATGGAAGAATGTATTTTGGGTTTTGTCTTTTCCGATAAATTCCTGCACATCATCCAATAAAAGTACGTCTACGTTTTGATAAAAGTAGAGGAATTCGTTGATGTTATTCTTACGGACAGCATCGGTGAATTGCGTACTGAACAAATGCGCAGAGATATACAATACTTTCTTATCCGGATGCAGTTCTTGCACGCGGTTGCCTATCGCATGGCAAAGGTGGGTTTTCCCTACACCAGAAGCTCCGAATATGAACATCGGGTTGAATGCAGTCTTTCCCGGATTCTGGGCAATGGCTTCACTGGCTGAACGCACCACCTTATTACTTGTCCCTTCAAAATAGTTTTCGAAGCTGTATTTCGGGTTCAAATATGAGTTCCAATCCTGAATCCTTCTTTTTTGTTCGAATTCAGTAGGTGCGTTTTGGCGGATAGGCGTTGGACGGGCCTGGATTTCCGGACGGCAATCCATCATAGCTCCTTCGTCTTTTATATCTCCGTACGTGGCTACCCTATAAATCAAAGATACATCCGGTCCCATCACACGTTGGACTACCGGAATCAATAGTTTTTGAAAATGCGCCTCAATATATTCTCCGAAGAAGTTTGAGGGTACCAGTATCCTGAACTCTTTCTTCTCGTTGAATGAATAAGGTCTAATCGGAAGGAACCATGTGGTAAATAGCTCTTCCGGCAAGTTGTCCTTAATAATCTCAAGGCACTTATCCCATAATATTTGACACTCAGACTGCATTGTTTTATATTTCTCTCAAAATATACTTTTCGTTTTTTCGATTACAAAGGTTATAAATTAATTCTGAAAAAAAAAGTCCGTTTTTATTTGTATTTCTGCAAATAATTTTATCGCATTTAAAGTCAGACAATTAGTTTAATACGTTAATATCCAACCTGTTAGCTTTTTGCTTATGTGAAAAGCAAATAAAAAAGCCATTTTTTGCGACATTTTGTTAGTTCTATTCTAAAGCCGACTTTAGAGGGATAAAATCTCTATCCGTCTTATTCCAAACATTTTAGGCAAATAAATTTTGTTTTAAACTTGATTTGCCTAAAAACAGAAAGACAGATTTCAATTTTTTTCCTAAACCGGAAAAATTATTTTTTCCCGAATACAGAGAAGTGGACGTAACGCTTCGGATTCTCGCGCAAATCCAACAGCAATTTAGAGGCATTCTCTGCGGTACCGTTCAGATTATCATATAAAGCACGGTCGTTCAGTAACAAACCGATACTATTATCGGTAGAGTTAAACTTCTCGGTGGTAACTTTCAGGTTTGCCAAGGTGCTATTGATGCTTTCTACGGTTGTTTGCAAATCCAATGTTTTCAATTCTGTACTGACATCGGAGAAATTGCTGGTGATGGTTTTCAGTCCCTCTACAATCTCCGGTACGTCATTAGCCAGCAATCGGTTCAATTCTCGCGTGGAGCTTTCCAGATTAGCCGTTGTATTTTCTACATGATTCAACGATTGGAGCAATGCCGGATGGTTAATCAAAGTCTGTATTCCTCCCAGAATAGAATCGATTTTCGGCAACATAGCCTCGACGCTGGGCAAAATCTTTTCTTGTACCGATTGCATCATCTCTTCGGTCATGCGACCTTCAATTTGGTCGCCCGGCTTAAAGTAATCCTCTACATATTTATTCAGGTGGATATGCAGCTCGGCTCCTCCCAAGAAGCTGTTTACGATAGTGATGTAGCTTCCTTTATTGATACGCATTTTGTCTTCCAGGCTGATGTCGACGGTAATCTTGTTCATCGCCTCATAGTCATACCGAATGTCACGTACCAGCCCGACCTTAAATCCTTCTACATAGACCGGACTTGAAATCGTCACTCCTTTTACATTATTAAATATGACTTCATAATGATTGGATGGCTGGAACAGGTTTATTCCTTTCAGGTAATTGATACCGAAATAAAGTAAAGCCAGACTGATAATGGATACTATTCCGATTTTAGCTTCTTTAGTGAATATCGTTTTCATCTTATTGTGATATATTTTTTATTCTGTTTATTGTTTAACTTCTTTCCCGTTTTTGAAAACTACGATATAAGCATCCTTGAAATCCTTGATGACGCGTTTGCGCAACCGGCTGATTTCATTGAACCGGGTACTTTTACCATAATAATATTTGTAGAAATTTCGCCCTTTGACGCATTCTACGTTTTTATAGCCTTTCAGCAGGCGCGAATTGGCGGGCAACTTCTCTTTCGAAGTCAGAATCTGAATCTTGTAAACGATTTTATTCTTTTCGTCATCCGCTTGTCGTTCTTGTTCGGCCGCTTGCCGGGCTTTTTTGCGCCGGAGGATGTCCTCTTCGCTTCCTGCCGGAGGAAGAACTTCGTCTGTAGGGGAGGCGATAGGAGCATTCTCTTCCGTCGAAGACCGTGCTAACGTGGCGACTTGCCGGTTGTCCAATGCTCTCTTATAATTGTCGAACGCATTGGAAATAGACAAGGCCAATTGTTGTTGCCCGCGTTCTGATGCAAGGTACCGTTCCTCCGAACGGTTGGTTATGAATCCAACCTCAATCAACACGCTGGGCATACTGGTTTTGCGTAAAACCAGGAATCCGGCTTGCCGTACTCCGCGGTCCTCTCGTTTGGCCGAGGTGAAATTTTTCTGTATTTCAGAGGCAAACCCGATGCTTTGCTCCATATGCTTGTTTTGTATGAACTCGAATATGATATAAGACTCGGTCGAGTTCGGGTCAAATCCCTCATATCTTTGTTGATAATCCTCCTCCAGCAGGATTACCGCGTTTTCGCGCATGGCGACCTCCAGGTTTTCGTCTGTCCGGGCGAGACCTAAGGTATAGGTTTCTGTTCCATGAGCGCTGTTCCCTTTCGCTACAGCATTGGTATGAATCGATATAAACAGGTCGGCCTTACACCGGTTGGCAATATTGGCACGCTCGTCCAGTTCGACGAACTTGTCCGAACTTCGTGTGTAAACGACCTTTACATCTTGATGGTTCCGGGTGATTAATTTGCCTAATTTCAAGGCAATGCCTAAGTTGATGGCCTTTTCGTTGATGATAGTCCCTTTCGCTCCGGGGTCTTTTCCGCCATGTCCGGCATCAATGACTACCGTAAAGCTTTTCTCTGTCGCTTGGATATTCCAGTTCCAGGTGAAGAGGCTTACAAGAATAGATATATATATAATGTATATACGCGTCACTTTTTTCAATTTTTGGACTATCGGGCACAAAGGTAATGTTTTTTTAATTTGGCCCAACCTTTCGTTTGCTAAAAATTCGTGAATGCAGACGGGTTCGGGCGGTATGTTTCCGGGAAACCGTTAGAGGAGATTAATCGGCCCTTAGGTCGAACTCTTTCGCCAGTTTGTCCAAAAGCGGGTTTATTTCCACCAGATGCTCATATTTCTCCGTGCTTGTGTAGGCCAGATGCTTTTCGTTTCCTTCCGAAATCCGGACGCGCATTTGGATGTGGGAATTCTTCAACCGGTTTCGCAAAGCGCCTAAGATGTCTATGGCATTGTTGAAAAGCTCTTCTTGCATGGCCGGGTTATGGACAACCACTTCGAAG
Source organism: uncultured Parabacteroides sp. (assembly GCA_900547435.1). Lineage (GTDB taxonomy): Bacteria > Bacteroidota > Bacteroidia > Bacteroidales > Tannerellaceae > Parabacteroides. The sequence continues at coordinate 4,752 of URGO01000158.1, forward strand.
TAGAAATTCTCCTGCAATTTCGGCAAGTTATTCAGCATGATGTTTTTCAGGAAAATCTTCTTGCCGACGGAGTTGGCATAAGCATTCCAGCTTTCGATGAGTTCTTCTTCGGTGAAGGAGGTTTGCAAATCGGTTTTCTGAGTCTGGCCGGTTTGCGCGCTATCCGTGCGTGCTTTCGTGTTGACCATGTTCTTCAGTGACGTGTTCATCGGTGGGCGGGCCGTATGCTTTTGAGGTTGTGGCGTGGCGGAGATATGTGGCGCCGTAACCGATTGGACCTGCTTGGGCGGAATTTGCGTGGACATCGTGGCCGGACGCGTCTGATTGGTCGGTTGGGACGTGCTTGGAGCGGGATTAATAGCTTCTATCCGGGCTTTTTTTTTATCCTCTTCAACCGGGCGCATCAATTGGCAGAGTTGAATCAAAGTCAGTTCGACCAATAACCGTTTATTGCGGCTTGCCCGATAATTCAAATCGCAAGTGTTGGCCAGCTCGATGGCCTTATACAGGAATGTATCTGTACAACGTTGGGCCATTTCCTTATAACGTTCGCGGATGGATGCGCCGACCTCAAACAAGACCAGGGTCGATTCGTCTTTGCATACCAGCAAATCGCGGAAATGACTGGCCAGTCCGTTGATAACGTTCTGCGCATCAAAGCCTTTGTTCAGGATGTCGTTCAATAATAGGAGCGAGGCCCGGATATTTCCGCCGAGGATGGCATCCGTCAATCGGAAATAATACTCGTAATCCAGCACGTTCAGGTTCTCGATAACGGCTTGATAGGTAATATTTCCATTGGTATAACTGGCTACCTGGTCGAAGATGGACAAAGCGTCGCGCATACCTCCATCGGCCTTTTGCGCGATTACGTTCAGGGCTTCCGGCTCTGCCTGGATACCTTCCGACTTGGCTACATATTCCAGATGTTCTACGGTGTCGGCCACGGTAATCCGTGCAAAATCATAGGTCTGGCACCGCGAGAGGATGGTCGGCAGGACTTTATGCTTCTCGGTTGTAGCCAAAATGAAGATGGCATGGTGAGGGGGCTCCTCCAATGTCTTTAGGAAAGCATTAAACGCGGCGGAACTCAGCATGTGTACCTCATCGATGATGAATACTTTATACTTGCCGATGGCAGGAGGAATGCGGACCTGGTCTATCAACGAGCGGATATCGTCAACGGAATTGTTGGAAGCCGCGTCCAGCTCATGGATATTCAAGGACCTTTGTTCGTTGAAAGCCTTGCAGGATTCGCATTCGTTAGATGCCTCTCCATCGGCTGTAGGATTCAAACAATTGATTGTTTTGGCAAAGATTCGGGCGCACGTTGTTTTTCCTACTCCCCGCGGACCGCTAAAAAGATAAGCGTGACGGAGGTCGCGGTACCCGCGTCGGTCTTGTCGAGCCCGAGGGACCTGTAGCCGTCCAAAATGAGCTGACCGAGCACGCAGATCGCGCCGCCGATCAGAAAGGCGAGCGCCGTATCCTTCCAGATGGGCGACTTCGGCGCCCTTTCCTTGATATACGCCTGATATTCCTGCGGTGACATATCCATAAGATCACTCCTTTTGGCATAGCATTTCCAGCGGGAGTATTTTTATCCATCGTTGCCTTTCCCCGCAAAATCGGCTACAATGGAGATGAGCAAAACAAGTCCTAAAACAAAAGGGAGAAGAGAGAAAGAAGGCGGGGGTCACCCGGCAAAGAGAAAAAGCGCGCAAAAAACAAGCCCGGTAGAAAACCGAGCGAAAAAAGCTGTATGAGAGCACACTTTAAGCGCCTCGCCGGAATGATTTGGATGCGCGGTAGGAGTGAGAGCCGTGCAAAACGGCGGCCAGCGCAACAGCCGGAGCGGAGATATGGGCCAGAGTATT
>URGO01000159.1 GCA_900547435.1 uncultured Parabacteroides sp.
ACTACAATTTGATACTCCTAAATTGTGTTTTTTCAAAAATATTTCGTAATGTTGCATTTGCTGTTGGACTCTGCAATCTTTCAATTATTGCTGCATCAGGCATAAATATTCTATTTCTTTTTTCGGGATTCGGAAATTATGCGTATGTTTGCCTAAAATCAATCAAATCATGTTGAATATAGGTAATTACAACACGCTGAGAATTATTAAGATATTGAGTTTTGGGGCTTATTTGGACGGAGGTGACGGGAAAGAGATTCTGTTGCCTACCCGGTATGTGCCGGATGGGGCTAAGGTCGGGGATGAGGTCAAAGTCTTTATTTATCATGACAATGAGGGGAGGCTGATTGCCACGACTTTGCGTCCGAAGGCCGTGGTGGGGGAGTTTGCTTTCATGCGGGTCAAGTCGGTCAACACTACGGGGGCTTTCTTGGACTGGGGACTGATGAAGGATTTGCTGGTTCCTTATAAAGAGCAGAAGCTGACCATGCGCGAAGGGAAATGGTATCTGGTGTATGTCCGTTTAGATCACGTGACGGGACGCATCATGGCATCGGCCCGCATCGAGAAGTTTTTGAACAATGTCCCGCCCAAGTACGAATTCAATCAGGAGGTGGACCTTCTTGTGGCGGATGATACGGAAATTGGCTATAAGGTCATTGTCAATAACCTGCATTGGGGAATGGTTTATCACAATCAGGTTTTCCAGCGTTTGGAAAAAGGCGAGCATCTGAAGGGATATGTCAAAGAAATCCGGGAGGATGACAAACTGGATATCAGTCTGGCTCCTTTGGGGTATCAGAAAGTAGATGGAATCGCCCAGACAATCCTCCATGCCTTGCAGATGCACAACGGTTTCCTTCCGGTGCACGACAAGAGCGACCCGGATGTCATCTACTCGCTTTTCCGTTGTAGCAAGAAAGCATTCAAGCAGGCTATCGGAGCTCTTTACAAACAACGCCTGATTCATATCGAACCGGAAGGCATCCGACTGGTTTCTTGAGAGGTGGTTGGGTTAAGAAGGTTAGAGGTTATGAGGTTATAGGGTTAAGAGGTTAAGAAACTCTACAACCTTATACCCCTTTAAACTCATACCCCATAACCTTTTAAACTCATAACCCTATAACCTTTTAACCCCATCCCCCCATAACCTAAAAAACTAATACCGTACGTTTATCCAAGGCGTCTTCTCGGTAGCCCATTGTTTGATGCGCAAGGGCACATCCGTACACATAAAATCGCATCCCAAATAAACGCCCAACATAAAATCTTCAACGGACTGACCCGGCCATAAACTGACTATGATTCCCGCCTCATGTGCCTTGCGTACACTCTCCCGACTGGTTCCATCCATAGTCGCACCTAAGCGCTTTATTCCAAAAGCCTTACACAAATCGATAGTTTCCTGATTGCATGGTTTCGGAGTGATCAGGAGCAACTCCGCATCCGGATAATGAGATTGCAGATAACGCAATCCCCGATAATCAGAAGAGGTAAAGAGATAAAGCGCATCAGCCGGTCGTTTCGCCATCACCTGGCGATACAATTTGTCACAATACTCGGCAAGACGCTCCTCCGGATAAGATGAGGCCGGATGGGTCTTCATTTCGAACTCGACATACAGACCGGACTTATCTTCCAGAAAATCGAGCAATTCATCCAAAAACAGGATTTCGTTACCCTGCTTCGTTCTCAATTGTTCAATATCCGCCCGCGTCAGTTCCTCCACCTCGCCTTTGCCATTGGTGGTCCGTTCCAACGAATTATCATGCATAATGACCAATTCACCATCCTTGGTCATCCGGACGTCCGTCTCGAAGCCCCGATATCCCGCCTCGTAGCTACGTTCAAATGCCACCATCGTGTTTTCATCCAGTTCCATACGTCCGCCCCGATGCGCGAATACACGCACCTCCTGTGTCTGTCCCAACAATTGCCATGAGGACAAGAAAGTCATCACTATAAATACAATTTTCATTTTCATGCGCTGAATAGTTTTAGATTCTCCACAAATATACAGCAAAAAAACGGTTGCATATATATAATATAAGGTATAACTCCTCCTCTCTTTTTAAAAGACATCTCTTCGTAAGAGATGAATCGCACGGGCAAAGATAAACATAAATGTGAATATACAGATAAAAAACAGGGAAAAATTCGTTTTGAAGAAAATGATAGTCCCGTTCCAGCGGATATGTCATCCGCTGGTTATTGCGTATAAGGATTTTCAATCCGCTGAATTTCTGCATAATAGAATAATCGGATTATAAATCCTCATACTCAATACAATCGAATTGCAAATTCGATTGAACAGGAGGTTTGGAATTACGGACGCTTTTTTTCGTCTAACAGCTGTGTACTTTGCGTCTAACGGATGTATCTGTTTCGTCTAACAGCTGTTAGACGCAAGTTGCACAGCTGTTAGACGATTCTTTTATAGGCTTTGTCAAAACAATTCATCTCTTACGAAGAGATTAATCAGAAAGCAGAAGAGGATTTGTTGTCTAAAGAATTGATATTCAAAGGCAGCAGACAAAAGGAGTGCGGATTATTATTTCTGGGTCAGAAACAATGCCGAGATCCGAAGTTCTTACGGATAAGAATAGCCGGACGAACTCCCATTTGGCTCATGTAGGAAGCTAAAAGGCTTTAGATATGGGGGAATGAGAAGTATGTTTTTACCTGAATTGAATTTATGACGGAAATCAGTTTGCAGAAGTCTTGGTATGCAAGCAAAGTATTCTTCAATAAAGTATTTGAAATCGAGAAGATTCTCCAAGAAAAAGAGGTGGAATGTTATATTCCTTGCGAAACCGTTCTGGTAGAGAGAAACGGCATAAAGAAGAAAGTGCGTAAGCCGATGATTTCTTCTTTGTTGTTTTTCCGTTCTTCGGAGAAATGTGCTTTGGATTTGCAAAACCAGCTGAATGGTCAAATCCTTTTATATACCAAAAAAATAGGACTTAAACGATTACCTTCGGCAATCCCGGAACGGGAGATGAATATCTTTATCCTCGTCACCTCATCCGGAGAAAAGGGATTGGAGTATCTGGGGGATGACCGGACGGAATTTTATGTAGGTGAACCGGTACGGGTGATTGACGGTCCGTTCAAGGGTGCCGAAGGATATATCCGTCGCATCAAAGGCAACCGGCGCCTGATTGTAACCGTACAGGGAATTTGTGCCGTAGCAACATCTTACATTCCCCAATGTTTTTTGCAGAAAATCAATAAAGAGGCAAAATAGAACTTGCAAAGACGTAAAATTTGCGTCTCAAAGAAAGCAAGCTGACAAGCTTTATCATTTCTTGTCAACTGATTAACTCGTCAACTAAAAACAATTTCCTATGCCATTTCTAATTATTCTTTTTGGAGTGATAGCAATCGGCCTGTCCGCTTTCTTGATTCCGAAAATATTGGTGATAGCCTTCCGCAAACGTCTATTTGACATACCGGATAGCCGGAAAGATCATGTCGGAGCGATTCCCCGTTTGGGAGGAATCTCATTCTATCCGATTATCTTTTTCTGCTTTGCCTTGTGCGAGGCTATTGTCATCACATTCCTAGCCAGAAATGCAGGTATCATGGCAGACCCAAGTCTGTTTATCCAGATTCTATTACTCTTTTGCGGACTGATTTTATTGTATCTTATCGGTATAACCGACGATTTGATAGGAGTCCGTTACCGGAAAAAGTTCTTGGTCCAGTTCCTGGTGGCCAGTTTTTTCCCGTTAGGCGGATTGTACATCAACGACCTGTATGGACTATTCGGTATTGAAGCCATCACTCCGTGGATAGGCATCCCGCTCACGCTCCTGTTTGTCGTGTTTATCACAAACGCCATCAATCTGATAGATGGAATCGACGGACTGGCCTCCGGATTGTGCATGGTGGCCTTCCTTACGTTAGGAGGCTTCTTTTTCGCCAATCAGATTTGGGTATTGGCATTGCTGGCATTTATTACGGTCGGTGTACTGATTCCGTTTTTCTATTATAATGTATTCGGGAAAGCGGAACGGTGCCGGAAAATATTTATGGGAGATACCGGAAGCCTGACGTTGGGCTACCTGCTCTCGTTCCTGGCAATCAGTTGCTGCATGTACGAACATGAAGCCTATCAGACTCCCCATAATATGGTTATCGCCTTTGCCCCGTTATTAGTTCCGGCATTGGACGTAATCCGGGTGGTCCTGTATCGTTTCCGACATCACAAACCGCTATTCCAGCCGGACCGGAATCACATACACCACAAGTTCCTGGCAATGGGATTCTCCCATCGGCAAAGCATGGTATTGATTCTTTTGATGTCGGCATTATTTGTCATAACCAATATCGGATGTATTCATTATATAGATATAACGTTGCTATTCTTGGCCGATATCCTCATCTGGACAGGACTGAACATCTGGTTTGATAAGGTCAGAGAGGCTCATCAACTGAAAATCTCGCAATGAAAACCTTCCTCAAAAGGTTGTTTCGAGTTTCGGTTATTCTCGGTTTTCTGGTCAGCCTATTGGCATTTATCGCCCGATACGCTTCCGGAGGGATAGCTATTTGGATTTCATTTTTCAGTTTGATATTCTTGCCGGTAATCGGGGCAAATCTCCTATTGCTGGTAATCGCCTGCCTGATAAAGGCAAAGAAATGGATAATGTTACCTTTGATAGCCCTGTCCTTGCAAGTCGATAACCTGTCGGCCGTATGGCAATTTCCCGCAAGCAAGGTGTCGGAACCAAAGGGAATCCCGTTGACCGTAATTACCTATAATGCTTCCCATTTTTATTGGGACAGGCAATATACCTTACACGATGCGGCCAACTATCTGGAAACATTGAGACCGGACATTCTTTGTATGCAGGAAGCTCCGGGCACAGATTGTTATAATGCGGATAGCATCCGGCACACGTTCCGCTATCTGCCTTATCAGGTAAATAGCTTCCGGACCGACCACCTGCCATTGACGATTTATAGCCGTTATCCGATTCGCAAAGTCAAGACGGCCTATTACCTGAACTCCATGAACCTTACGATGGTAGCCGATATACGCATAGACAATCAGGATATCCGAGTTATCTCGAATCACCTGCAAACCACTAGCGTCAATCAGTATCGGGGTATCATCACGGCACCCGACAAACCTTTGAAGTACCGCCTGAAAGCGATAAAAGACCTGCTTTCGGCCCTGAAAAAGAACTTCGGATTACGAGCCCGACAAGCGCAGTTTGTCCGGAATGAGATAGAACAATCCCCCTACCCTGTCCTGGTCTGCGGAGATTTCAACGACACGCCGGCATCATTCGCCTATCACCATATCAAAGGCAATCTGACCGATGGATTCCGGGAATGCGGAAAGGGATATCAATACACATTCCGTCAACTGAAAAAACTTTGGCGAATAGACTACATCCTCCATTCAAAAGATTTTGAAGGAACAACTTGCTATTCACCCGATTTACCTTATAGCGACCATAATCCGGTAGTGTGGAAAGGGCGTTTTAGGTTATGAGGTTATGGGTTATAAGGTTAAAAGGTTACGGGACTATGGGGTTAAGAGGTTAAAGGGTTAAAAGGTAATAAGTTGAGGTCCGGTCTAACGAAATAGGCATGTCAACATGACGACAAGACTTGAAAAACTCCCCGATGCCGAAGGCGAGGAAAAGCAGGATTGGCCTCGGCTGGTGAGCGTAAAGCGAACGACCGGAACGGAGCAACCGAGAGCATCGCTGTTTGAGCGCGAAGCGCGAGTTTGCGATGCGAACAGCGAAGTGCAGGGAGCGAGTAGCGAAGCAGCCGCAGCCTTGATTTTTTGGTTCTTTTGCATCAAGGCAAAAGAACGTAAAGAAAAATCGTTATCTTTGCAAAAAGGTAAAGATCATGGCTACATTGAATCAATACATAGTAAACATTCTGCCTCAGATACAAAGCTACTTATCAGAACAACCTGTACGTTGTGCTTGGCTATTTGGCTCTTATTCCAGAGGAGAAGAAACACCGGATAGCGATGTCGATATTTTAGTTCGTTACGATGATACGAATAAAATCTCTTTATTTACAATATCGCGCATCATGTGCTCATTGTCTAAAATCTTGAACCGTAAAGTCGATTTAGTGGAAGAAGACGCTCTTCTACCATTCGCGGCATCCAGTGCCCTCCAAGATAGAATTTTAATTTATGAGAGAAAAGATTAAAGATAAAGGCCGATTAGAGCATATATTGAACTCTATCAACATATTATTAGAGAATAAAGACAAACGCTCTTTCGAGGAAGTCATAAATGACCCTATTCTATTTTACGGATTTGTAAAGCACGTAGAGATTATAGGTGAAGCTGTATATATGCTGACAAAAGAATTCCGTGAAACGCATCCGAAAGTAGAATGGGAAGTAATAGAAGGAATGCGACATGTATTAGTACATGGTTACTATAAAATCAAACCAATTCAGTTATGGAATACAATTGAAAATGACATTCCAGAACTTAAACCATTAATCGAAAAATATTACCAAGAATGCAGTGATTAACGGCCTAACGAAAGAGGGCATGTCAACATGACGACAGGACTTGAAAAACGCCCCGATGCCGAAGGCGAGGGAAAGCAGGATCGGCCTCGGCTAGATCG
>URGO01000160.1 GCA_900547435.1 uncultured Parabacteroides sp.
TGCTGGACATGGGGCAATTGAGCAGCTCGTTGGCTTCCTCTTTGGGAGGATTAGCCGAACTACCCGTAATCCAGCAAGCGGTAGGAGCCGTTGGTGAGGCACAACATTTGGATGTCCAGAATATCTGGATCGGAAATATTGCTTTGGTCCAGCCCATCTTTATGGGAGGGAAAATCGTCACTTATAATCAAATCACCGAATACGCCAAAGAACTTGCCCGTTCCATGAACGACCAGCAATTGCAAGACTTGCTTTATAAAACCGATGAGACCTATTGGCAAGTCGTTTCACTGGTAAACAAAAAAAAGCTGGCGGATGCCTATGTGGACCTGCTCCGGAAAATGGATGAAGACGTAACGGCCATGATTAAGGAGGGAGTTGCAACAGAAGCAGACGGGCTCTCGGTCAAGGTCAAACTGAATGAAGCGGAAATGGCACAGACCCAGGTCAATAACGGGCTCGCCCTCTCCCGGATGCTATTAGCCCAAATTTGCGGCTTGCCTTTAGACAAGCCTTTAAGGCTTGCAGACGAGGAGCTGGACGCTATTCCTGTATCAACAGAGACCGCATCGGCGGATATCAATCAGGCGTTCATGAACCGGAATGAATTGCGGAGTTTGGATTTGGCTTCAAAAATTTATAAGAAAAAAGAACGGCTTGTATTAGCGGATATGTTACCCACGGTAGCCTTCTCGGCAAACTATCTGGTAACAAATCCCAATCTGTTCAACGGATTCAAAAATGATTTCGATGGAATGTTCAATTTAGGAGTCATTGTCCGGATACCGATTACCGGCTGGTGGGAAGGAAGCTACAAACGAAATGCAGCCCGGGCGGAAACACGCATCAAGCAATTGGAGTGGGAAGATGCCCGCGAAAAGATAGAACTTCAGGTGAACCAATCGGTTTATAAAGTCAATGAGGCCAATAAAAAGCTGATTGCTTCAAACCGGAATATGGAGAATGCAGAAGAGAATCTGAGACGGGCAAACTTCGGTTTCGAAGAAGGAGTTATCCCGGCTCTGAATCTGATGGAGGCCCAAACAGCCTGGGTTTCGGCACGTTCCACACTGATTGACGCACAAATAGACATGAAGTTGACACGCGTCTATTTAGATAAAGCATTGGGAACGTTAAAAAAATAAGAGGAACAAGAAAACAAGTTTACAAAGCATCAGAAACAAGAAAATCTGGTATAAGCCTCGTCTACTGGAACCTTGTCAACGAATAAACTAATAACTCAAAAACTAATAAACTCAAAATACTATGGCAGAAAATAAGAAATACGCATTGAACAATATGATGTTGGCTTTTATAGCCACACTAATAGTTGTGCTTTTAGTTGCATTGGCTGGTTTTTTCCTTCTGACACCACCCGATGAAGTAATCATGGGACAAGCAGAAGCTACCACGGTCCGTGTTTCCGGGAAAGTGCCGGGCCGGATAGAGTCTTACCGCTTTCAAGAAGGGGATAAAGTTAAAGCCGGAGACACCTTGGTATTCCTGAACACTCCGGAGGTAAAAGCGAAACTGATGCAGGCAGAAGCCCTCAAAGCTGCAGCCGAAGCCCAACACGCAAAGGCTTTAAAAGGAGCCAGAGAGCAGGAAATAACGGGAGCATACGAATTATGGCAAAAGGCCAAAGCCGGATTGGAAATAGCAGAAAAGTCCTATAACCGCGTCCGGAATCTTTATGAAAAAGGAGTTATGTCTGCTCAAAAGAAAGATGAGGCGGAAGCCAATTACAATGCTATGGTAGCTACGGAAAAAGCCGCACGTTCGCAATACGAAATGGCAAAAGAGGGCGCACGAAAAGAGGATAAGGCCGCTGCAGCTGCATTGGTCAATCAGGCAAGCGGAGCCGTGGCCGAAGTAGAATCGTATGTGGAAGAAGAGGCGTTGACATCCCCGATAGATGGCGAGATCATAGAACGCTTCCCGGAAGTAGGCGAACTGGTCGGAACCGGGGCTCCCATCCTGAATATTGCCGATATGAACGATATGTGGGTTACTTTCAGCATTCGGGAAGACCTTCTGGCACAAATTCGCATAGGAAACGAGATTCACGCTTTTGTTCCGGCTTTAGGGAATCAAGACATCGTTTTGAAAGTATATTATATGAAAGATATGGGAACATACGCGGCTTGGAAAGCAACCAAGTCTACGGGGCAATATGACGCGAAGACCTTCGAAGTCCGGGCGCGTCCACTCCAACCCATCGAAGGATTGCGTCCGGGAATGTCTGTAATCTGGAAGCCTGTTAAATAACCGAAAGAATATGACTTTGCGAGATTTCATACAACGCATTGCGCGGATAGCCAAAAGAGAGACTTTCCGGATCATGTCTCGTCCGATTTATCTTTTCGGGATGATTCTGGCACCGGTTATCTCTTTAGTGTTCTTCTTATCGTTGATGCACGAAGGCCTACCGACCAACTTGCCCATTGCGGTCGTTGATCGGGATAATACCACGACATCACGCACGTTAATCCGGCAACTTGACGCATTCGAACAGACTCATGTCGTCATGCAGACCTACTCGTTTGCGGAAGCCCGGAAAGAGATGCAAAAAGGGAACATCTATGGCATATTTTATATCCCGGAGAATTTCGAGCAAGAAGCGACCACCGGCAAGCAACCCAAGCTTTCCTATTATACGAATGGGTCCTACCTGATTGCCGCGTCTCTCCTATTTCGGGATATGAAGACTATATCCGTATTGGCCAACGCCTCGGTTGGTTTACAAACCGGAACCGCTAAAGGAATGACGGAAGAAGCCATCATGGGACAATTACAGCCCATCGTTATTGACACACACGCCATCGGAAACCCTTGGTTAAACTATTCGGTTTATCTGAACACCACCATCCTCCCCGGTGTATTGCAATTGGTTATATTCATGATTACCGTATTCAGCATCGGTACCGAGATAAAACAAGGAACTGCACGGAAATGGCTAAGTATGGGAAACAACTCCCTTTTCGTCAGTATAATAGGGAAATTATTGCCCCAAACGGTTATATTCACGTTAATGGGTGTCTTGCTCTGTGTAACACTCTATGGATTCAATGCCTTTCCATTACATAGTGGATGGATGCCGATGTTGGTAGCTATGTTCTTTCTGGTCATTGCCTCGCAAGCCGTGGGCGTTTTCATGATTGGTACTTTACCCACTTTGCGCCTGGGACTAAGTTTCGCTTGCTTGTTCGGGATGATTTCCTTCTCGATTGTAGGATTTTCTTATCCGCTTTTGGCTATGGACCCAACACTCCAGGCTTTAGGCCGGTTATTCCCGTTACGTCATTACTTCCTGATTTACGTTGATCAGGCACTCAATGGGCGTAGTTTGTTCTACACATGGAGCGAATATGTATGGCTTCTCGGCTTCTTGATTCTTCCTTTCTTAATTGGGAAGAACCTGAAACGCGCGTTGCTTTATTTAAAATATATTCCGTAAAAGGAGGATAAACATGAAAGAGGAATTTAAATTAAGCTATATCATAAAAGAGGGCATCCGAGATATGTTCTATATCTGGAAAGAAGAATTGAAAAACGTCTTCAAAGACGAAGGCGTCATGATATTCTTCTTCCTGGTACCATTGGCCTATCCGGTGCTTTACTCCTTCATTTATAATAATGAAGTGGTACACGAGGCGAAGATGGTCGTTGTAGACCAATGTGACTCTCCACTCAGTCGGGAATTTACACGCCGGATAAACGCTTCACCAGAGGTACAAATCGTCAGTCAAGTGAGTGACTTGGAAGAAGCCAAGCGCCTTGTCGATTCGAAAGAGGCTTTCGGTATCCTCTCTATTCCGTCAGACTTCAGCAAAGAGCTCCATGCCGGGCGCCAGGCTACAGTATCTTTGTATAGCGACATGAGTGCATTGCTCTATTACAAAGCCTTCTTGTTAACGGCTACAGAGGTTTCTTTGGAGATGGGTGCGGAATGGACGGCACACAATCACCCACAATCCACAGAACAATTACAAGCCATCACCGTCCGGCCAATCCCATCCGAGTCGGTGGTCTTATACAATACACAAAACGGATTCGCCAGCTTTCTAGTTCCGGCCATTCTGATTTTAGTAATCCAGCAAACTTTGATTTTAGGTATCGGAATGGCGGGAGGAACGGCACGTGAAAAGAACCGTTTCCGTTCATTAGTCCCCATCACCAGACACTTCCACGGGACACTTCGTATTGTCTTGGGAAAGAGTCTTGCCTACCTGCTTCTTTACGTGGTGGTTTGCATCTGGGTACTGATTTTGGTTCCCCGATTCTTCTCGCTTCCTCAAATAGGCAATCCGAATGACCTTTTGTTGTTCTTATTACCCTATCTGTTGGCGTGTATCTTCTTCTCCATTACACTCTCCGGATTTGTAAAAGATCGGGAAGCCCCTATGTTGCTCTTTGTATTTACCTCTGTCATTCTGGTGTTTATTTCCGGAATCTCCTGGCCGATGTACTCCATTCCGCCATTCTGGAAAGCTTTGGGGTACCTATTCCCCTCCACACCGGGAATACAAGGGTTTGTAAGCATCAATTCTACGGGAGCGACATTAAATGAGGTAGCGCATTTCTACCAGGTATTATGGATTCAGACCGGCATCTATTTCCTAACGGCTTGCCTGGTGTACCGTTACCAAATCATCACGTGCCGGAAGCGCATGATCCGCCAATACCGGGCTTTGAAAATGAGACGGTAAGTTATCCAAATTCATGCCTACCTTTTGATTCGTTTATGCCTATCTTCGTTGGAAAAGATAGGCATAAACGAATCGAAAGGTAGGCATGAACGAAAGGTAGGAAACTTTCTTTTATTTTCCCTATAAGTTCTTTATCAAGATTTCTTGTAATTCACTATCCGTGATATTTTCTTTCTCTGATTTATCGTAAATATAATGAAGTCCTATTTCTTTTTCTTCCGGAGATAACAGGATAATTAAGGTGATAACCCTTGCACCACCACTCTTGCCTTTTCCTTTAGAAGCAATACTCATGCGAACCTTACGTAATCCACCCCCTAAATCCGATCCCATTTCCGGGTTCTGCAATAATTCCTTCTCCAAACGTTCTAAATCTTTATCCAAAGACTTATAACGTTTTCTCAATCGCTTAAATTCCCGTTTAAAAGCTGCATATACATTAATTGTGCAATTCATTGAAGAAATCTTTTAAAGGTTCACCTTTTATCCTTCCTGCACGTGCTAACTTAATTTGATCGCTCACCTCTTTCAAATCATCCAAAATTTCCGCTTTTGTTTTCGGAACATAATCCTCTTCTGCTTTTTGTTTAAGAGACACAAGCCTATTGACACTACGCTTTATTTTCTTCAATAATTCGATGTCTTCTATATTTAAGATATCATGAGCCAATTCACCGCGCAATGCATTCAATTCTATCGTACTCATAGCATTTCCTTTTGTATAGTTTTGCACAAAGGTAGGAAACTTTCTTTTATTTTCCCTATAATTCACTACATTTGTATCGTAAATTAGAAAGTAATGGCTGATAATTATTTGGAACGGAAATTTGAGGAGATGGAGAAGCGGAAGAAATCCGCCTCCAAGTACGGGCGATATGGCCGGATGCGGGCAAGCTCCATCCATACGTTCAAACCCTTGCCAAACAAAGAGGAGAAGAAAGATGAAGAGAAATAAATTACTCGGAGGGCTATTGGGCTTGCTCATGGTGGTAAGCGGATGCAATAGCCAACCCGCTAATATTCAATTTCCCCAGGATAGCTTGCCGATTCGCATCCAGCGTTTCGATGAAGCCTTGCTACACCTGATTGAGACCAACGACACTTCGCTGGAAAAAGACCTGCTGGCCTCCTATCCGGCTATGCTGGACATTAGCGGGAAAGGCATCTTAAACCTGCAATCGCCTGCGGTACCCGGATTTTTCGACCGGATAATCAATTATTATTCCGAACCGACCCTGAAAAAACTTTATGAGGATGCGGTAAGCTATTATAAAGAGGTATCAGACATCGAAGAGCAATTGGGACGCGGATTCGCCTTCCTGAAGGCCAACTTCCCCACAATGCAGATACCTGCAATCTATATGCACGTATCGGGATTCAGCCAAAATGTATTGGCGGGAGATAGTCTGTTGTCTTTATCCATCGACCGCTATTTAGGTACCGATTACCCCCTTTACCTGCAATTCTTCCAAGATTACCAACGCATCAAGATGCAACGCATATTGGTAGCATCCGATTACCTGACGGGATGGCTGATGAGTGAATTTCCTTTCACGGGAAATGAGAATGTGCTATTGGAACGGATGGTGTATGAAGGCAAGATAAAATATATCGTCAGCCTGGCCCTTCCGGAGGTGAAACCTTATCAATTGATGGGCTATACAGAAGCCTCTTACATGTGGTGCGAAGAACACGCCTCCACACTTTGGAGCACAATTATCCAACGTAAGCATCTCTATACCCCCGACCGGCTTACCACGGAGAAATATTTCCAGGAAGCCCCTTGCACCTTCCTCTCTGATGAGCCACCGGGCAATATCGGCACCTGGATAGGATGGCAAATCGTAAGCTGCTATATGCAGGAGCCGCAAGC
>URGO01000161.1 GCA_900547435.1 uncultured Parabacteroides sp.
GAAGTGATGACGGACACGGGGCCTGACGGCCTCGTGCCTGTCACCCTCTCGGTTGCCGTGGGCGACGGTGTGCAGACGCGCACTATTGATGCGGACAACGACGAAAACCCGACACGCTGCTACGTGCAGGCCTTCACAACAGATGATAACGGTAAGACCTTGACACTTGCGCCGGGCGACCTTGCCAGTCCGCTGGATATGGGAGATCCGACAGCGGAAGGAACTTTCTCTCTTACAAACGTTTTCCTCAACCCGAATGAAACCTACGTGTTCCTGTATTGGGCGGATAATGCGGAAGAACCCTATGACAATTTAACCGATTTGAGTAACGTTGATTATAATAAAGATAGAATCGCTTGGGCGAAGCGTAGCGAAACATGGAAGTACCAAGAATCCGAGCCTACAGAGATAACGGCTGAATTGCAGCACGTAGTGGCGAAAGTGACGCTGAAGACCACCACGAATGTGGAGGCAGGCAGTGAAATCACCGTCACCGTGCCGACTACCTACACGGCATACAACGTAGCCGCGGGAGACGTCATTCAGGAACGCAAAGCCAACAATACTTCTTTTGAGCATCCGGTGATGTCCATCACTGGCACAAAAGATGGTGCGGAAGTCTTTTCGTTTTACGCCTTGGTGAAAGATGAGACGCAAAACATCACCCTCGCCAACGGCACAAACAGCCAGCCAGTTTCCAACGTGCCGCTTGGCCCGAACAAGCACACCACCCTCGTGGGTGACGTGAGAAACCTCGGCCTGACCAACGTGACTTTCACGGCAAGCTTCGAAACAACTTGGGGCAGTACGCCAATTATTGGTGAAGGTTATGAAGTTGACAGTGAGGGAAATTACACCGTCACCACAGCCGAAGGCTTGAAGGCTTGGGCGGCAGCCAAAGCAATTCGTCACTGAACTGCACCCTCGCTGACGACATCGAATTTCCTGCTGTTAGCGAAGGCGAACAGAACTGGACATGTATCAATGAATTTACAGGCATCTTTGATGGTGCTGGGCACACCATTAATGGCATTAGGGGTAATGGCTTTATCAATGAATTAGGAGAAGGAGGTGTTGTAAAAAATGTATATATAAAAAGTTATATGACTAAGGGACCATCAAGTAATGTAGGTGGTATTGTCAATAACAGTTATGGTGATGTTATTGGATGTAGTTATTTTGGAACAATAGAAGCTTCTTCTTCCACAAGTGTTGGTGGAATTGTCGCTTATAATTATGGCAATATTATAGGGTGTATCTTTGGGGGAACTATTGAAGGTTCTTTTACTTGTGGAGGAATAGTTGGTATGACTAAAGGCAATGTTGTTGCTTGCTGTTCTGCGGGAACGATGAGCGGTGGTGATGACCCGGGGGCGTATACAGGCGGTATAATTGGCTATATTAATGACTACACAACTCTTCTGTCCTGTTATTCAAAAGCCAATGTGACTGGATGGTGTTGTGGGGTTCTTATTGGCCGATATGCCTCTTCTACTATAACAGCTTGTTATTGGAGTGGAGATGCGGCAGAAGGTATAGGAGAAGACGAAGACGACTATAGTGGTGCCGATATGACCCGTATCACTGATGATGACTGGACAGATGCCATGGCCCAAATGAATGAAGTCTTAACTAACAATGGCTATAAATGGCAATGGAAGCTCAACAATGGAGAAGACAAAGACACATTCCCATTGATAGTTGAAGAAACTGAGTGAAAACATTATAGACATGAGAAAGTTCATTGAAAGAATCGCGTTCTACATCCGCTACGAGATGACCGAAGAGGTCAAGGCGCGGATAGAACTGGGGGTGCTTTGCGGAACATTGCTCATCGCTTTTGGTGTGCTTGGTTATGGCCTGTATGGCTTATACCGGCAGGACCAGCAAAGGGCTGAACAGGAACGGGCTTCCCGTGAGGAAATGAGATACTTCATCGAGCTGATGGGTAAGCCCAAGCCGCATCCTACCATGAACCGCAAGTATTGGATGCCAAGGATGCTGCATCGGTTCCATTCCACGCAAGGTCGCATTCCGTTCCAGCCGGAGGAAGAACCCGACTGGGTCAATGATGCTTCTCATACCAATCTATGACATCCCTGTACAGGCGTTAAGCCTGAAACAACTTCTAAAGAGGAACAACAGGACAATATGTCACAAGTTCCTGTTGTTCCTCTTCTCTTGCATTTGCTGAAAGACCTGTAATTTAGTACCTTAACACAATTTCCCACTCCCCATATCCCTCTTTCCCCCTTTCTTTGTCAATGCAATGGTTCGCTGAAAATCCAATCGGTTTTCAGTTCATGCGGTGGTATAGAAACCTCAATTTTTTATACAACATGAAGAAAGTAACTATTGTATTTGACTTTGAAAGTCAGAGTATGGATGTGAGCGTGAACGACGCTTGCGAGTGTGTAACCAATGCTGCCACGGTGGAAGAGATGCTTGCCAAAAAGGTCTTTGCCATCACTTTATCAAAACTCCTGATTTACAGCCTTTTATTTTATATTTGCCTGACGGCGATTTTCAATTCACTCGGTTTGCACTATCTTTAAATAAGATAGGCTGCACCTCTGAAATAAAAATTTGTTGCACTCACTTTTATTTTATATTTCACTCGGTTTGCACTATCTTTGTCGCATGAACCAAAAAGAAATTATGGCAAGACCGATTAAAGAAACGCCGATACTGTTCGGTGAAGATGCCCGGCGGTTTGTAGAGCGGATGAATCAAGTCCGTAGAGAAACGCCGGAAGAAAGAGAAAGAAGACTGGCTAATTTTGAACTTGCAATGAAGATGCTCGATTTAGGAGAGCGTACAAAAAAGAAAAGTATATGAAAACCTGCATCCTTCGTCAATTATTTGCCGACAGCTGCTTAATTATCAACAGACCAGTCTTTTGCCTCGTACATATCCGTATATTCCTCCCACTCCGGGTCAACCTCGGCATAGAGGGTAATGGGAAGCAGCTCAAAGGGTGCTAATGCCTCGTTCAGCCGTTCACCAAACACACGTGTCGTTCGGGTGTAGAACACCCAGACCCGCTCGCCGCCTCCGGTATAAATCCCGGTCAGAATAGCCAGTTTGTCCTTCTCCATCGCCTTGCGGATGACGGTTTCTACCTCTTCCATCTTTTTTGCCTCGTCAGGCGAAGGAAGATTATCCGATTCATATTTCCATGTGATTTCTATACGCTCCTTCAGTTTGCCGCATGTTTTGAACTCGTTCAACTCATCGCGACCCTTGACTATAATCATGTTGCCCGCTTCATTCTCCATAAAGGCAACAAACCATTTATCGCTTAGTTTCATAAGATGCAATACTATCTGATTAAAATGAATATTATCGGAGTACACCCATTGACTATATATTATAGGTATAATCCAGTTACAAATATACTGATTATATTCATATAGTCTCACTTCAAAGCGATGAAAAATACAGAAGTTAGCACAACAAAGAATTTTAATTATTGAATACTTTTTAGATATTAATTCAACTATGTTATTCAGTTATGCAAACAATAATATCACAATTTTAATTTGGCAAAAAAAGGTGAGTAGCATTGCTGATTGAATCAGCAATGCTTATTTTTTAAGAGAAATATTGTCGATTGAGTCGATAGTATAAAATCTGAAAATATTGACTGACCAACCCGGTCAACTTCCATTTTTTTTTAGGCATAGCATTGTCGACAGAGTCGACAATGCTTTTTTTATAGGAAAACACCTGCTGATTGAATCATCATCCGTAATCCTACAAGAGAAGAATTGTCGATTATTTTTCTGTGAATAATTTGTAAAGATTTGAATTAAGGATTATATTTGTCCTTGTAAATTTTGTATAACAATAAAAATTTAATTTCATGAGACAAATTGCTGCATTAAACATTGCAAGGCTTCGAACCGAAGAGTGTTTCGGTTTTCTGAAACATTTTTCGGCCGAATTGGAAAACCTTCCCTATGAAGAAACTCCTACCGTATTGACAAAGGCTATAGAAAATTTTCAATCTGCTTACGAGGCTTTTGACGATGCCTTAAAAGCTTCAGACACTAATCCCGTCACTGCATTGGTCACGGCTGCAGACGAAGCACGCGGGCAGGCATGGCGTGGAGCTAACAACTATACCAACGTGATGTGTACCTATCCGGACCCTGACATTCGTGCCATGGCTGAGAAATGCAAGGCTGCATTCGACAAGTATGGAGACCCTACCAAGCTGGCACAGACTGAGGAGAGTGGTATTCTACATAATCTTTTGCAGGACCTTGAAAAACTTCCTACGGCTGATATTGACCTGACTCCCTGGATTGACGAACTCTCCTACTGCGAGGAAAAATTTCTCGAAGCGGTCAAGAAACGCACGGAGGCCGACTCTACCCGGCGGACAGGTATTGTGAAAGAGAAACGTTCAGCTGCCGAAGCGGCTTATCGTACATTAATCGATACGGTTGTTGCGTCGGCTATAATCAACGGAGAAGAGGAATACCGCACATTTATCGATCATGTAAATGCGATGATTGAGCGCCAGAAGGCTATCTCGAAGGCGCGTTCCACACGCGCGAAGAAGGATGACGAGGAAGTTTCGGAAGGCTGATTCAGCGAAGTAAAAAAAAGAAGCTGTTTGGGTTTACGCCTGAGTAATCGGGATGTAAAACTTAAACAGCTTCTTTTTTTGTGGTTACAGAGTCTCTTGCTTCAATTTTTCTATATAATCGTCTATGCGATGCAATTCCTGGGGAATATTGATGCCCTGCGGGCAATGCGGGCTGCACTGGTTGCACCCCGTGCAATGATTGGCCTGGCGCAACTTGGGGACACTCCTATCGTAGCCCACCAGATAAATCCGCCGGGCCTTCCGGTAATTATCTTCATCCGAGCTTGAAACGATGTTGCCTTCATTCAGACACTTGTTGTAATGCAGCAGAATGGCCGGGATGTCAATCCCATACGGACAAGGCATACAGTATTTGCAGTCATTGCAGGGAATCGTGTCATACTGCATCATCATTGTCGCAGTCTCCTGCAGGAAATCCAGCTCTTCAGCCGTCAAGGGCTTCAAGGGGCAATAAGTCCGCAGGTTATCCTGCAAATGCTCCATGCGCGTCATCCCACTTAGGACCGTGAGCACGTCCGGATAGGTGCCGGCAAAGCGAAACGCCCAGGATGCGACGCTACGCTCCGGTTCGCGCTGCTTCAGGTGCGCCACAATATTATCCGGCACGTTAGACAGGCGTCCGCCCAGCAACGGCTCCATGATGACGACCGGAATATGGCGTTCCGCCAGCTGATTGTACAGATATTCCGCGTCCGTATTGCGTGGATTAATCTGCTTCGCGTAACGCCAGTCCAAATAATTCATTTGAATCTGGACGAAGTCCCATTTATACTCGTCATGCTTGGAAAGCAGGTAGTCGAATATCTTCACATCGCCATGATAAGAGAACCCCAGATTGCGGATTCGCCCTGCCTCGCGTTCCTCCAGCAGAAAATCCAGAATGCCGTTGTTCACGTAGCGTTCCTCAAATTCGGCCATAGAATCCTTCCCGCCACCGACGCTATGCAGCAACATATAGTCGATATAGTCAACCTGCAGCTCCTTCATCGAGTTCTCGTACATCGCGATAGATGCCTCGCGGGTCTGCGTGGACGGCGCAAAATTGGAGAGCTTGGTGGCCACGAAATAAGAGTCGCGCGGATGGCGGCTCAGGGCGATACCGGTAGAACGCTCCGAAAGTCCGCGGCAATAAGCAGGCGACGTGTCAAAATAGTTCACGCCATGCTCCAGAGCATAGTCCACCATGCGATTGACCATCTCCTGGTCGATTTCCTCGTTTCCCTCGCGAGCGCTACGCCCTCCCACCGAAGGGAGCCTCATCATACCGAATCCGAGGATGGAAATCTTGTCGCCAGTCTTCGGATTGACGCGATAAGTCATCTGGTCGGTCGGAATCTCCTGTGTCGACGCGGTAGTATTCCCCTCCGAACAAGCGGAAAGACCTGCCGATGCGACACCGGCCGCGCCCATCACCTTGAAGAACTCGCGACGGTTTATCTCTTTCTTATTCTTGCATTCCATACATTATTCTCCTTTCATCTGATTACATCATACTATGGTTCTCGTGTCCTTCCACATAGAGGGCACTGAACGGGCGTCCGGGACAAAGATTCTCGCACGCACCGCATCCGATGCACTTTTCTTCGTTGACCACCGGAATCTTGATGGACTTCGGATCATTCGGGTTGGAAGGTACCATCTGTATAGCCTTGGTCGGGCAATGGCGGGCACAATTATCGCAGGGCTGACCATCCCGCAAAGGGATGCAGTTCTCTTTTACCCAGACAGCATGGCCAATCCGTATGGAGGACTTGTCGATAACCGAAATGGGACGGATGGCCCCGGCCGGACAAACCTCCGAGCACTTCACACACTCCGGCCGGCAATATCCACGCTCATAAGACATCGTCGGCTGCATTAACGAACCCAGATTAGCCGAGGGGCGCAACACCACATTCGGACACACCGACACG
>URGO01000162.1 GCA_900547435.1 uncultured Parabacteroides sp.
CGCGCGGCGTTCCCCGACCGATGAGTTTTTATCCTGTTTGCTAACGAATCGTTGCGTTTCTATTTGGATTCTTCACTATTACCGGAAACGCCCCTCCAGTTCCTCATCGGAAAGGAGCGTCAGGATAGTTTTACCATCGGGCGTAAGGTTGATATCCGTACAAAGGAAAAGTGAGGCCAGAAGATGATCCATTTCTTCCATAGAAAGCACTTTCCCCATCGGAATAGCTTGTGCGGAGGCCAAGGAAAAAGCAATCATATTACATATATCTTCTTGGGCTTTGCATTCCGTGTCAAGAGCTTTGTCTATGATTTCCTTCAAAACAGTTACACAATCCACGCCTTCCATATTGGCCGGAATGCCATTGATGGAATAGCTGCCTCCTCCTAAATTGCTCAGATCAAAGCCGGAATAAATAAGTTCATCCATCAGTTCGGGTAATATGGCCTCTTCAGCGGGTGTCAGTTCAATCATTGCCGGGAAAAGCATTTGCTGGGAAGCTGACTTCTGCTGGCTGATAGATTTCTGGTATTGTTCGAAAAGGATGCGAATATGTGCACGGTGCTGGTCGATGATAGCCATTCCGGACTTCAACGTGGTGACAATATACCGGTTCTTATATTGGAAACAAGGCATAACCGAAGAAGTTGAAATGGAATCCAAAAAAGGAATACCTGCATCAGATGCAGGGGTACCAATCTCTTTCCCTAATGATTGAACAGCTCGATTCTCGATACGTTTCTCAACAATCCCCTCTTCCGGAAGAATTGAAGTCCGGTCGGCTTCGAAGTTCTTATACAACTCAGACCAGTCGAAATTAGGCACTGAACCGGAACTGGGTTGGAACGGATTGTATTCCGAATCAATCTGCACCTTAGGAGCCACACCTTTCCAATCGTTCTTTTTCGGGTTATACACCGGAATGTCTATACTATTCTCCTCATTGAAATCAAGCATGGGGATAGCACTTGATTTGGCTAAAGTCTCCCGTACGCAAGCCAATAGAATCTGCCAGATAGGTTGTTCGTTCTCAAACTTGATTTCTGTCTTTGTCGGATGGATATTCACGTCAATGGTGGCCGGGTCCACATTGAAATAAATAAAATAGCTGGGCATTTCACCGGCCGGAATAAGTTGGTCATAGGCTTGCATGACCGCTTTATGGAAATAAGGATGCTTCATAAAGCGTCCGTTAACAAAGAAATATTGAAGAGCTCCTCGCTTCTTGGCGGTATCCGGTTTACCAACAAAGCCGGTTATCGTGACCAACGAACTTTCCGCATCTACCGAGAGCAGCTTTTGGTTCATATTTTTCCCATAAATATTGCTGATGCGCTGGCGCAATCCGGTTTCCGGGAGATTCAGAATTTCCGTCTCATTATGATATAAGGACATGGTTACGGAAGGATTCACCAAGGCAATCCGTTCAAACTCATTCAAAATATTCCGAAATTCGGTTTCATTCGATTTCAAGAACTTGCGTCGTGCAGGGACATTGTAAAACAAATTCTTTACGGAGAATATGCTTCCCTCCGCGCACGAATCGGCCTCGATGGATTGCAATTGCGAACCGGCAATCTCCAGCCGGGTTCCCAATTCGGAACCTTTCAGCCGTGTGCGTAATTCCACATGAGCAACAGCTGCTATCGAAGCCAGCGCCTCGCCCCGGAATCCCATCGTATGCAAGGCGAACAAATCGTCAGCCTGAGCTATTTTGGAAGTTGCGTGCCGCTCGAAAGACATACGTGCATCGGTTTCCGACATACCTTTGCCATTATCGATTACCTGCACCAACGTCTTGCCGGCATCTTTGATATTGACCTGCACATGCGTAGCACCGGCATCGATCGAGTTCTCGACCAATTCCTTGACCACCGATGCCGGCCGTTGTATCACTTCGCCCGCCGCAATCTGGTTGGCAATGCTATCCGGAAGCAAATGAATGATATCGCTCATTATTGTACCAAATACCAAAGGATTAATCCCAAAAGAATCAACGCAAAAATAAGTTTTGTGGATTTAGACTTCCTGCTGTGTGCATCTTCACCTTTCGCTACGCTTTTCTTCAGATGGCTGGTTCCTTCGATGAACGTACCTTTGATATGCGGCTTGAAGTCCTCTTCCGCAGGCTTTTCCAGGCCCATTTCTATTCTTATCTTGCGCTTGCGTTCTTCCAGTTCTTCCTTGTGCGGATCCCAATAAATAGGTTTGTGTTCGAACTGCCGAGGCTTACGCATCCTGTAAAATGAAGAAATTCCCATAGTTGTCTGTATTTGTCTGTTTAATAGCGCAAAGATATAATGAATGCATTGAATAAAAGATAGGATTAACCTATTTTTATTTCCAATCGGGACAGAAATGCTTTTAAACGGTTATTTTTATGCCGACCTTTGGAACAAAAGGATGGGACGTTTGTCTCCGTTTGTGCCTACCTTTTCCCGAAAAGGGTGCGTGCTTTTTCGCTTTCATTTTTCCTTTATGAGAATACTATTACAGGATTATTGCATTTTTATTATCTTTGCCCATCCATTAACAAATAAGACATCGTATGAAAATAGCAATAGTGGGAACCGGCTATGTCGGTTTGGTGAGCGGAACTTGTTTCGCGGAGATGGGTACGGAAGTGTACTGTGTAGATGTGGATACAAAGAAAATAGAAGAATTGAATAAGGGAATCATGCCTATTTATGAGCCTGGACTGAAGGAGATGGTATTACGCAATCAGCAGGCCGGGCGTCTGCATTTCCTAACCGACCTGTCTGCTTGCCTGAACGATGTGGAGGTAGTATTTAGCGCCGTAGGAACTCCGCCCGACGAAGATGGTAGTGCAGACTTGAAATATGTACTTGAGGTGGCTCGCACGGTAGGCAAATATATGAACAAATACCTGACCATCGTGACCAAAAGTACCGTGCCGGTAGGAACAGCCCGGAAAGTCCGGCAAGCCATCCAAGAGGAATTGAACCGCCGAGGATCAGACCTGACTTTCGATGTGGCATCAAATCCGGAATTCCTGAAAGAGGGAGCAGCCGTCAAAGACTTCTTGAGTCCTGACCGTATTGTGGTGGGGGTCGAATCCGAACGGGCCAAAGAGTTGATGACTCGATTGTACCGTCCGTTCCTGCTAAATAATTTTCGAGTTATTTTCATGGATGTCCCTTCCGCTGAAATGACGAAATATGCAGCTAACGCCATGCTGGCTACCCGTATCAGTTTCATCAATGACATAGCCAACTTATGCGAACTGGTTGGTGCGGACGTAAATATGGTACGGAAAGGAATCGGGGCTGACCCGCGTATAGGCAATCGTTTCCTTTATGCCGGTTGCGGTTATGGCGGTTCTTGCTTTCCGAAAGATGTAAAAGCGTTGGTAAAAACTGCGGCAGACCAAGGCTATCCGATGCGCATCCTGCAAGCGGTGGAAGAGGTCAATGAGCAACAAAAATCCATCCTTTTCCGTAAATTAGACGCTTACTTCAGCGGTAATCTGAACGGAAAACGCATTGCTATTTGGGGATTGGCGTTCAAACCGGAAACAGATGACATGCGCGAAGCCGCTTCGCTTATTGTCATCCGGAAACTTTTAGAGGCCGGATGCCAAGTTTCCGCATACGACCCGGTGGCCATGCCGGAAGCAAAGCGCCGTATCGGCGAGACTATCCGTTATGCCAAAGATATTTACGATGCCGTTGTGGATGCCGATGCTCTTTTGCTTATTACCGAATGGAAAGTATTCCGGATGCCTTCCTGGCAAGCTGTGAAAAAACTCATGGCGAATCCGTTGGTCATCGACGGGCGTAATATTTATGACCCGCAAGAAATGCAAGAGTACGGATTCGAATATCATTGTATCGGACGATAAACATGGCTGAGGAATCACTTAAACAAAAGACTGCAAGAGGCCTGTTCTGGGGATTGGTCAATAATGGAACCATGCAGTTCCTGAATCTCCTTTTCGGGATTTGCCTTGGACGGCTCTTGGGGCCGGACGATTACGGAATGGTCGGTATGCTGACAATATTTTCTTTGATTGCAGGTTCTTTGCAAGAGAGCGGATTTACCGCCGCATTAGCCAACAAGAAAGATATACGGCATGACGATTACAATGCGGTCTTTTGGTTTTCGGCATCCGTCAGTTTCCTGCTTTATTGGATTCTTTTTTTCTGCGCACCCTTAATCGCGGATTTTTATCATCAACCGGAATTGGTCTCTTTAGGACGATATTCATTCTTAGGATTCTTTATTTCCAGCTTAGGAATCGCCCCGGCAGCTTATGTATTCCGGAATCTGCTGGTTAAACAAAAAGCAATCGCGACAGCTCTCGGACTAATCGTCTCCGGAATAATCGGCATCACCTTGGCTTATTGCGGATTCTCTTATTGGGGACTCGCAACACAAAGTCTGTTTTATGTCGCGGTACTGAATCTCTATCTTTGGATAGTATGCCCATGGCGCCCCACCTTTACTTTTAATTTCCGCCCGATTCGGGAAATGTTCGGATTCAGCAGCAAACTGTTGCTGACGAATATATTTGACCATATCAATAACAATCTATTTTCTATTGTTTTAGGAAAGTTTTATTCAGAAAGAGAAGTCGGGAATTATAATCAAGCAAACAAATGGAATAACATGGGGGCTTCAACGATTTCAGGTATGGTGGCAAATGTCGCTCAACCTATTTTTGCCCAAATAGCAGATGATAAAGAGCGGCAAGTCCGGGCTTTCCGAAAGATGTTACGTTTTACTTCGTTTATTGCATTTCCTGCTATGTTCGGTTTAGCGTTTGTTGCTCCGGAACTCATTGTTATTACTATTACAGAGCGTTGGCTGGAGAGTGCTTATGTACTCCAAATCTTAGCGATTGGCGGAGCTTTTCAACCCATCATGAAATTGTATGCAAACTTGTTAGTAAGTCGTGGTAAATCTAATTTCTTTTTATTGAATACAGTTGCATTAGGATTCGTTCAATTGTTGATTATGCTATTTTCTTATCCTCTTGGAATCCGAATGATGGTCTTATTGTATGTTTGTGTAAATATTTTGTGGTTGGTATTTTGGCATATTTTTGCTTATCGGGAGATACACATTTGTCTAAGATCAGTTATAAAAGACATATTACCATTTGTTTGTATTGCAGCAGGGGTTATTGGAATTGTATTCCTGTTCACCCAAAACATTACCAATATTTATTATCGCATCATTGCCAAGGTATTTTTTACAGCCATCCTGTATATATTTCTGATGTGGTTATTAGGCTCAACAACGTTCCGTGAAAGTTTTGAATTTGTTAAGAATAAACTAAATTTACCTCGGTTATGAAATCATACTTCTGTACATTTGCTGATACTCGTATGTCTGTTAGTTTACATCGGATAAAACATGAGGCGGAACAATTCAATTTGTTTAATGGCATCTTCTGTTTTGACGAAAATCATTTGGATAAAACATTCAAAACAAAACATCCTGAGGTATGTTCGGACGTGCGCGGATTTGGTTATTGGGTATGGAAGCCTCAAATTATTCTTCAGACACTTACAAAAATGGACGACGGGGATGTGTTGCTTTATGCAGATGCCGGTTGCCACCTGAATTCAAAAGCAATAAAACGTTTTATCGATTATACCAATCAGGTAAGAATAAATCAATCCGGCTTTTTGGTATTCTGCTCTCCGGCTATGCCTGAACGTTATTACACAAAAGGCGATTTGCTTGATTATTTTTCTATCCGGTCGGATTCGAAAATGACGGAAAGTGGCCAGATACAGGCAACAGCCTTTTTGATGCGGAAAGATAAACAAACGGTAGAAGTAATTAATCGATGGCTGCAAGTTATGACTGAATATCCTAATTTGATAGATGATTCGCCTTCTCGTTCACCTAATCTGTCCGGATTCCGTGAGCACCGTCATGATCAAAGTGTATTTTCCATATTAATGAAATCCGTCCATGCACAAATTCTTCCTCTAAACCATCGATCCCGCCGCAATGTGTCATCCACATTCCAAAACCGCCTTCAAATACTTTTGCCGGTCCGGTATAGCCATTTCGTGCCAGGCTTAAAGCATAGATAGCGCTGTGGGCTGCCCATCCGGGGTGGATCTTTTTGGTCCATGTGCCGTCATGTAAAAATTCCTGGATCGCTGCTGACTGGCTTCCACAATTACCCAACGCATTTACCAGAGTTTCTTTTGTGTCTCCCATAAGCTTTGCTGCCACACAGGCCGCTGCAAAAGGAGAAGCAATACCAGTGCCATGATAACCAACATCATGGAATCTGCCCTTGGCTGCCAGTCCCAGCCGGACGATGATCTCCCAACCGGCTACAATGGCCTCTAACATCTGCTTTCCAGTTGCGCCAACCATTTCTCCTACTGTAAATGCTGTACTGACTACCGCTGCACTTGGGTGAATAATG
>URGO01000163.1 GCA_900547435.1 uncultured Parabacteroides sp.
GTATTCGTAGAAATCGAAGAAGGTGTAGACGGATTGATCCACATCTCTGACCTGTCTTGGACTAAGAAAGTAAAACACCCGTCAGAATTTACTCAGATCGGTGCTGAAATCGAAGTTCAGGTTCTGGAAATCGACAAAGAAAACCGTCGTTTGAGCCTTGGTCACAAACAGTTGGAAGAAAATCCTTGGGATGTATTCGAAACAATCTTCACTATTGGTTCTGTTCATGAAGGAACTATCATCGAAATGTTGGATAAGGGCGCCGTTATCTCTTTGCCTTACGGTGTAGAAGGTTTCGCAACTCCGAAACACTTAATCAAGGAAGACGGTTCTCAAGCTCAGGTAGACGAGAAACTCCCGTTCAAGGTAATCGAATTCAACAAAGATGCTAAGAGAATCATCTTGTCTCATAGCCGTGTTTACGAAGATGAACACAAGAGTGCTAAGAAAGAAGCTGCTACTGAAAAGAAAGCTAAGCACAACAAAAAAGAAGAAAGCAATGTAACTTCTACTCCGTTGGAGAAGACTACATTAGGTGATATCGAAGAACTTGCTGCTTTGAAAGAAAAACTTTCAGGTAAATAATTTCGTTTAAACCATATTAAAAAGCCGATTTCCGATTGGGGAGTCGGCTTTTTGTATATATAAAATGATTGGTTTACTTTTGCAACTAGAATATAAGAGGTAAGACAAATATGAAGAAATTAGTAATATTCGACCTTGACGGCACATTATTAAATACCATAGCCGATTTGGCTCACAGTACAAACTATGCCTTAGAAAAAAATGGCTTTCCTACACACGAGGTAAACGAATACAACTATTTTGTAGGCAACGGCATCAATAAACTCTTTGAACGTGCTTTGCCGGAAGGACAAAAGAGCAGAGAAAACATCCAAGCTATCCGTCAGGATTTTCTGCAACATTATGATAAACATAATGCAGACCTAAGTTGCCCATACAATGGAGTCACAGAGTTATTGGAAGTTTTACAAAAGAAAAACATAAAAATAGCCGTGGCCTCTAATAAATATCAGGCAGCAACAGAGAAACTCGTTCCGCATTTTTTCCCGACTATCCATTTTACAGCTATTTTGGGGCAACGGGAAGGTATCAACACAAAGCCAGACCCGACTATTGTCTATGATATTCTCCGGAAAGCTGATGTAAAGAAAGATGAAACACTGTATGTAGGAGATTCAAATGTCGATATGCAGACAGCTATCAATGCCGGAGTTGACGCCTGTGGGGTAACCTGGGGATTCCGTCCAGCCAGCGAACTACAAAGCTATCACCCGAAATATATTGCTGAAAAAGCAATGGATATACTCCAATATGCAGAAGAATAAAACGAACCAAGCCCTGTCCTGAAATTTTCCAGAACAGGGCTTGGTTCGTTTTTAAGTTTCTACCCTATCAACTTAAAAACTTATAAACTTAAAGAGAGATTATTCACCAACGGGTTGGTGTACATTTCCAATATCATTCGGCGCAAAAATGCTTCATCCTTGTTTGGTATATCTATTTTATCCAATTGTCCTTGCAGATAAGCTTCAAATTCCTTCTTATCTTTCAACCCATAATGATCGGAGAAACGGCGCGTTCCATGCAACAAGTCATACGACACATAATTGCATGGATAGAAGCGATAATGTCTATAAATCTCCTTATCGATAATATTTGCTACCTCCGCAAAAAGCTCGTTCTTATCTTTATTGGGGTCCAGCTCCGCAAGGCGATCGTTAATCCGATTGCCTATAGTGAAATGGACACGTCCTTTATTGCCTAATATACCTGTCTCCATATTCAACAAGTCATCCTGCTGTGTCTTATGATAATCCGGATTATCTCGTTTTAACTGGAATTCCTTTGCTTTCAGGTAATCGCATGGGTCATATTCATACGAAATAGAAACCGGTACAATATTCAGACTTGCCAGATTGGAGAGAATATCTTTGTCTCCTGCCATATTAAGCATCTTCAACACACTGGGCTGAGTCCGATCGTTCGAATCTTTCGCACGCCCTTCGCGTTGTGCAATCCAAATAGATTCTTTTGTCTCCTTGATGGTGTGATGAATATAAGCCGATAAAGTATAACTCACTTCCAACATCTGACGTACGGAAACTCCCCGCTTCACTATAAAGCTATTGTTTAACCGAACAAATGTCTCAATCCAAGGGCGAATCAAAAGATTGTCACCGATAGCGACTTGCGTCAGGCCATATCCCACATCAAACAAAATCAAGTTCAAAAAAGACGCGTCTAACACGATATCCCGATGGTTAGATATAAAGGTACATGCCGGCTTTCCTTCAGGCAAACGGCTACGCCCGGAAACCGTCAATGAAAAAGTTGTCTTTTGTGCAACCGTCATCACGGCCTCATATCCCAACGTCGATTTGAATTGCTCTTTGGTTTTGCAAGCCCGCATCGTAGCCGCGAACTCGTCCCAATTCAAATTCGGCTTGATATAACGAATTGCAGAACGGAACTCATCAGAAGCCAAAAGCTTTTCAATGGCAGACTGCACCTCATCTTGATTTAGCGGGCGAATATCTTCAAAATTAGGAGAAGCTGTTTCTCTATCCATATCATTTAGTTTAACTCATTATCAATAATATCGTTCATCACATCGGTCATACTTAATCCGGCAGCCCGAACTTGCTGAGGGATAAAGCTGGTAGCCGTCATGCCCGGCGTAGTATTGATCTCAAGCAAGTAAGGATTTCCATCCTCCGGAATGATATAATCCACACGAATCAGCCCTTTTGCACCCAAAATATCATAAATTCTGGATGTCTCCTGCTGCACCTTGGCGGTCAACTCAGGAGAAATTCTTGCCGGAGTGATTTCCTGTACCTGCCCATTATACTTGGCATCAAAATCAAAAAACTCATTTTGTGTCACGACTTCCGTCAAAGGCAAAACAACTTCTTTACCCTTTACCTTATAACAACCGCATGTAACTTCCGTTCCTTTCACAAAACTCTCGATAACCACCTCATGCCCTTCGGCAAAGGCCTTATCAATAGCCGGTTGCAACTCTTCGACCGATTTTACCTTCGTAATCCCAAAGCTGCTCCCCCCATCATTGGGTTTTACGAAAAGAGGCAATCCCAAACGGTCTATAACCGTTTGCGGGTCCACCTGTTGACAATCAGCCCGCAACAAGACCGAATCCGCAATCCGCACGCCGAATCCCTTCAAGTAATGATTGCACACATATTTATTAAAGGTCAACGCGCTGACCAGCATACCGCATGAGGAATAAGGCAAACCGATCATATCGAAATACCCCTGCAAGCGTCCATCCTCACCCGGAGTTCCATGGATGGTGATGTAGGCAAAGTCGAACAGCTTCTTCTCTCCCGCTTCGCGGAAACTGAAATCGGTCTTGTCAATAGGTGCATGTTCACCCTTCGGGAGCTGCACAAACCAACCGTCATGTTTTACGATGGCAATATATAAATTATATTTGTCATTATCAATAAAAGAATGAATTCCTTCAGCACTTTTTAAGGAAATCACAATTTCGGAGGAATCTCCCCCTGCTATGATAGCAATGTTTTTCTTCATAATTCTATCTCTTTAGTCGTTGCGTATGTTCGCCATTTGCTTATCAGATGCTGCATATCGTCCGGCATTTCGGAATCAAAGAACAGCTCCTCACCGGTGGTAGGATGGACAAATCCCAACGTCTTCGCATGCAAAGCCTGACGCGGACAAATAGCGAAACAATTTTGCACAAATTGTCTGTATTTAGAAAAAGTCGTTCCTTTCAATATCTCATTTCCGCCATAACGCGCATCATTAAACAACGTATGCCCGATATGCTTCATATGAACACGGATCTGATGGGTGCGTCCCGTTTCCAGACGGCACTCAACCAGCGTCACATAGCCCAACCGCTCCAATACCCGATAATGTGTCACGGCATATTTCCCCTGGTCTCCATCCGGAAATACCGTCATCTGCATACGGTCTTTCGGGCTACGGCCTATATTCCCAATCACCGTACCCTCATCTTCCTGAAACTGCCCCCAGACTACGGCCCGATAGCATCGCTTCGTGGTATGATGATAGAACTGCAAGCCCAAATGACTCTTTGCTTCCGGAGTCTTGGCGATTACCAATAAGCCGGAAGTATCCTTATCAATCCGGTGCACCAATCCCAACCGGGGGTCGGACGGGTCGAAGTGCTGCTCGTCACGCAAATAATAGGCAATGGCATTCAACATGGTTCCGGTATAATTCCCATGCCCCGGATGCACGACCATACCCGCCGGCTTATTGATAACCAACAGGTCGGAATCTTCATAGACTATGTTTAAAGGAATATCTTGCGGAATAATTTCGGTCTCCCGACGCGGGCGATTCATGACAATCTGCACCACATCGAACGGTTTTACCCGGTAATTGCTTTTGACCGCCTTGCCATTCACCCAAATGCACCCGGCTTCGGCCGCCTATTGGATACGGTTGCGCGTAGTGCCTTCGATACGTGCCACCAGGAACTTATCCACCCTGAGCAACGACTGGCCCTTGTCAGCGGCTACCTTGAAATGTTCATACAACCCCGGCTGGATTTCCGGCGAGGTAATCACCACACCCGATTCATCATCGTCCAGCAACAACTCATCGGCCTGTTCATCTTCTATTTCATCTAACCAATCCGCCATACTCAAAACCAATTTTCAACATCACTATCCAATGGCTCAATCGGGAGCATATTCAGGCTATCCAATGCCGTGGAGTCAATCTCCGCCTCCCCGCTACTGACTATCAACACCAAATGGGCGTTCAACGGGATATGTCTGCCCGGCTCGACCGGACGCTCATTCCATTCCACCCCGATAGCCAGGTTCCGGTAATCACCCGGAATATATTTTACTTCGACCGACGAGAAACCCAACGAACGCAACAAAGCGTATGCCTGGCGGAAAGACAAATCCGCCACCTCCGGAAGGACGGCCATCAACGAAGTATTCGCATTGATGGTTACAAACAGGATACGTCCTTGCTTCACCTTCGACCCCGGAGCCGGAACCACCTCGACGATTGCTCCCGGAGGCACATCTTTCGAGAATACCGAGTCAATTATATTATAACGCAATCCCCTTTCCTCCAACGAAGGTTCTGCCTCATCTACCGTCATGCCTTTCACATCCGGCACCACAACCGCCTGATTATGGCGCGTATAAGAATCCAGCCACAACAAAGTCCCATAAATCAGCCCCCATCCTATCAGGATAGCCAACAGGATACTTATGACGAACGGATTCTTCATTATCTTTACAAAACGAGTACTCATATGCTATGTATCTATTGTATAATTCAGTCCTCATTACGAACCAACGTCCAAAGGTAGGTATAAAAACAAAGAAAGTAAAGGCTTTCCCTAAAAAACCTCTACTTTCCTTATACCTTTTCGCTACAAACGGGTAAATTATCCGTTGTATTCGTCAGACACTGTCAGTTTTGCTCTGCCTTTAGCGCGACGAGCAGCTAACACGCGACGGCCATTAGCCGTAGCCATTCTTGAACGGAAGCCGTGCTTGTTCTTTCTTTTTCTGTTAGACGGTTGGAATGTTCTTTTCATCTTTCTATCTATTTATTTATTATTTACAAACTCATTCGGGCTGCAAAGATAGGACCTTTTTTTGAATAAATCAATACTTAGATACGAAAAAACGACATAGTTAATTCCATTCCCCCTCATAGTTAACATGGCTCTTCACGTTACGCTCTTCATTACGCTCTCCACGTTAAGCATAAAGTACTTCCAAAATATTCTCTGCTAATGTTGAATCATAAATGCGTATGGCATTATTTTCATCGGTATTGTAACCAAGATAGTTGACGCAGCCATACCATATCAAGGACTTGTCGATGATTGCCACATCAATAGACAATGAATTATTAACTCTGATACTTGCTCCTGTTCTCTTTAGCTTTTCTTCCTTTTCTAAATTACTTTTGATAAAAGCAACAACTTCCACACCCCGCGCCGATAGTTCTTTTAGCATCTCAAGTACGGAGGAGTGTTTGGCAAACCAAAGTCTTGTCGCGGAAATGACAACTGAATGTTTTGCATAAGATAAATCCTTGAAAAACTCGCTTTGATATGTATGTCCATTGAAAATCACGCTTTGACTTTCGCTAAATAAATCCATCGGAGCGTTTGACTTAATCTGATAACCGACAGAAGCATATCCACGCAGCCTGCGCTTGTACATGATGTCGCACATCGGTACGCAAATATCAATGTAATCGTAAACCCGGACTTCTTTCTTGCCCGGATATTCCCGATGTAGCCGACCGGCATATAGTGCGACGA
>URGO01000164.1 GCA_900547435.1 uncultured Parabacteroides sp.
TAAACTTAATTAACTATAAAAATGAGAAACCCATTGGTAGAATTAAATATGCGCTAATTTAATTCCGCCAACGGGTAATACAACTTATGGATCAACATCCAGCTGACGATCCAGAATACGTAAGACTTGTTTCACATATTTCAGAACTTTGGGATAGTGCAAAATCAAAGGCTGCAATTGCAATCAATACAGAACTGCTTCATGCCAACTGGCAGACAGGTCGGTATATCGTGGAGTTCGAGCAAGGTGGTAACGCTAAAGCTAAGTATGGTGATAAACTAATTACTAATCTTGCAAAAGACCTGACACGTCTTAAAGGAAAGGGTTTTAGTCGCTCTAACCTTATATACATGCGTAAACTATATTTGACTTTCCCAAAAAGTGAAACATTGTCTCACCAATTGACGTGGAGTCATTATTTCGAATTGTTAAAGTGTGATGATCCGATGGAGCTACAGTTCTATATGAAGGAGTGCATCAAAGAAGGTTGGAAAGTCAGAGAGCTGAAACGTCAAATTAACTCTTCTCTTTTTCAGCGACTAGCGCTTAGTACTGATAAAGAAGGTGTACTTGCTCTTGCTCATCAAGGGCATCAAGTGTCATCTCCAGCTGATATTATTCACGACCCATACGTTCTTGAGTTTACAGGAATACCTAAGCAAAAGCGTTACAAAGAGACAGAACTTGAGAAGGCATTGAAAACCAATATGGAACAATTCTTATTAGAATTAGGCAGAGGCTTTGCTTTTATCGGTCGTCAGTATATAGTACTGATTGGTTCCAGACGTTTTAAAATTGACTTGGTGTTCTATCATGCTATTCTAAAATGTTATGTTTTAATTGATTTGAAGCGTGCAGAAATAAAGCATAGTGATATAGGTCAGATGAACCTTTACCTGAATTTCTTTAAGAACGAAATCTGTCAGCCAGACGATAATCCACCGGTTGGTATTGTTTTGGGGGCTAAGAAAGATGAGTTGTTGATGGAGTATGCACTTCAAGGCATAGATAACCAACTTTTTGCAGCCCGTTACCAACTATATCTTCCTAATCGGGACGAGCTCCAAGCACAATTGGACTTATTGCTTGATAATACGAAAGAGAAAAAATGAATATGTTATTCGGGAATATTCGTTATTGTTTTTAGCATTGACATTTCGTCACCCTTCGGTTTCAAATGAGGGGTGACGAAATGATAAATGCTATTGCACCGAATCATTCGGATAGACGACATCCCATTCGGTACGCAAGCCGTCCAGCATCTTCATCACGGCAATTGTTTTTTCGTGAGGCATAAAAGGCGATTCAATCCAACCTTGTTCGATAGCTTCGCAAGAAGCTATCACCTCATATTCGTACCCGGTAATTTGTTTCGGACATTCATAACGGGCTATCTCCTGATAGTCTTTGTTATATACGATGGCACGTTGCGGATTATTGATGTTTTCCACCACGATATGCCCCTCCGTACCGGAAATTACGGCGCTCCGGTCAGTAACAGAATAAGCCGTAGCGTAGAGTACCGCCATCCGTCCGTCTTTATAGGTGAATGTGATGCTGTCCTGCATATCAACACCCAAATTATTCTTCACGCAGGTCGAGGTTATCTTTTCAATCTCTTCACCAAATGTCATCAGAGCGAAATTAATGGGATAAATTCCTACATCATACAACGCTCCTCCGCAAAGGTCGGGCAAGACGAGGCGCTCTACATTCGAGATGGCATAACCCAAGTTAGCGGTCAGGATAGTTGGCGTACCGATTACTCCGCTATCCACGATTTCCCGGATGGTACGCGAGAAAGGCATATAGCGTGTCCAGATAGCTTCGGTCAGGAATACCCCCTTTTCTTCGGATAAACGCACCAGCTCCTCGGCTTCCCGGGTATTGGCGGTAAATGCCTTTTCGCACAAGACCGGCTTCCCTTTCAAAAGGCACATACGGGCGTGCTGGTAATGGTGCGAGTGAGGGGTAGCGATATAGACTAAATCCACTTCAGGGTCATCGGCCAACTCTTCGTATGAACCATACGCTTTGGTGGCTTGGAACTCCTGGGCAAAAGCCTCAGCCCGCGAAAGCTCCCGTGCGGCAATGGCGTACAGTTCGGCTTCCTGCATACCTCGAAGCGTATCGGCCATCTTTCGGGCGATAGACCCTGCGCCGATGATTCCTACTTTAAATTTCTTGCTTAACATAATTGTCTTAGTTTGTTAGTTTATAAGTTTATTGTTTTTGAGGTTCGACTTATCGGGAAACGCGTCCTGACGCATCACCCTGCATCAATGTTTCGACTTCTTGTACAGAGACCTGATTATAATCTCCGTAAATGGTATGCTTCAGGCAAGATGCAGCAGAAGCGAAGTTCAACGCTTGCTGGTCATCCGCATAGGTCAACAGTCCATAAATCAATCCGCCCATGAAGGAATCCCCTCCTCCGACACGGTCTACGATATGCGTGATGTCATAGCGCGGAGACTGGTAAAGCCGGTTTCCGTCAAAAAGCACACCTCCCCAGGTGTTATGATTGGCATTGATAGCTCCGCGAAGTGTGATGACCACCTTCTTTGCCCGAGGGAAACGAGCCATCAATTGCCGGCATACACTTTCAAACTTCTGAGCATCCACTTTTCCTTGTGTGGCGGTAACATCAAATCCTTCCGGCTTTATGCCAAATACCTTGTCGGCATCTTCTTCATTCCCTAAGATAAGGTCACATCCATCAACCAGTTCCGGCATAACCTCCGAAGCCGATTTCCCATATTTCCATAAGTTCTTCCGATAGTTCAAATCGCATGACACTGTAATGCCTAAGCGGTTAGCCGTTCGGATAGCCTCCAGACAAACATCCGCCGCACCTTGGCTGATAGCCGGTGTGATGCCTGTCCAATGAAACCAGTCAGCCCCTTCAAGGACAGTCTCCCAATCCACCATCCCCGGCTGGATTTCCGCTATGGATGAATGGCTCCGGTCATAAATGACTTTACTTGCACGGGCTACGGCTCCCGTTTCCAGGAAGTAAATTCCCATGCGTTCTCCCCCGAAAAGGATATGATCGGTACCGACCCCCCTTCCCCGCAAATCCTGTATGCAAGCCTGTGCGATATCATTTTTCGGCAAACGGGTTATATAATCTGTATCCATACCATAGTTAGCCAGAGATACGGCTACATTCGCCTCTCCTCCGCCAAACGTAGCCGTTAACTCGTTGGCTTGGCTGAAGCGTAAATATCCGGGAGTTGCCAAGCGTAGCATAATCTCCCCGAATGTAACGATTTTTTTCTTTGTGTTCATATATTCATTATTTAAAGTAGTTAGTAGTTAGTAGGAGTTAAAGGAGTTAAGAGGGAGTTAGAGGAGTTATAGCCAAATGCTTTAAACGTATAAACTTGAAAAATCAAAATGGTATCGGCTTTAACTCCTGTAACTCCTATAACTCCTACTAACTCCTAACTACCAACTACTAACTCCTAAAACCCAAAATACCTTTTCGCATTCCGATAACAAATATCTCCTACCATCTGCTTGAGGAAATCCATTTCGCTATAAGGGAGTTTCCCGGACTCTACATCTTCCCCTATCAGATTACACAAGATACGTCGGAAATATTCGTGTCGCGGATAAGAGAGGAAGCTGCGCGAATCGGTCAGCATTCCTACAAATCGGCTAAGCAATCCCATAGCGGATAGAGCATTGAGTTGCTTCTTCATGCCATCCTCCTGATCTAAGAACCACCATGCCGCACCCAATTGGATTTTCCCCGGCACCGGCGCTTCGTTGAACGTATAAGCCAAGGTGGCCAGCACCTCATTGTCTTTCGGATTCAAGCTATAAAGGATAGTCTTGGTCAGCTTTCCTATGACATCCAACCGATTCAGGAATTTATGACCTACGGCAGAGCAATTTACTTCCAGAATGGCATCGAATCCGGTGTCCGGTCCGATGGCTTTATACATACGTGTGCAAGTATTACGTATCACACTGATATGATATTGTTGCACCCAACCTTTTTCCCAATCCATTATCGCCAGTTCAAACAATATCGCGCTCCTGAATTTGTGGATTTCCGATTCGTCCGGTTGTTTGCCCGAAAGCACCTTGGCGAATATGTGCCGGATTTCCGATTCGGTGTAGTCATCAGCATAGAAATTATCCATCCCGTGATCAGACAAACAACATCCCAAAGAAGCGAAATAATCGTGCCTTTTGCGCAAGCCCTCCAGCAGGTCATCATATGTGCGGATTTCCTGATTGGCACTCTCCGCCAATCGCTGTATATATATAAGATAAGATTCCGGATTCTCGATGGCCAATACCTTGTCAGGACGCCAGGCCGGATAGACCTTGGTCTTGAGTCCGAGTTGAGATATTTGTCGGTGATAAACCAACGAGTCCGCAGGGTCATCGGTGGTGCAAACCACCTCCACATTGCAACGCTCCAAGATACGGTCGGCACGAAACTCCTCGGTCTGCAACTTGGCCGTGCACTCCTCATAAATTTCGCGCGCTGTTGAGGGTTTTACTATTTTATTTACACCGAAGATGCGGCTTAGTTCCAAATGCGTCCAGTGATAAAGCGGATTGCGCATGGTGTAAGGCACCGTTTCCGCCCACTTTTCAAACTTTTCATACTCTGAACGCCCGCCGGTAATGTATTCTTCCGGCACACCATTCCCACGCATGGCCCTCCATTTATAATGGTCTCCGCCCAACCAAATCTCCGACAAGTTCCGGAACTGGTGGTTCTCGGCAATCTGTTTCGGGTCCAAATGACAATGATAATCAATGATAGGCAAGCCCTCTGCGCTTTCATGATATAACACTTTGGCGACCTCATTCGTCAGCATGAAGTCCTTGTTTATGAAATTTTCCATGTTTTATGTGTATGGGTTTGACCACAAAAGTAAGACAAATAATAAAGGTAATCAAGAGGAAAAAGCAAAAATCTCATGCTCTTTGTCCGTTCATGCCTATCTTCGATTCCGTTTATGCCTACCTTTTCCATAAAAGCATATGCCCTTTTCCTAAAAAGGATGGGTGCTTTTTCGTAAAAACAACCCTCTTTTCCTGCCGATATAAGGTACACGCATCTGCGCGGTAGATTTCTCTCTTAAAAATCCACTTCCAAAATAAAATAAAAGCACTATAAGATAGGGGATTATCAGAAAAATCCTTTACTTTTGTAATCGGATTGAGGTAACTCTCTCCGAAACATACGAGAAAAAGAAGAAGCGGTATGCTTATCTTGTAAGTTGGAAACGTAGGAAATTTCGGACTTGGTACAAGAGATGGCATAGTGGTTCTCACGCTATAGCGTGGGCTGCTATTATCATATCTGTGCCAAAGGTTTCCTACGACCTCCAACTTAGACATGGTAGCATTGCAGTTCCACGCTCTTGCATTTTATAACCGCCTGTAAAGGGACTGGCAGGCATTGAATAAGACAACGTATATGGAAGCACAATTTTGTCAAAGTTGTGGTATGCCCCTGACTGATGAGAACAGAGGGAGCAATGCCGATGGAAGCCGTAGCAAGGATTATTGCGCTTATTGCTACAAAAACGGTGAGTTCACCCAAGAGTTCACAATGAACCAGATGATAGAGTTCTGCCTGCAATTCTTAGACCAATGGAATGTGCAGACGGGGTGTAAGTTGACTCCCATACAAGCGAAAGAACAGATGCTCAAACACTTTCCGCACCTGAAACGGTGGAAAGTGAACGATGAACGGACGCTGACGGAAAAAGCAACGCATTTGCTTTCCCAATGCGAGAACGTGACCGTTGCTTCCATTGATGCCAACGGCTATCCTCGTCCCGTGCAGATGTC
Organism: uncultured Parabacteroides sp.; assembly: GCA_900547435.1. GTDB lineage: Bacteria > Bacteroidota > Bacteroidia > Bacteroidales > Tannerellaceae > Parabacteroides. The sequence goes on from URGO01000164.1 coordinate 5,827, forward strand.
CAAGATTGGTGCAAAGGGGTTCCATGAAGTTTGGATGGCGACAAGTGCAGATTCCGTGAAAGTGCTTGATTTTAAGGCGAACAACAAGGCAGGTCTTTGCTACGACCATTACGGAGATGGTGTTGCCCTGCGCGGCACGGTAGAGATTGTCACGGACGATGCCATCCGCAAAGAGATGTGGCAGGACTGGTTCATTCATCATTTTCCCGGCGGACCGAATGACCCCAATTACGTGCTTCTGCATTTCATTGGCACGGAAGCCACCTTTTGGATAAATGGCGAATTTTCTCACTCCAACATCTGATGTTTATGAAACCTATCGTAGTTGACACTCAAAACATAGCTGCTTGCGGCCTTTATTGCGGAGCCTGCCGTAAGTTCTTGTCGGAGAAATGCCCGGGATGCAGGCAAAATGAAAAGGCAACTTGGTGTAAAATCCGCTCATGTTGCCAAGAAAACAAGTTTAATACTTGTGCTGAATGCTCCCATGAT
>URGO01000165.1 GCA_900547435.1 uncultured Parabacteroides sp.
AGGCGCAGGCATCCTTTCTTCGGCTGGTAAAACAATACGCAGATGCCGAGGGTGTGACGGAGAGGTTGAAGGCCAGCGAACCGCAGTCGTGGGTGCGGAAGATGAACGGCATCAGACATCGGGCAAACGAGGTCGTGATGCAGGAAATTGTATATGGGTAACGAGCAAGCGGGGGGCGATGACCTCGCTTGTTTTGTGTGCAGAAAAGAACAATGCTGTTTTGAAACGACATTGTTCCAAACTTTGTTGACATTGTTCTTTTGTCCGGGTATAATGTACTTGTGATTTTATGCGTGGAGGTATCCCCTATGGCTGAAATGATCTCGGTAAGAGAGGCAGCAGTGCGCTGGAATATAACGGAGCGGAGAGTTGCGACGCTCTGCAAGAATGGGAGAATCGCCGGTGCGAAAAAGCAGGGCAATCGTTGGCTGATCCCCGCTGATACGCAGAAGCCGGCGGATCAGCGGCTCAAGACGGGCGCTTTCCGCAAGACGGAGCGCGCGCCGAAGCTGCCCCTGCCCATCGGCGTGTCCAATTACTGCCTTGCATCGTCGGAATACTATTATATCGACAAGACGATGATGATCAAGGATTTCATCGACGAGCGTCCGATGGTGACGCTGTTTACCCGTCCCCGCCGCTTCGGCAAGACGCTGAATATGGATATGCTGCGCACTTATTTTGAAAAGAGCGACAAGGATACCTCCGTCTACTTCCGGGATAAGAAGATCTGGGCCTGCGGCCAGAAGTACCGGGATTATCAGGGCAAGTACCCTGTGATCTTCCTGACCTTCAAGGATGTGAAGTTCGATACTTGGGAGGAGACCTTTGCAGCCATCCGGGACATTTTCGCAAAGGAGACCCGGCGGCACAAAGAGCTGCTAACCAGTGAAAAGTGCGACGAGTACAGCAAAAAGACCTATGAAAAGCTGGCAGACGGCAAGGTCAGCGAGGTAGAGCTGGCTTCGGCACTGCTGGACCTGTCCGCTATGCTGCACAAGCACTATGCCATTGCGCCCATTATCATCATCGACGAGTACGACACCCCTATCCAGCAGGGCTATCAGAAGGACTATTACGACAAGGTCATCCGGTTTATGCGGAACCTGTTTTCCGGCGGGTTCAAGGATAATCAGCACCTGTCCTTCGGCTTCCTCACCGGCATTCTGCGGGTGGCAAAGGAGAGCATCTTCAGCGGGATGAACAACCTGTCTATCAACTCCGTGCTGGACAACAAATACAGCGCCTACTTCGGCTTCACCGCCGACGAGGTGATGGAGATGGCGGAATACTACGGCGCTGCCGATAAGTACGACGAAATTTGCCAGTGGTACGACGGCTACCGCTTCGGCAAGACAGAGATTTTCAACCCGTGGTCGGTGGTCAACTACTTCAGCAACGAGTGCGAGCCGAGGCCCTTCTGGGTCTCCACCGGCAGCAACGATATTATCGGGGAAGTGCTTGCCCAGGCGGACGAGGAGATTTATAACCGTCTGACCTCCCTGGTCAACGGCGAGACCTTCACCACCTTCATCGACACCGGCGTGATCTATCCGCAGATCAAGAGCAATCCCTCCACCATTTACAGCTTCCTGCTGGTGACCGGCTATCTGAAGGCACTGAAAACCACGCCCTCCTTCAGCGGCGATTTTATGTGCGAGGTCTCCCTGCCCAACCGGGAGATTTCTCTGGTGTATAACAAGGAGATCTTGCAGCGGCTGGAGAATCTGATCCCGCCGTCCACGGCGATTTCCGTTCAGGAGGCCATCTTCTCCGGCGATAACGCACGGCTGAAAGCGCAGATACAGACGCTGCTGACCCAGTCGGTCAGCTCCTTCGATACCGCCGGGGAGAACTTCTACCACGGCTTTATGCTGGGCTTGTGCGCCCTGCTAGGCGGCGCTTTCGTGACCTCCAACCGGGAATCGGGCGACGGGCGCTATGACATTCAGCTGAAGCCCACGCAAAAGGGTCTTCCGGGTATCCTGATTGAGCTGAAAGCGGAGAAAAATTGCAGCGACGAAAAGCTGAAAAAGCTGTCCGAGACGGCCTTGCAGCAGATCAACGACAAGAAATACGAAACCGAGCTGACGACAGCCGGGATCAGGACGATTTATAAATACGGCGTGGCCTTCAGCGGCAAAAAGGTCGAAGTGGCAGTCGGATGAGGCTGACGAATTTCAAAGTATCAGCTTTCAGCTTCCAAAGTATCAAATTGATACTTTGGCGAAATCCCAAAGTGCCAGCACGGTGGTTCCAAAGTGCCAAATTGGCACTTTGGGCATGAACTTATGAATAAAACTATATTGGAGGATGCAAGATGAGCACCAATATTTCAAAAAAAAAGCGGGACGACCTGCTGGACAAAATCAAGCAGATTCGTGCCTTTATTGCTGCGGCGCCGCAGGACGAAAACACGGGCAATCTGCTTTCTTATCTTTCTGATTTAGAGAAAGATGTAAACGGCAAGAAATACGGACTTGTTTTTGAGGAACACCGTGAGAAAATTGATGAAGTGCTGGACACACATACGCCGGTACTGTCCGAAGAGAAAGACCTGTTCATCGACAACGGTGGACAAATGAATTTTCTTATTGAGGGGGACAACCTTGCTTCGCTAAAATTGCTGGAAAAGACACATAAAGGTAAAATTGACCTTATCTACATAGATCCGCCGTACAATACTCAAAATGGGGATTTTATGTATGACGATACTTTCGTATCAGCAGATGATTTATTTCAACATAGTAAATGGCTTTCGTTTATGAAGAAGCGATTGCTTTTATGCCGCAAATTATTAGCAAATAGAGGTTTCATTTTTATTAGCATTGACGATAATGAGGCGCCACACTTAAAGGCTCTTTGTGATGAAATTTTCGGAGAGGAAAACTACGAAAAAACAGATTATATACAAGTGCGTTATCCCGATAAAACATTAAAATCCGATATGCGGTATCACAAAGAAATTGAGCAAGTACTGGTTTACAGAAAATCATTTGAAGCAAAGCCGTATCTAAAGCCGCAAGAATACGGCTATGACAAGTTTATCTATTCTATCAAAGAATTGTCCGCAGGCAAAGAAATAGAGTTAGGCGGTAAAAAAGTTGTGATTTTTGATCAAGGCGAATACAAAATCATACAACATAGCGAAGGTTTTAAAAATGGGTTAAAAGAAATTTGGGCAACAGGAACTATTCTTAATGGCAATTCATCAGGTCGGTTTTTTCGTGATTACCTAGATGGAAGAAAGGATATAGACGGTCTAGGTGTCTTATATAAAGTTTATTGTATTGGTGATGACCAATACCCATATCGTTATTTTACTGGTCCCAAAAAGGCGAACGCCACAAAGGGCAAGTATTATCAAGGCGTTCCTGCCGAGAAAATGTCAGAAGGTGCAACGAAAGAAACACCTATCCCTAATTTTTATGATATGGCAGGAGATTTTGGTAACATAAGACACGAGGGAGGTGTTCCTTTTAATAGTGGAAAGAAACCCGTAAAACTCATAAATATGTACCTTGATTATTTTGCGGAAAAGGATATTACTGTGCTTGACTTCTTTGCGGGTTCGGGTAGCACGGGGCACGCTGTATTGCAACGCAATTCCTACGACGGCGGAACTCGCAAATTTATCCTTTGCACAAATAATGAAAATGATATTTGTCGCAATATTACATATACAAGAATCAAGAATGTGTTGGAAAGAAATGACGGTTGTTTAAAATATTACAAGGTTGATTACATACCTATAAATGATCGTATGTATTACGAATATGCGGACGAGCTGCTTTTGCATATTCGTGAGCTTGTTGAGCTTGAAAACGGCATCAATTTTACGGACAACGAGGAAATTGCCATCGTGCTGACAGATGAGGAGTTAGAGATATTTTTGGATGATGAAGGTATCTGTAAGAGATGCCGAAAGCTCTATATGGGGCACGATGTATTGCTGGACGCTCAGCAAGCGCAAGCGCTGCAGGAATATAACATTGCAGTGAATGTTATTCCGGATTATTACTACAAAGAATTGGAGGGATAAATATGGGGATCACGCTTACAAATTTTCAACTTAAAGCCATTGAGGCCCTTATGGAAGCTATGGGAGAGCCCAATAGGGATATTATCCTGAAGAGTTGTACTGGTAGCGGCAAAACCATTATCCTTACACACTTTATGGATGAGTATCTGAAGAGCACAAACAAAGCAGTGTTTGTTTGGCTTACCCCCGGAAAAGGTAATCTTGAATTACAGAGTAAAGCCAAAATGGATAAATACATTCACGGCAGCAACACAAAACTCTTATCCGATATAATGTCTTCTGGCTTTGAAGAAAATGATGCCTGTTTCATCAACTGGGAAAAGCTTACTAAGAAAGGGAACAATGCACTTAAGGATAGTGAGCGAACAAACTTTGTCGAACATATTCAGAATGCAATTGACAACGGTTTGACTTTTACCATAATTGTTGACGAGTCACATCAGAATGATACGATCAAAGCAGATGACATTCTTGCCCTGTTCAATGCGAATAAGATTATCCGTTGTTCCGCTACACCTAAAAACTACAAGAATGCTCTGCTGATAGAGATTCCAGAAGAAGATGTTATTGCTGAAGGTCTGATAAAAAAGCTCCTGATAATCAATGAAAATTTTGAACAGCATATTAGCGTTGAAGATCAGATATCCTACCTGCTGGATAAAGCCCTCGAGAAACAACGAGACTTACGAGCCGCATACGCCAAGAAAGATTCTGGCGTAAATCCATTGATTATCGTCCAATTACCGAATAAATCAGATGCACTGCTTGACCGTGTCGAAGAGTACTTCGAAAGCAAAGGCATTACTTACGAGAATAACCTTCTATCGGTATGGTTGTCTGATAAGAAACAGAACCTTGAGGATATTGAAGATAATGACGCTACTCCAATAGCTGTAATTATCAAACAGGCGGTTGCTACCGGTTGGGATTGCCCAAGAGCGCAGATTCTCGTGAAGCTCCGTGACAATATGAGCGAGGTATTTGAAATTCAGACGATTGGAAGGATTCGCCGGATGCCGGAAGCAAAGCATTATGGCGAAGACCTTTTAGATTGCTGTTATCTTTATACGCTGGATGAGAAATTTACGGAAAGCGTTAAATTGAGTTTGGGCACGGGAGCATTAGATGCTTATAAAGTATTCTTGAAGCCGGAATATCGTTCCTTTACGCTTATCAGCCAATTTAAAACTGATATTCCATTTCCACGCGATGCTAAGTTTGCACTCAAAGTTATTTGGAAGTTCTTTGAGAAAAAATACCATACCGCTACGGACCTCGATAAAAACCAAAGTCAGTTAGAAGCTTATGGCTATTCTTTCGACGAAGATATTGTGGATTTTACCAAATCTGGTTCCGTCAGCGTACTGAGCAAAGACCAAATCACAGAATTAAATGACATCTCGATTCACGAGCCATTGAATACGCATAAACACGGCAAAGAGTATCATCACTGTGTTGCTGAGATTGGATACAAAGCCAATTTGGACTATAGCAGCACTAATACCATTATGCGTAAGCTGTTCCTAAACGGAGTTCGGTGCGACGCAAAAATTCTTCGTCTGGAAACACGAAACCTATATGCATTTATCATCAACAACGAGCGAAGGCTTATAGAAGATGTCCGTGATGCTATGGCTGATGAGTCTTTGCAGCTAACGTTCGCAATTCCCCGGATAACAGAAAAACCAGTTGGGTTCCCTCTTGAAATGATTTTCACATATGACGGAACATCAAAGTCTCAGACGAATACACAAAGAATGTCTATACAGGGTATTTATCTTCTGCGGAAAAGAGATCTATGCCGGAGAAGCTGTTTGAGCGTTTTTGCGAAGGTAGTGGCAAAGTGAAATGGTTCTATAAGAACGGAGATAAGGGCGCAGAGTATTTCTCGATTGTTTATACGGATAACTTTGGAAAACAAAAATCCTTTTACCCTGATTATGTGGTTGGCATAAATGATGGTGGTATCTGGATTATAGAAACAAAAGGTGGTTTTACAAAGTCAGGAAGCAGTGAAGATATTGATCGCTTCACTGCAAAGAAATTCGGCGTTTTGAGAAAATACCTTGATGGATATAACCCAGCCTGTCAAAAAACTACCCAAACGCCCCTGTTTCTGCTATAATAGAAGAAACGGGGGTGTTTACATGGAAGGTTGGAGGAAAGATGCACGGCATGAGCCAATCATCGTAGATTTGGAGGCGCTGGTGCCAAAGGAGCATCTGCTGCGGAAAATAGAAAAG
>URGO01000166.1 GCA_900547435.1 uncultured Parabacteroides sp.
CAACCGGGATAACACCTGTGATACGGAAGAATGCTGACTGGAGGATTGTGTTTGTACGGTTACCCAAACCAATCTCCTGAGCAATCTTTGTAGCATTGATATAATAAACGGAAATATTATTTTGTGCGAAATATTTCTTTACCTTGTTCGGCAAATTCTTAGCCAACTCTTCGCCTTCCCAAATCGTATTCAGCAAGAAAGTGCCATTCTTACGCAAACCACGTGTTACATCATACATATGCAGGTAAGCCTGAACGTGGCAAGCTACGAAGTTCGGTGTATTTACCAAGTAAGTCGAACGAATCGGATGATCACCGAAGCGCAAGTGTGAGCACGTGAAACCACCTGACTTCTTCGAGTCGTATGCGAAGTATGCCTGGCAATATTTGTTTGTATTATCACCGATAATCTTTACAGAGTTCTTGTTAGCACCTACTGTACCATCAGCACCCAAGCCATAGAACTTAGCTTCGAACATACCGTCGGCATCCAATTCGATTTCTTCTTTCTTAGGCAGAGAAGTGAAAGTGACATCATCCACAATACCGATAGAGAACTGGTTCTTCGGCATCGGGAGAGACAAGTTTTCGTAAACCGCCAAGATTTGTGCCGGAGTCGTATCTTTCGAACCTAAACCATAACGGCCACCAACGATCAGCGGAGCATCCTCTACGCCATAGAAGCAATCCTTTACGTCCAAGTAAAGCGGTTCGCCATTTGCACCCGGTTCTTTCGTACGATCCAATACGGCAATACGCTTAGCTGTCTTAGGTACAGCAGCCAAGAAATGTTTAGCCGAGAACGGACGATACAAGTGGACAGCCACCAAACCTACCTTTTCGCCCTTCGCCATCAAGTAGTCGATTGTCTCGCGGATAGCTTCCGTTACAGAACCCATGGCGATAATTACGCGGTCAGCATCTTCTGCTCCGTAATAATCGAACAAACCATACTTACGGCCTGTAATCTTCGAGATTTCGTTCATATATTCTTCTACGATAGCCGGAACTTTCTCATAGAACGAATTGGATGCTTCACGATGCTGGAAGAAGTGATCCGGGTTTTCAGCCATACCACGGGCAACCGGCTTCATCGGATTCAAAGCACGTGCACGGAAATCAGCCAAAGCCTCCTGGTCTACAAGCGGAGCCAAATCTTCATTATCCAACTTTTCGATTTTCTGGATTTCGTGAGAAGTACGGAATCCATCGAAGAAATTGATGAACGGCACACGTGATTTCAACGTAGCCAAATGAGCTACCCCTGCCAAATCCATCACCTCCTGAACCGAACCTTCGCACAACATGGCGAAACCAGTCTGGCGACAAGACATCACATCCTGATGGTCTCCGAAGATACACAAAGCGTGTGAAGCCAACGTACGCGCTGATACATGGAATACGCAAGGAAGCAATTCACCGGCAATCTTATACATATTCGGAATCATCAGCAATAAGCCTTGAGAAGCCGTATAAGTTGTGGTCAGAGCACCTGCCTGCAACGAACCATGAACGGCACCAGCCGCACCACCTTCTGATTGCATTTCCTGTACCATAACTGTCTCGCCGAAAATATTCTTACGGCCAGCAGCAGCCCATTCGTCTACATGTTCAGCCATCGTAGACGACGGTGTGATAGGATAAATCGCAGCTACTTCGCTAAACATATAAGATATGTGCGCCGCAGCCTCATTACCATCACATGTGATAAATTTCTTTTCTTTTGTCATAAAGCTATAAACTATTAGTATGTTTTACTTCTTTCAATACAAAAAGCCAAAAAGCCAAAGCGGAATCATATTTCCTACTCCGGCCTGCATACTATCAACTACATAATATGTTGTATCCTGTACATACCGAGGCCTTGCATTATCATCTATTTTAAAATTATATTTATTGTTCACCAGAAACTGGCATCCGCGCAAACCGGCGTTCACTTGATTGTCCTTTTGCAACTGATTAAGGAAAAACGACTCGCGTACAGCATTCCAATTCACCTCTTCTACCGGACAAATGGGATACATCAGGTTCGAATTATACATATATATCTTAGACGGCTTTTTGGGGAATGCCTCTCCTACCGGATAAAGCATATTCACCAAACGGGCATCTGCCAGATATTTGATATAATTCATCACCGTCGCCCTCGACATTTCTATTTCTTTGCTCAATTGGCTCACATTAGGCGAACAAGGTGCGCTTACAGCCAGCAAATATAATAACTTACGGAGTTTTGGCAAATACCTTTGCTCAATTTGCTTGATATAAAGTACATCAACCTCCAAAGTCATATTCATGGTTTTCAACAAATTTTCCGAGAAATTCCGTTTTTCGCGGAAGAAAGGATAAAAACCATGATGCAAATAGTCCTGAAAATAAGTTGCCGGGGCTATTTTCGAACTGATTTCCGTCTCAATCTGGTGATGCAAACTCAAAATATCAGCCAATTTGTAAGAAGGGAAATTATACCCGGTCATCAAATTCAAATATTCACGAAAAGAAAAGCCACGCAAATGATAGGAAGCGACCTTTCCCGCCAAATCCGGATTTTCATCCTTCAGACGCATTACGGACGAACCGGAAAATACAATCTTCAATTGCGGAAGATGCTCATAGCAATATTTCAATTCTTTCGACCAATTGGGATATTTGAATACCTGGTCTATCAACAGCACTTTCCCTCCACGCCGGCAAAATTCAGAAGCGAAATCGACTAACGTACGCTCCGTAAAATAGAAATGATTCAGATTGACATACAAGCATTCCTCGTTATCCGCTCCATAATATTCACGGGCATAATCCAGCAAAAACGTAGTTTTCCCTACTCCCCGCGAACCTTTGATGCCGATTAACCGGTCATTCCAATCAATCTCATCCATCAATTCGCGGCGAACGGAGGGCTGCAAATGCTCTACCAAATATTTATGTGTGCGAAAAAACGATTCCACTTTTATATCTTTTTTTCTTTAACGGAGCAAAGATAAGCATCTTCCGCAAAATTGCAAAGCAGAGTTTACAATTTAACGTCATTCTCTCCATTTAGGCTTCTTCAAGACGAAACGAATCAACGAGACGAAGGTACGACCATACTTTTCCAACTTGATTTGCCCCACCCCCCGGACCTGGGCAAATTCTTCCAGCGTCATAGGCTTCAGTTCGACCATATCTTCCAGAGCTGCATCTGAGAATATGATATATGCCGGTGTTTTCTCCTTTTCCGAAAGTTGATAACGCAATTGCTTGAGGGCATTCCACAATTGTTCGTCCACCGCGTTGGAGAACTGGGAACGGGCGAAACGCGCCTTGGCGACATGCCCTTCATCCCTTGTCACGCGCGAACGCGTTGTTTCTTTTTCCGCAGGGCGATACCGGGTCAGCAACGCTTTGCTTTGTCCGAAAAGAATCTTATTGCCAAGTGGTGTAACCCTTAGCTTATTCCCATTGGCATAATCGACCTCCAGAAATCCCAATTGAATCATCTGATAAATGTATTCTTTCCATTCCAAATAGGGAATGTCACGCCCTGCCCCGTATGTCTTGATATGATGATATCCCTTTTCGGTCAAATCGGCCCGGGCCGATCCGCGAAGAATATAAATCAACATATCAACAGCCACCTGCTGGCCGGTACGCATCACCGCACTCAACGCCTTCTGCACCAAGATACTTCCGTCGAAACGCTCCGGCGGATTAAGGCAAACATCGCAATTCCCGCAATCTTTTTCCACCTCTTCCCCGAAATAACTCAACAAAATGCGCCTGCGGCATATATCCGTCTCGCAATAACGCTGCATCCGGTTCAGTTTCTCCATATTCACCTCCTGTTGTCCGCTTTCTTCGGCAAACTGGCGAAGCACTATCAGGTCAGAGAGCGAATAAAACAACAAAGTATCACTCTTGGCCCCATCCCTACCTGCACGTCCTATCTCCTGATAATAATTCTCTATGCTCCCCGGCATATTGAAATGAACCACCCAACGGATATTGCTCTTGTCGATACCCATTCCAAAGGCAACGGTAGCACAAACCACCTCGACACGATCGTTGATGAAATCATCTTGCGCCTTTTCCCTTTCTTGGGGAGCCAGGCCGGCATGATAAGCCACGGCATGAACGGCATATTTCTCCAACTCCTCAGCCAGCATTTCGGTTGTACTCCGGCGCAAACAATAGATAATCCCGCTTTGTCCTTTATGCTGACGGATAAAATGGACGATGGCACGTATCTTTTCCCGCTGGTTCAATCCGCGACGCACCGTAAGCGAAAGGTTGGGACGGTCGAATGACGAGATAAATATCTTCGGGTCATTCAATTTGAGCTGCGCTACGATATCCGTCCGCGTCACCTTGTCGGCCGTAGCGGTCAAAGCTATAAAAGGAACCTTCGGAAAACGCTCTTTCAGGATAGCCAATTGCGTATATTCCGGACGGAAATCATGCCCCCAATGCGATATGCAATGCGCCTCGTCAATCGCTATCAGCGATACATCCAGGCGGGGCAAGAACCAATCGGCCTCCGCTTTCACCCGTTCCGGAGAGATATACAGAAGTTTGATTTTCCCTTGTATGCAAAGCTGCTTTACTTGTTGTTGTTCGCTCTCGCTAATCATACTATTCAACGAAGCCGCCGGGATGCCATTGGCCACCAATCCCTCCACCTGGTCTTTCATCAAAGCGATAAGCGGGGAGACAACCAGCGTAATTCCGGGGAGATAAATAGCCGGGAGCTGAAAGCAGATAGACTTACCTCCGCCGGTAGGCATCAGCACCAACGAATCTTTCTTCTGCAAAATATGCCGGATGATTTCCGCCTGTAAAGGACGGAAAGAGGTATAGCCGAAAAACTTCTTCAGTAAAGCAAGCAATTGTTCCATATTCTACCGATTCTATCTACCCTTTTCCGGTTATTTCCGTTCCAGTTCACGGAGATTCTCCAATTTTTTCCGTTGCATGAATTCATAGATTCCTTCAAGATGCTCCGTCACCTTCTGGTTCCCGAACTCATACACCTTTGTCACCAGTCCGTCCAAGAAATCGCGGTCATGGGAAACAACTATCAGCGTCCCGTCAAAATCCATCAAGGCCTGCTTCAGGATATCCTTCGTCTTCATGTCCAAATGATTGGTCGGCTCGTCCAGGATGAGCAGGTTCACCGGTTCGAGAAGGAGCTTGATCATCGCCAGACGCGTGCGTTCTCCGCCGGAAAGGACCTTCACTTTTTTTGCCGAGTTCTCTCCGCCAAACATAAAAGCGCCCAGCAGGTCTTTTATTTTATTCCGGATATCGCCTTTGGCCACATCGTCAATTGTCTGGAATACCGTCAGATTCTCATCCAACAACGAGGCCTGGTTTTGAGCGAAATACCCGATCATCACATTATGGCCCAATTTCAGATTCCCTTCAAAGGGGATTTCTCCCATGATACATTTCACCAAAGTAGACTTACCTTCTCCGTTTCTTCCCACAAAAGCAATCTTATCTCCACGCTCGATAGTCAGGTTCGCATTCCGGAACACGGTTTTGTCCTCGTAGCTTTTAGATACGTTCTCTATAATCACCGGATAAGAGCCGGAACGAGGCGAAGGCGGGAATTTCTGGCGAAGCGCGGAGGTATCTTCCTCATCCACTTCCAGTATTTCCAGCTTTTCCAGCATCTTCACGCGGCTCTGCACCTGAAGTGTCTTCGAATAAGTACCTTTAAAACGCTCGTTAAACTCTTTCGTCTCGGCAATGAACTTCTGTTGCTCATCGTATGCCTTCTGTTGCTGCTCGCGCCGTTCCTTGCGGAGTTGCAGATATTGGGAGTAATTCACCTTATAATCGTAGATACGCCCCATCGTAACCTCGATGGTCCGCGTCGTGATATGGTCTACAAAAGCCCGGTCATGACTGATGACCACCACCGCCTGTCCGCTTTCTATCAGGAAGTCTTCCAGCCACTGGATAGACTCGATGTCCAAATGATTGGTCGGCTCGTCCAGGAGCAACACGTCCGGCTTCTGCAACAAAAGTTTAGCCAGCTCGATACGCATACGCCATCCTCCGCTAAACTCGGAGGTCTGCCGCCCGAAGTCCTCCCGCTTAAAACCCAATCCCAACAGGGTTTTCTCAATATCGGCATCATAATTGATTTCCTCGATGGAATAAAACTTCTCACTCAATGCAGATACCCGTTCGATGAGCTGCATATATTCGTCCGAATCATAATCCGTACGCGTCTCCAATTGCTTATTGATGTCATTAATCTCCG